>NZ_JBFRCG010000012.1:0-347960 GCF_040965595.1 Paraburkholderia sp. EG287B
CGAACAGGACCGTGAAACAGCTCCACGCCGATGATAGTGCGGATTGCCCGTGTGAAAGTAGGTAATCGTCAGGCTCCTTATGCTGTAACGTCCAGAACCCCGGTGTCTCCGAAAGAGCACCGGGGTTCTGGCGTTTACGCTTTAGAAGCAGCAAGCAAAAAAGCCGTCCAGTGGACGGCTTTTTGCATTAACCCGCTCGCGCAACGCAAGCGCAGGCTTATTGCGCCGCTTTCTGCACAGCTGCTGCGACCGCGGCGTCCTTCGCCAAAGCAACCTCTTCTGCGACGTCCGCAAGCTGCTCTTGAGTCAGCTCTTCAAGCAGGGCCAGGTCGCGCTCGATGACTTGCGGCAGATGCGCGCGCAGGAATTCCACCCACGTCTTGGTTTTTGCGTCGACGAATTTGCGCGACGGATAGAGTGCGTACACGTTCGTCTTTTGCAGCTTGTGCTGCGGCAGCACGCGCACGAGCGTACCGTTATGCAATCCTTCTATTGCCGCGTAGACCGGCAGCATCCCGATCCCCATGCCCTCGCGTATCGCCACGGCGAGCGATTCCGCAATATTCACCTGCACCGGCCCGTCCACTTGCATCTCGACACTGCCTTCGGGCCCCTCGAGCGTCCACTCATGGGCCGGGAACGCCGGCGATTTGAGAATCAGACAGTCGTGATGCGACAGATCGGCGGGTGTGCGCGGCGCACCGTGCGTATGCACATACCCGGGCGACGCGCACAGAATGCTGTACGTCGAACCCAGCTGATGCGAAACGAGATCGGAATTCGGCAGCGATGACGCCGTGACCACCGAGACGTCGCTGCTGCCCTCGAAGAGATCCGGCATGCGTTGCGAGAGCGTCAGCTCGACAGTGACTTCGGGATGCAGTGCGCGATAGCGCGAGATCGCCGGCAGCACGTACTGCTGACCAATACTCGCGAAGCTGTGCATGCGCAGCGCTCCGACCGGGCGTTCGTGCGCGCAGCTCGCTTCTTCTTCCGCGCTATCGACATCCGCGAGAATCTGCGAGCAGCGCTTGAGATACCGCTCGCCGGCGGGCGTGAGCGCAAGCCGGCGTGTCGAGCGGTTGAGCAGACGGGTGCGCAAATGCGCTTCGAGTTCCGACACTGCGCGCGACATCGCGCCGGTCGTCGAGTCCAGCGACTGAGCCGCGGCCGTGAAGCTGCCCGCTTCCACGACGCGCACGAACACCCGCATGTTTTGTAACGTATCCATCAGACCTTCTTAACCTTCTTGTTCGGTACAGAAACGATATTGTCCGCCTGTCGGGGCACGCCATTGTTGAGTGATCTGGAACGGAGGTTCCCCACGCGTCCCATTAATACGGCGCAATGACGCTCCTACAATCGGCCCCTGTCTTCGAAACAGCCCGAGCGTTTGTCATGAGCCGCCAGCCTGCGATACATCGAGCGTTCGACTCGCGTCGGCGCGCGGAGATCATATGGCGCGCCGCCAGACGGGCGTTGCGCGACTGGCAGGCCAGCGACGGCGCGATCTGGATTCATCTGCTGAAAACGGTCGCGGCCGGCTTGCTTGCCATGGGCGTTTCCATGCTGCTGGACCTGCCGCAGCCGCGCATCGCGATGACGACGGTGTTCGTGCTGATGCAGCCGCTCTCGGGCATGGTGTTCGCCAAGAGCTTTTATCGCATCGTCGGCACTGCGGTGGGAATGGTCGCGGCGGTCGTGCTGGGCGCCGTGTTCGTCCAGCAGCCCGAACTCTACATACTCGGGATGACGGGGTGGGTAGCCGTATGTACGGCCGCCGCCATGAGGAATCGCCATTTTCGCTGGTACGGTTTCGTGCTTGCCGGCTACACGGCAGCGCTGATCGGCATTCCGCTCGTGATGCAGCCCAACGGTCTCTTTCTCGCCGCACTTGGTCGCGGCGCCGAAGTGGCCGTTGGCATTCTTTGCTCGGGCATGGTCAGCGCGGTGATCGTGCCCCGGCAGTCGGGCTCGCTGCTCGATCGCACCCTGTGCTCACGCTATTTCAATTTTACTGCGTTCGCTGCGGCGGTGTTGGCTGGACGGCTCGAAAGGGGCGCATTCGAAGGGCGATTTGCGAGTCTCGTCGACGATGTCGTCGGCTTCGAGGCCACGCGCGCTTTCTCATCTTTCGAAGATCCGACGATGCGCTCGCGCAGCGGCCTGCTTTCGCGCCTGAATTCCGAATTCATGGATGCCTGCGCGCGGCTGCACGCGCTGCGTCAGTTGCTCAAAAGACTGCATTGGAGCGACGCGGCGATCGCACCGCTCGCGCCGTATTTCAGCGAGCTAGCCGCGCTGCTCGCACAGCGGCCGAGCCGCAACGAAAGCGATCGCGCTTATGCGCGGCGGCTCGCCGACGGACTCGAAGCCTTCCAGCGCACGCTGCCGCGTCATGTGCGCGAGACGCGGCGGCCGCTCGAACACGCGCTGCCCGATGCGCTGCCCGACTTCGACACCTCGGCCGAACTCATCTATCGCTTCACGACCGAGATCGTGCGCTACAGCCGCTCGTGGGCCTCGCTCATGGAGGCGCGTCCTGCACAGGAGCCGCGCGCCGCGCGCTACGTGCCCCGCACGAGCTGGTACGTGGTGGCGTTCACCTTTGTGCGCACCGCCGTGGTGGTGGCGGCGCTGGGCTGGTTCTGGGTCGAGACCGACTGGCCGAGCGGCGGCCTCGCGATGATCGCGGCCGCGCTCACGTGCGCGCTCACGTCGTCGTCGCCGAACGCATCGCGCATGGCCGTGCAGATGGCGGTCGGCGCGGGCTTTGCCGCCGTGACGGGCTATCTCTTCACCTGCTACGTCTATCCCAATGTCGATGGCTTTCCGCTGCTCTGCGCGACACTCGTTCCGGTGCTCGCCATCGGCGCTTTTCTCGCCACGCGCTCGCGAATAGCGGGCTATGGCGTCGGTTTCTCGGTGTTCTTCTGCCTGCTGGCTGGCCCGGACAACGTGATCGTCTACACGCCGGATCTGCTGGTCAACAACGGCATCGCTGTCGTTGCCGCGATGCTGGTCGCTTCGCTCGCTTTCGCGGTGGTGTTTCCGCCGCACATGAACTGGCTCGTCGAGCGCATGTGCGTGTCGTTGCGCGGACAGGTCGTGCTGGCTTGCCATGGGGAACTGGATGGCCTCGGGCAGCGCTTCCAGTCCGGTACGCACGATCTGATGCATCAGTTGAGGCTCTTGCTGAACGGGCGCCGCCAGGCGCACCGGCGTGCGCTGCGCTGGATGCTCGTGACGCTCGAAGTCGGGCACGCCGTGGTCGATCTGCGCAACGAGGCGCACGCGGCAGCCTGGCTCGACCGTCATGACGCGCGCTGGCCTGCGGCTCTCGCGCGCGTTCAGGAGGACATCGCGCACCTTTTCGAGAACCCGGACGGGGTCGCGCTCGACCACGCGCTCAGCGCTGTGCGCGCGGCGACCTGGATCGCCCAGGAGGCGCTCGCCACCGTGCATCACGAGCGGGAACGGCGGCACGAGACGCAACGGCTGCTGAGTCATCTGCACTTCATCCGCAGCGCGCTGCTCGACCGCGACGCGCCGCTCGGGCCGCTGGCGCGCCGCGCACGCCGTACGCTGGCGCCGCGCAGATCGTTGAAAACACAATGAAAATGCGGGCCCCGCGCGATCTTGCTGCAGTCTGGAAATATGCCTTCCACCCCGCCTCCTTAATCTATTCGACCCTGAGTCATACAGTCACATCACTGCTTCGCAGTACCCGTTAGCACTGGAGAGTAAAATGAAGTCCCTGAAGATCGCTGTTGTTGCCTGTTCGCTGTTTGCCGCCGCCGCTGCTTATGCACAGAACGAAGCACCGGCAGCGAGCGTCCCCCAGCAGGTTGCGCAGTCCGCTGCCCCGCAGGTAGCGCAAGCGCCCGCCCACCGCGAAATCGTAAAGCCGGCAAAGAAGGATGAATGCGTCGGCCCGGTCAGCTTCTGCAATATTTATTTCGGTAGCTGAGATCGAGAGCACGCCAGCCATGTGCAGGCGCACGCTGAAATCTTGTGCCGCGACGCCTTCAAAAGGGCGCCGCGGCTTTGCGCATTGTGGCTGCACGAAACACTGCAACAGTGTTTTGTGAAACCCGCAGTGCACGACCGCCGATGCAAGACCTGAAAATAGGCACCAGGCGATCAGAGAGTTTGTGGAGACTTTGATGTACGAAGACCGTATTCGTTGTGCCGCCTTGCGCGGGAAAATCACTTCGGCCGCCGAGGCGGCCCAACTCGTGCGCAACGGCATGCGCGTCGGCGCGAGCGGCTTTACGCGCGCGGGCGACACGAAGGCCGTGCCGCTCGAACTGGCGCGCCGTGCGCGCGAAGAGAAAGAACCGCTGCGCATTACGCTGATGACGGGCGCCTCGCTCGGCCACGACGTCGATCGCATGCTGACCGAAGCGGGTGTGCTCGAGCGCCGTCTGCCGTTCCAGGTGGACGCCACGCTGCGCAAGGCGATCAACCGCGGCGAAGTGATGTTCGTCGACCAGCATCTTTCGGAAACCGTCGAGATGCTGCGCGCGAACCTGCTCGGGAAACTCGATCTCGCGATCATCGAAGCCGCCGCGAT
Source organism: Paraburkholderia sp. EG287B (assembly GCF_040965595.1). NCBI lineage: Bacteria > Pseudomonadati > Pseudomonadota > Betaproteobacteria > Burkholderiales > Burkholderiaceae > Paraburkholderia > Paraburkholderia sp. EG287B. The sequence goes on from NZ_JBFRCG010000012.1 coordinate 4,577, forward strand.
CACGGAAACCGGTGCGATCGTGCCGACCACGTCGGTCGGCAATTCGGCGAGCTTCGCGATTCTCGCGGAGAAAGTGATCGTCGAGATCAATCTCGCGCAGCCGCTTGCGCTCGAAGGCCTGCACGACGTGTGGATTCCCGGCCGCCGCCCGCATCGCGATCCGCTGCCGATCGTCCGTCCGCAGGACCGCGTGGGTACGACCGCCATCGAGATTCCGCCCGAGAAGATCGCCGCCATCGTCATCACGAACGAGTCGGACAGCCCCTCGACCGTGCTCCCCGCCGATGAAGAAACCGCGCGCATTGCCGGCCACCTCATCGAATTCCTGCAGCATGAAGTGAAGCACGGCCGCATGAGCGCACAACTGCCGCCGCTGCAGGCCGGCATCGGCACGATCGCGAACGCGGTGCTTTCGGGTTTCGTGGATTCACCGTTCGACGCGCTTACGATGTACTCCGAAGTATTGCAGGACTCGACGTTCGATCTGATCGATTCCGGCAAGATGGTATTCGCCTCGGGCGCCTCGATGACGCTTTCCGCGCAACGCCAGGCGCAGGTGCTCGCCGAACTCGACCGCTATCGCGACAAGCTCGTGCTGCGTCCGCAGGAAGTGAGCAACCATCCGGAAGTGATTCGCCGCCTCGGTTTGATCGCGCTGAACACCGCGCTCGAATGCGACATCTACGGCAATGTGAATTCCACGCACGTGGGCGGCACGCACATGATGAACGGCATTGGCGGCTCGGGCGATTTCGCGCGCAATGCGTCGTGCGCGATCTTCGCGACCAAGGCGATTGCGAAGGACGGCCGCATTTCCAGCATCGTGCCGATGGTGCCGCACGTCGATCACAACGAGCACGACGTGGACGTGATCGTCACCGAGCAGGGCCTGGCCGATCTGCGTGGACTCGCGCCGCGCGAACGTGCGAACCTCGTGATCGAGCGTTGCGCGCATCCGCTGTATCGCGACCTGCTGCGCGACTACTACCGCGACGCACTCAGGATCGGCGGCCAGACGCCGCACGATCTCGCGCGCGCATATGAAATGCATCTGCGTTTCAATCAAACGGGTTCGATGCTGCCCGAAGCGACGGGCGGACTCGCTGCGAACGCATAAGGCCGAAGGCGCTCGCGTACCAGAAGCACACAAAACAAAACGGGAGCACCGGCAACGGTGCTCCCGTTTTTCATTGATAGCGTGAATTCGCTACGCTCGTCGCACGAGGCGGATGATGAAGAGCAGAATGACCGCGCCGACAATGGCGGTAATGATCGAGCTGATGATGCCAGCCCCGATATGAATGCCGAGCACGCCGGCAAGCCAACCGCCGATGAACGCGCCGACAATGCCGACGATGATATCGACGAACAATCCGAAGCCGCCGCCTTTGACAAGAACGCCAGCGAGCCAGCCTGCGATTGCGCCGATGATGAGCCAGGCAATGATGCCGTGTTGCATATGAATGGACTCCCCTTGTTGGCGTGAAAGAATCACGGTGAGTGGAGCTTAGTCCAAGGGCGAATACGCGTCCATGAAACGCGGCCAGAATTAACAGTTGTTGAAAACTGCCGCCGATAGTTTTAAAAAGCGCAACGAATCAGAAATGTATTCGTAAGGAATGCCGGCCGATGCCGTGCGCACCCCTCATTCGGGTGCGATTTCGGGTTCCGCGGCGGTCCAGCTTATGCTCGAAACGCCTTTCTCCATGCTCAGGCGGTTCGCCAGGAGCTCCAGCTTCGACTGGTACTTCGGATGGAGGCGCATCGTCGCCGTCACGCGCAGGCGCGGCGGATCGCCAGCCAGGTCCTCGCTCGTGAGGCTTTGGAACGAAAGCGGGGTGGAGTACAGAGAGTTCGAAAGCAACGTGCGGATATGGATTTCATCCTCTTCGCGGCAAACCACCGTAAGCACATAAGCGCGCACGAGATCCGCATTCGAAACGGGCGATGCGTTGATGATGCGGCTCACCTCGCGCAGCACGGTATTCGTGAGCAGCACGACGACGGTGCCGGCCACCGCCGGGGCATAGTGGCCCGCTCCGCACAGCACGCCCACGGCCGCCGAGCACCATAGCGTTGCCGCGGTATTGATGCCCTGAATCGAGCCCTTCTCGCGCATGATGACGCCGCCGCCCAGAAAGCCCACGCCAGAGACGACATAGGCCGCGATTTGCGTCACGCCGGTCGAGCCATTGCCGGTCAGCACGCCGAGCGTGACGAACAAACATGCGCCGCTTGCGACGAGCGTGATCGTGCGCAGACCGGCCGTGCGTTGGCGAATCTGGCGTTCGAGGCCGATGGCGACGCCGCAGGCGAACGCCGCGAGAAGGCGCAGGGCGAATTCGAGAGTCATCGTTTTGTCATGAAAACACAGGGCGGCCGCACGTCATGCGGCTCTCGCGCAAGGCGTGGCGGGTGCATGGCGGTACGCCCCGGGGGCCCGTGGATCATACGCGGGACGGGGCTTTGCGCCAAGCTGTCCGCGCTGCCATGTTCGAGTCAGGATCAGGCCACGGCTCGTGGGCGAAACTACTCTCATTCGTATGGAGATGGGAAGGCAGGCCGAATGAACGGGAGTTTCTGATGGATACGCTGCGCAATATGCGGGTCTTCGTGCGAGTGGTGGAGTCGGGCAGCTTCACGCGCGCTGCGGCGAGCGAAACGATGACGACGGCGCAGGTCTCGCGCGCGGTCACCGATCTGGAGTCGCGGCTGCGCACGCGGCTGCTTAACCGGACTACGCGGCGCATGTCGCTGACCGAAGCCGGCGAGCGCTACTTTCAGAGCTGCAAGCGCATTCTTGCCGACATCGAGCAGGCCGAGGCCGAAGCCGCCGCTGCGCATGCGAACCCGGCAGGCAAACTGCGAGTGTACGGCGGCACGAGTTTCGGGCAGCACTATGTCATGCCGCTCATCGCGCGTTATCAGCAGCATTTGCCGGAGGTCTCGGTCGATCTCACCATCGCGCAGCAGATGCCGGACATCATCGAGGAGGGCTTCGACGTGGCGGTCGTGGTGGCCGCCGAACTCGAGGACTCCGCGCTGATCTCCCAGCATCTGGGCAGCACCGCTGCCATTCTCTGCGCTTCGCCTGCGTACTTGCGCACGCGCGGCGAGCCGCAATCGTTCGATGACCTCGAAGCGCATACCTGTCTGCACCTGACCGATGCGAGCCTGCCCGCCGGCCAATGGGTTTCCGAGGGACCGCTTGGCGAGACCTTCCGGCATACGGGCGTGACGCCGTTCCAGGTGAACAATCCCGAAGCGCTTGCGCTCGCCATACGCGAAGGCATGGGCATTGGCCCGCTGCCGGTGCCGGTTGCGCTGCCCGGTCTCGCCGACGGCACGCTGGTGCGCGTGCTGCCCACGCACACCCTGCAAAAGCTCAACATCTACGCGCTGTACGCTTCGCGTCGCTATCTGGATGCGAAGATCCGCACCTTCGTCGAGTTTCTGCGCGAGAAGGTGCCGCTCGTCCTTGCCGAGCAGGAGGCTGCGCTCGCCACCTGCGACGAGCCGCTTCGCGAAGTGGATGCACACGCGGGCCCGCGAGGCACGCGTGCGCGCAGCGGCCGCGGTCACAACACGCACGACCTGGAGCGCCTGCGCCTTGTGAACTGAAGCAGTTAAAGAAGTCTTCGCGAAGCGCGAGTCTGTTACGGCGCGTTTCGCGGCTGCGGATTTCCGGCGCTTCGCGACGCTACAGCGCCGGTCTAGCTGCGTTCCCGTGCGCTTTCGCGCGTCTCGCGCATTGCCTGTCAATTTCGCCATATTGGCGACAGCGACCTGCCACCGCCATTGCCTATGATGCGGCACCCGCGGGATGAATGTGTCCCCGTCTCAACCCCTCGCCTGAGTTGTCCGAAACACTGACATGTGGATTGTCAATCTCGCGCTGAAGCGACCGTACACGTTCATCGTGATGGCCATCCTGATCGTGCTGGCCACGCCGTTCGTGCTCATGTCGATGGCCACCGACGTGCTGCCCAACATCAACATCCCGGTCATCAGCATCATCTGGTCGTATAACGGCTTCTCCGCGAAGGACATGGCCGATCGCATCACCTCGGTCAACGAGCGCAGCCTCACGACCACGGTGAGCAATATCGAGCACATCGAGTCGCAGTCGCTGCCCGGCATCGCCATCATCAAGCTGTTCCTGCAGCCGGGCGCGAGCCTGCAAACCGCGATCGCGCAGGCCGTTGCATCGGAACAGGCGCAGGTGAAGCAGATGCCGCCCGGTGCGACGCCCCCGCTCGTCATCAGCTATTCGGCCTCGAGCATTCCGGTGATCCAGCTCGGCCTCTCCAGCAAGTCGATGAGCGAGCAGGCGCTCGCCGACGTCGCGATGAACTTCCTGCGCCCGCAACTCATTACGATTCCCGGCGCGCAGGTGCCTTACCCGTATGGAGGCAAGACGCGCGTGATTTCCGTGGACCTCGACACGCGCGCGCTCATTTCAAAGGGCCTCACGCCTGCCGATATCGTCAATGCCGTCAACGCTCAGAACCTGATCTTGCCGACGGGCACGGCCAAGCTCGGGCAGACCGAATATCGTGTGGACACCAATGCATCGCCCGCTACGCTGGCCGGGCTGAACCGCATTCCCGTGCAGACGGTGAACGGCGCGACCACGTATCTCGGCGACGTGGCGCACGTGCGCGACGGCTTCACGCCGCAGACCAACGTCGTGCGCCAGGACGGCCAGCGCGGCGTGCTGATGTCGATCCTAAAGAGCGGCGATGCCTCGACGCTGCAGGTGGTGGGCGCACTGAAGGACCTGCTGCCGAAGGCGCGCGACACGCTGCCCGCCGACCTCGTCGTCAAGCCGCTCTTCGATCAGTCCGTCTTCGTTTCCGCCGCCGTGCAGGGCGTGGTGCGCGAAGCGCTGATCGCGGCCGCGCTCACGGCGGCGATGATCCTGCTCTTTCTCGGCAACTGGCGCAGCACGCTCATCATCGCGGTATCGATCCCGCTGTCGATTCTCTCGTCGATCATCGCGCTCTATGCGCTGGGCGAGACCATCAACATCATGACGCTCGGCGGCCTTGCGCTCGCGGTCGGCATCCTGGTCGACGACGCCACGGTCACGATCGAAAACATCGAACGGCACCTGCATCTGGGCGCGAAACTGCACGACGGCATTCTCGAAGGCGCGGGCGAAATCGCGGTGCCCGCACTCGTCTCGACGCTGTCTATCTGTATCGTGTTCGTGCCGATGTTCTTCCTCACCGGCGTGGCGCGCTTCCTGTTCGTGCCGCTCGCGGAAGCCGTGGTGTTCGCGATGATCGCGTCGTACATCCTCTCGCGCACGCTGGTGCCGACGCTCGCCATGCTGCTCTTCGAGGGCCACGATCCCACCGCGCATGCGCAGCGCGCTCAGGGCTCGCTCTTTGCGCGCATTCACTGGCGTTTCAATCATGCGTTCGAGCGCGTGCGCGCCAATTACATCGCGCTGTTGAGTCTGTTGCTCGCACGCCGCAAGTTCTTTGGCGGCACCTTCCTCGCGTTTTGCCTGCTGTCGCTCGTCCTCGTGTTTTTCCTCGGCCGCGACTTCTTTCCTTCGGTCGATGCGGGCAATATTCGTTTGCACATGCGTGCGCCAACGGGTTTTCGCATCGAGGAAACCGCGCGCCTGGCCGACCAGGTAGAGCAGGTGGTGCGCGAAGTCGTGCCGCCCGATCAACTCGAAACGATCGTCGACAACCTCGGGCTGCCCTATAGCGGCATCAACCTCTCGTACAGCAACGCGGGGACGATGGGCACGCTCGACGGCGAAATCCAGATCGCGCTGAAGCCCGATCACGATCCCTCGCGCATTTATATCGACAAGCTGCGGACCTTGCTGCCGCAACGCTTCCCGGGCGTGGAGTTCTTCTTCCAGCCCGCGGACATCATCACGCAGATTCTGAACTTTGGTCAGCCCGCGGCGATCGACGTGCAGGTCGTGGGCGCGAACCTGAACCAGGACATGGCGCTTGCGAGCACGCTGCTCAAGCAGGTGCGGCAACTGCCGGGCGCTGTCGATGCGCATATCGAGCAGCGTAACGACGAGCCCGCGCTCACGCTTGCCATGGACCGCACGCGTATGCAGCAGTTGAACCTGAGTCCGCAAAACGTTGCGCAGGACGTGCTGATCGCGCTCTCGGGCAGCACGCAGACTTCGCCGGCGTTCTGGGTGAGCCCGCAAAACGGCGTGGAATATCCGCTCACGGTGCAAACGCCGCAGTATCGCGAGACCTCCATGAACGAGGTGATGGGCACGCCCGTTTCCGCGCGCGCGACGAATCCCAATGCGCCGCTGCAACTCGTGAGCAACCTCGTGCAGCTCGAGCCGCACGGCGGGCCGGCCATCGTCACGCACTACAACATCCGTCCCGTGATCGATCTGCTCGTGAGCGTGGAGGGCAGCGACCTGGGCTCCGTGGGCGTGAACATCAACGACATCATCCGGCATGTGCAGGCGCACGCGCCGCGCGGCACGACCATCACCATGCGCGGGCAGATCGGCACGATGCGTTCGTCGTACGTGGGTCTGGGCGTCGGCATCGCGATGGCGGTGGTGCTCGTGTATCTGCTGATCGTCGTGAACTTCCAGTCGTGGGCCGATCCGCTCATCATCATCAGTGCGCTGCCCGCCGCGCTCGCGGGCATTGCGTGGATGCTCTTCATCACCGGCACGCACCTGAGCGTGCCCGCGCTCACCGGCGCGATCATGACCGTGGGCGTCGCGACCGCGAACAGTATTCTCGTGGTCTCGTTCGCGCGGCAGCGTCTCGCCGCCGGCGCGTCGCCGCTCGCCGCCGCACTCGAAGCGGGCGCCACCCGCATACGCCCCGTGCTGATGACAGCGTTCGCCATGATGATCGGCATGGTGCCGATGGCGCTCGGCCTCGGCGAAGGCGCGGAGCAGAATGCGCCGCTCGGGCGCGCGGTGATCGGCGGCCTGCTGTTCGCGACGGTCTCCACGCTATTGTTCGTACCCCTGATGTTTGCGACCGTGCATACCCGGCTCGCCTACCGCGCCGCCGCGAAGCGCGAGCGCGAGGCGCAGCGCCGCGGTACGCGAGGCGATACCCGTTAAGTCACTATGGCCGAAGACATGAACGAACCTCACCACCATTCATCGCTCGACATCACCGTGGGTAGCGAGCAGGGCATGGACCTGCCGGCGCGCGGCCAGGCGGGCAGGCGCGCACGTTTTGCGCTGATCGTGGTCGCGCTGCTGCTGGCCGCGGGCGCCACGCGCACGATCGTGTCGAATCTCATGAACGCCCACCATCTGGCCGACGTCACGAAGCAGAACGCGAAGCAGTACGTGAGCGTCGTACAACCGGTGGCCGCGGGCGCGGACGGCCGCATCGTGCTGCCTGGCACGCTGCGCGGCTTTGTCGAAGCGCCGATCTACTCGCGCGCGAACGGCTACGTGCGGCGCTGGTACGCCGATATCGGCGCGCACGTGCAACAAGGGCAGTTGCTCGCCGAGATCGATACGCCCGAGATCGATCAGGAACTCGCCCAGGCGCAGGCGCAGCGCGATCAGGCCGCCTCGACGCTCGCGCTCGCGAAGACCTCGTTCGATCGGGCGCAGCAATTGCGCCAGCGCGATGCGGTCTCGCAGCAGGAACTCGACGACCGCCAGGGCGCCTTCAACACGGACCAGGCGAATCTCGCCGCCGCCGATGCGAACGTGCGCCGCCTCACGGAGATGAAGTCGTTCCAGCGCATCGTCGCGCCGATCACGGGCATCATCACGCAGCGCAACGTCGATATCGGCGACCTCGTGAACGCGGGCAACGGCGGGGCGGGTCATGCGCTCTTTTCGATTGCGCAGTCCGACCCGCTGCGCCTCTACCTCGACGTACCGCAGACCTACGCGCAGCAGGTGGCGGTCGGCCAGCACGTGAGCGTGACCGAGCAGGAACTGCCGGGCGTGACGTTCGACGGCACCGTCACACGCACGGCGCAGGCCATCAACGTGGCCACGCGCACGCTGGAAGCGGAAATCTCGCTACCCAATCACGACGGCAAGCTGCTGCCCGGGGCCTACGTGCAGGCCGCCTTGCAGACCGACGCGAAGGGCCTGCTCACGGTGCCGGGCAACACGCTGCTGTTCCGCTCGGAAGGCCCGCGTCTTGCAGTCGTCGATGCGGATGGCAAGATCAAGCTCAAGGCGGTGGAAATCGCGCAGGACCTCGGGCAGACGCTCGAGATCAGCCGCGGGTTGGCGCCGACCGATCGCGTCGTGCTCAACCCGAGCGACTCGATCGCGGATGGCGACAGCGTCGTCGTGGTCGCGCCGAACAATACCGAGGCGGCGCACGAGGCCGCCAGGCGGAGCGCGACGTGACGATGCGGCAAACCACGCGGCAACGGCCGCTCGCATACGTCACGGCGCTCGGCGCGCTCGGACTCGCGGCTTGCACCGTGGGCCCCGACTATCACGCGCCGCAAACGCAAAGCCCTTCGGCCTGGCGCGTCGATTCCGCCGATTCATACTGGCACGCGGCGCAGCCTTCGCACGCGCCGCTCGATCCGCTGTGGTGGAAGGCCTTCGACAACGCCGAGCTCGACAGTCTGGAAACCGCGGCGCTTGCCGAGAACCAGACGCTGCGCGTGGCCGCCGCGCACTACGCGCAGGCACGCGCGACGCTCGCTTCGGTGTCGTCGCAGCAAAGCCCGCAGGTCGGGCTCGACGCGGGCCTCGCGCGCGAGCGCATTTCCGCGAACCGGCCGCTCACGAACTACGCGACGCCCAATACGTCGACCGTGCAGAACCAGGTCATCGTCGGCGCGACCGTGAGTTACGAGCTGGACCTGTTCGGGCGCATCCGGCGCATGGTGGAGTCCGCGCAGGCGTCGACGCAGCAGGCCGGCGACGATCTCGCCAACGCGCGCCTCGTGCTGACCGCCGAACTCGCCACCGACTATTTCGCCATGCGCGAACTCGACAACGAGATCGACGTGGTGAACCGCTCGGCGCAACTGCAGCAAAAGGCGCTCGATTTCGTGACCGCGCAGCACGATCTCGGCGCGGTTTCGGGTCTCGAACTGCTACAGCAGAAAGCCCAGCTGGCGGCGACGCAAACCCAGGTGCATCTGCTCGAAAACCAGCGCCAGCAGGAGCAGAACGCCATTGCCGTGCTGGTCGGCAAGCCGGCGCCCGAATTCACGCTGGCGCAGAAGGTCACGCCGCTGCCGGTGCCGGCGCTGCCCACGGGGCTGCCGAGCGAGCTGCTGCAGCGGCGGCCCGACGTGGCTTCCGCTGAGCGCGCGATGGCCTCGGCCAATGCGCAGATCGGCGTGGCGCGCTCCGCGTACTTTCCGGACATCACGCTTTCGCCCACGTTCGGCTGGGAATCGACGCGTTTTGGGGGCCTTTTTTCCGTGCCGAGCCTGATGTGGTCGGTGGGCGCGACGGCCAGCGAGGTGCTGTTCGACGGCGGCAAGCGCGCGGCGGGCGTGGATTTCGCGCAGGCGGGCTACGCGTCGGCGCAGGCGTCTTATCGTCAGACCGTGCTCACCGCGTTCCAGGAGGTGCAAAATGCGGTAACGGGCCTGTCGGTGCTGGAACGCGCCTCCACCGATGGCCAGGCGGCCGTGGACGACGCACGCAAGTCCTTCGATCTCGCCAACGACCGCTATCAGGGCGGCCTGGTCGCGTTCATCGACGTGCTCAACGCGGAGCAGCAGTTGCTCGCCAGCGAGCGTCAGGAAGTGCAGATTCACGGCCAGCAGGTCGCCACAGTGGTTTTTCTCGCGAAGGCGCTGGGCGGCGGCTGGAGCGCCGACGACCGCGAGATGGCCTGCAGCGCGGGCACGTGCCGCGAAGTGCCGAAGACCGAGGGCAGAAGCTGAGTCGATGCAAGGGCTGAAAGCGGGGCATACAAGCGGTACAAGAGGGCTTGAGCGGGCCCGGCACCAGGGTATATAAAAGCGCGCAACGGCGGTCGCGGGCTGCATCGGCCGGCACCGCCAGGGCAGCGCGCGAAGAGGAGGGCGGGCATGAAAGTATTGGTAATCGAAGACGAACGCAAGGTCGTGGACTACTTGCGTAGCGGACTCACCGAGCAGGGCTGGGTCGTGGACGTCGCCATGGACGGCGAGGAAGGCGCGTGGATGGCCACGGAATACGACTTCGACGTGATCGTGCTCGACGTCATGCTGCCGAAGCTCGACGGCTTCGGCGTGCTGCGCGCCGTGCGCACGAAGAAGGACACGCCGGTCATCATGCTGACGGCGCGCGACCGCGTAGACGACCGCGTGCACGGCCTGCGCGACGGCGCCGACGACTATCTCACGAAGCCGTTCTCGTTCCTCGAACTCGTCGAGCGGCTGCGCGCGCTCACGCGGCGCGCACGCACGCAGGAATCCACGCTGATTTCGGTGGGCGATCTGCAGGTGGATCTCATCAGCCGCCGCGCGACGCGCGACGGCGTGCGCCTCGATCTCACGGCGAAGGAATTCCAGCTGCTTTCGGTGCTCGCGCGGCGGCGCGGCGAGATTCTCTCCAAGACGCTCATCACCGAGCTGGTCTGGGACGTGAATTTCGAAAGCAACGCGAACGTGGTGGAAACGGCGATCAAGCGGCTGCGCGCCAAGCTCGACGGCCCGCACGCGGCAAAGCTGCTGCACACCATACGCGGCATGGGCTACGTGCTCGAAGTGCGCGAGGAAGGAGGCCAGACGTCATGAAACGCTCGATCTCGCTGCGGCTTTCGGCGATGTTCGCAGCGGTGTCGCTCATCGTGTTCACGCTCACGGGCGCGGGCCTCTTCTTCCTGATGCAGCGTCAACTCTTCAACGAATTGCGCGAGACGCTCGACACGCGTGCGCGCATTGCGAGCCTGATCGTTTCGCACGCACCGGATGTGCAGAAGTGGGCCTTCGTGCAGGAAAAGCTGCGCGACCTCTCGCCTGCTGATAGCCGCATGCATTACTACGTCGAAGGCCCCGATCCGCGCTTTCGTTTCGGCGCGCCCATCGTCGGCAAGGTCACCGGTGACGTGGGCCCGAATCATCTGCTCGTGCGCCCGCCCGGCTGCAGCTACGACATCATCACGACGACCTTTATCGTGCCCGCGAGCGGCGACCGGCCCCAGGTGAAACTCGTGGTCGGCAGCGACTGCGTGCGCACCGAAGGCATGCTGCGGCGTTTCGGCATTGCGCTCGGCGTGCTGATCGCGCTCTCCACCATCGCGGTCGCGCTGCTGAGCCGCGCGGTGACGCGCTTCGGACTCGCGCCGCTCACGCGCCTCTCGCGCGAGGCCTCGCAGTTGAGCCCGTCGAACCGGCGTCAGCGTCTGCACTCGGACGAACTGCCCGAGGAGCTGCACGAACTCGCCACGTCGTTCAATGGCGCGCTGGAGCGTCTGGACAAGGCTTACGAGCGCCTCGAGTCGTTCAACGCCGACGTGGCGCACGAACTGCGCACGCCGGTGAGCATCCTGATTGGCCAGACCCAGGTGGCGCTCACGCGCGACCGTTCGGTCGAGCAGCTGCAACAGACGCTGCAATCGAACCTTGAGGAATTCGAACGATTGCGCGTGATCGTGAACGACATGCTGTTCCTCTCGCGCAGCGATCGCGGCGAACGCGCGACGGACCTCACGGAAGTGTCGTTGCGCTCGGAGATCGAACGCATGCTCGATTTTCTGGAGATGCCGCTCGAAGAGGCGCAACTGCGCGTGGAAGTGCAAGGCGATGCGCGCGCATGGGTGAATACGTCGCTGATCGGCCGAGCCATGAGCAATCTGTTCGTCAACGCGATCCAGCATTCGCAGCCCGGTACGACGCTGCGCGCCACGGTCGCGCCGCAGAACGGTCACGTCGAGATCGCCGTTTCGAATCCCGGCGAGCCGCTCGATCCGGTGACGCGCGAGCATATTTTCGACCGCTTCTACCGCATTCAGGAGGCTCGCTCGAACAGCCACGAAAATCACGGGCTCGGGCTGTCGATCGTCAAGGCCGTGGCGGAAATGCACGGCGGCACGGTGTTCGTGCGCAGTGCAGACGGCGTCAACACGTTCGGGTTTTCGGTGGCCGTGGACGGCGCAGAAGCACCCGAAGCGCCCGTTGCCGGTATTGCACGCCAAGGCCGCGCCGGCGTGCCGCTGCATGTTTCGCCCTAGCGCCGCACTGATGCGGCCCGGAAGCGGCGCTTACACGGGCTCGTCTTCCACGGGCGTGCTTTCGTTTTCGATGTAGTGCTGGTCCTTGCGCAGCAAGTCCCAGCAACTGATGAAAAGCGCAGCGACGAGCGGCCCGATCACGAAGCCGTTGATGCCGATGAGCGAAATGCCGCCGAGCGTCGAGATCAGCACGACCCAGTCGGGCAGGCGCGTGTCCTTGCCCACCAGCAGGGGGCGCAGCACGTTGTCCACGGTGCCGATCACGACGGAGCCGAAGACGATCAGCCCGACGCCCTTCGCCACCGCGCCTGTGGAGAGGAAGTAGATCGCTATGGGTCCCCACACGAGCGCCGCGCCCACGGCGGGCAACAGCGAGAGCAGCATCATCACGAAGCCCCACAGCAGCGCGCCCTGAATCCCGAGCACCCAGAGCGCGATACCGCCCAGGCCGCCCTGCACGACAGCGACGGCCACGTTGCCCTTCACCGTTGCGCGGATCACAGTCGTAAACTTGCGCATGAGATGCAGCTTGTGCTGTTCGTCGAGCGGAATGGCGTCGCGCACGAGCCGCGAAATTTCCCGGCCGTCGCGCACGAGGAAAAAGAACAGATAGAGCATCACGCCGAAACTCACCAGAAATTGCAGCGTGTTCTGCCCGAAGGAGAAAGCACGCGTGGCGACGAACTGGCTGATCTCTGCGGCGCCCGCCGAAAGGCGCTGCTGCAGCCCGGGCAGATCCATGAGGTCGTAGCGCGCTAGCAGATTCTGAATCGACTCGGGCATGGCATGGACGATCTGCGTGAAGTAGGCGCCGAAGTCGAGGCTGCCGCTTCGCACCCCCTGATATGCCAAGGCGACCTGCTGCACCAGCGTGGCCGTCACCAGCGTGAGCGGAAAGATCACGATGACGAGGCAGATGGTGAGCGTAATGAGCGCGGCGATATTGCGCCGCCGCCCGAGCCGCGCGACGAGCCGGCGCTGCACGGGCTGGAAGATCAATGCGAGTATGGCGCCCCACAGCACCGTGCTGAAGAACGGCGCGAGGATGAAGCAGAGCGCGACGGACACCGTGAACAACAGCAAATAGAACGATGTCTGGTGAAGCTGCTTGTTGCCTTCCATGTGCGATGGATTCCAGTTAAAGCGGCAGGCGGACGAACGACGGCGTCGTCCGATGATACCGGCATGGCCGCGCGGGCCGTCGGGCGCAGCGCGCCCAGGGGTTCACTGTGCGCCCACGAGCCGCACGCGCGTGATTTCCGAAGGCGCGCCAAGGCGCTTGGGCGGCCCCCAGTAGCCCGTGCCGCGGCTCGTATAGACCCACAGGCTGCCGAGCTTTTCGAGGCCCGCCGTGAACGGCTGCTGCAGCCGCACGAGAAAATTCCACGGGAAAATCTGACCGCCGTGCGTGTGGCCGGAGAGTTGCAGTGTGAAACCCGCATCGACGGCGGCGTGGGCCGTGCGCGGCTGGTGCGCGAGCAGGACGCGCGTGTTGACGTCGGCGGGCGCGCCGCGCAGCGCTTCGGCCGGGTCGCTGCGATGCGCGGGATCGAACTGGCCGCCCGTGTAGTCGGTCACGCCGGCCAGCACGAGCCGCGCGCCGCCATGCTCGATCACCACGTGCTGGTTCATCAGCACCGTGAGGCCGATGCGGCGGAACTCGGCAATCCAGGCGTCCGCGCCCGAGTAGTACTCGTGGTTGCCTGTCACGAGATACACGCCGTGATGCGCATTGAGCTTGCCGAGCGGCGCGGTGTGCGCGGCGAGGTGCGCCACGCTGCCGTCCACCACGTCGCCCGTGATGGCGACCACGTCGGCGTCGAGCTGGTTCACGGCACGCACGATGGCATCGACGTAGCCGTGCTTGATCGTCGGCCCGACGTGGATGTCGCTCAGTTGCACGATGGTGAAGCCGTCGAGCGCGGCTGGCAGGCCGCGAATCGGCACCTCGACGTTGCGCACGCGCGCACGCCGCCGCGCGTTGAAGAAGCCGAACCCGGAGGAGAGGAACGCCAGCACGATCACCGCGGCGGCGCTCACGGTGCGCCAGCCGGCGAGATCGATTGCCCTGGGCCATAAGGCCTCCACGGTCATGGCCGAGGCGAGCACGATGTCGCGCGCGATCGTCAGCATCAGCAGCGACGAGAAGAAGCCCATGGCGAGCATGCCGATCCAGGCGAGGCGGTCGCCGAGCGGCTGGCGCTTGAAGCGCCGCGCGAGCATGCCGGGCGGGATGAACAGCACCGAGAGCACGAGCCACAGCACGGCGAGCCATTTGCCGGCGGCGGCCACTGGCAGGTCGGGAATCAGGCGAAAGCCGACATAAGCATGCAGCAGCACGCCGATGGCAATGAAGCGGACCAGAAACGAGAGTCGGGGCATGGCGGCGCAAACGGATGGGAGCGGACCGACGCGGGCTGGCGCGCCGGGCACGGCGCGCTGCAGCAAAGCCCAATCGTCGAGGTCCGCTCGAAAACCCGGTGGACGGGTCAGCACAGGTAGGCTGCGTTGCATTTTACCGGCGCAGCAGACTTCGTGCCGTTCGGTGGCGGCGGTTTCCGGATGCGCATGCTGCGATGCGTCATGAAAGGGCCTGGCGATCCCGCATGAACATACATGCATGCTTGTATGCATGGGCCCGGATGCTTTACTGTTTGCGCGTGTGGCAGTGCGGCATTTCCCTGGATTGCCAGGGCGATCCCACTCGTCGCACTATGTTCTCGTGGGGCCGGGCACACTCTATTAAACGTCCATTGAATCGGCCCCCGCGATGGACTATGCTCGAAATGAGGCCCGCGTGGTTTCGGGCGCTCTGGGGGAGACGGATCATGAAAGGAATCCGGCCGGTCGCACATGGACTGCATGAGGGTTTGCATGGTCGTCACGTCGGGCACGAGGGCAGCCACGTCATGCTGCCGATGGTCGTTCTCTCGATCATGGCCATCGCGCTGTATATCGCGGTCAAGAACATCGACATTCTCGAAATTGGCCGCAGCGCGTTGTTCGATGTCGTGATGGTGTTCGTCGCGCTCGGTATTGCGGGCATGTTCGGCGTGCTGGGCGCCTGGCTGCGATCCCGCACCACCGACGAACCCGCCGAAGGCTTCTGCTTCGTCGGCGCGCTCATCGGCGCAGTGGTGTTCTACATCGCGCTGCTCACCTGATTCGTTTGTTTGCAGTTTCGGTTGGTTCGCAATCCTGCGGGAGGCGAGGGCGCGCGGCGGCCGGGTCCGCGCCATGCGAAACTGTGTGTTTTCCCGCTCGATAGAAGCACTCCCGATGTTCGATCTCTTCGACGATACGCCTGCCCCCGACGTGGCGTGGCATCCGTCATGGCTCGCGCCAGAGGCCGCTGCCGAGGCGCTCGCGCGCATCATCGCCGAGGCCGACTGGCGCCAGGAACGCATTCGCACGCCCGGCGGCTGGGTGGACCAGCCGCGCCTCACGACCTGGCAGGGCGACGAAGGCGCGGTGTACATCTATTCAGGCATCCGAAACGTCCCGCAGCCGTGGACCCGCCAGGTCGCCGAACTGCGCGACGCCATCTCGGCGCTTTGCGGCGTGCGCTTCAACAGCGTGCTGCTCAACCGTTATCGTACGGGCACGGACAGCATGGGCTGGCACGCGGACCATGAACCCGAACTCGGCCCCGACCCGGTGATCGCCTCGCTGAGCCTCGGCGCGACGCGGCGCTTCGACCTGCGCCACAACGCGACGGGCGTGGTGCATTCTTTCCAGCTGACGAGCGGCAGCCTGCTCATAATGCAGGGAAAGACTCAGGCGCAATGGCGGCATCGCGTGCCGAAGGAACCCGCCGTGAGCGCCGAGCGTGTGAATCTCACGTTTCGCGTGGTGATGCCGGATTTGCGGAAATAGACGGCTAGATCGCTGCGGATGGGCATTAAATCGCCGATGTTTGGTGCGCGGGCTACGCTCGCGCGAGTGGCTTCGCGCTAAAAATCAAATAAGAATTTATGCGCATAAACGCCAAATGCGGCGTTGGCGCGGCGGTCAGCCGTCCGCGCCGAGCCGGCGCCGCACGATCGCGACGAGACGCTCCAGCGGCAAACCCGAGCCCGCGAGCGCGGTCACTTCCGGATAATGCTCGCGCGCAATATCCGTGAGCACCTGGCCGGGCGGCGCTTCGACCAGCACGCTCGCGCCCGACTCGATCATGACCGTGAGCGCGTCGTACCAGCGCGCCGTGTAGCGCATGTTGGTGGCGAGATCGGCGCGGATGGCGTCGGCGCTGTTGAGCGGCCTGCCGCCGCGATTGTCGACATAGACGCTGCGCGGCGTACGAAACGGTATGTCGCGTGCCCACTCTGTGAGCATCTCGGCGGCGTCGGCTAATAGTTCGCAATGCGAAGGAACGGCCACTGCGAGCCGTTGCGCCTTGCGCGCGCCAGCGGCGAGCGCGCGGGCCGCAAAGGCTTCGAGCGCGCCGTCGGCGCCGGCCACGACGATCTGGCGCGGCGCGTTGACGTTTGCCACGTACACTCGCTCGCCGCCATCGCGCGCATGCGCTTCGGCGAGCGTTTCGACCTGCGTCTCGCTTAGCCCCGCGACGGCCGTGAGGCCATAGCCCGAGGGCCACGCGTTCTCCATCAGCTCGGCGCGTTTGCGCACCATCTGCAGCGCGTCGCCAAACGCCAGCGCCCCGCAGCTCACCGCGGCCGCATAAGCGCCCACGGAAAGCCCAGCGCTGAATTGCGGCGCGAGTCCTTCGTGCGCGAGCGCGCGCGTCACCGCTACGCCCGCGACCGTGAGGCCGATCTGCACGGCGACCGTGGAACGCAAGGCGTCGTCGCTATCGAGCGTGAGGACGTCGAAGCCGAGTGCCGCGGACGCCTCGTCGAGCGTCGCTCGCACGGCGTCGTGTTGCGGCAGCTTGTGGAGGAAGCCAGCGTTTTGTGCGCCCTGGCCCGGAAAGAGCAGGGCGAGCGTCATGCTGCTTGCCACGGGTCGGAGACGAGCTGCGCGCCGCTGGACGCGCGCGCCAGCACGCGCGGCTTGTGCGCCGCGAGTTCGGCGAGAGCGACGCCGCCCGCGGGCGTTTCGAGTTGCGCGTCGATGCGCGTGCCGGCGCGGCTGGCGGCTTGAGCGAGCGTCTGCGCTAGCGACTCGATCGCCGTGCGCGAGACGCGCTGCGGCAGGCGAATCAGGATGTCGAGATCGCTCGATGCGGTGAGGGTGGGAACGCCCGTGGCAAGCTCGAAGCCGGCGCTGCCCGTAGGGCCCCAAACGTAATGGCGCAACGCCGCCGCGCTTGTGCGCAGGGTAGCGAGCGCGATGAACGCGGGCAATGCGCGGCGTGCGCGAAGCGGCTCGAGGCCGAGCAGATCCTCAGGAGCAAATGACGATTCGATATCCTCAGTATTGAGCCAGGTGCCGAAACGCTCCGAACGTACGCTGCCGCGCACGCCTACCGCCACGAAACCCGCCGCCGCGCACGTGCGCCGCACGACTACCCAGGGCGCGCGGGCAAGCGCCTCGCGTACCCAGTCCGGCTCGTCGCCTGACGGCGTATGGCGCGCGATGCGAAGCAGGTCGTGCGCGCGCCAGCGTGCGTCGTCCACGCGCGGCGCATCAGCAGCGAACGGCGGGGCGGCGCACACGCGCATCAGCTGGCGTCCCACTGTTGCGCGAGGCGCTTGCGCACCTCGTTCGACGCTGCACGCGTACGCTGCGCCGACTCGCCTTGCAGACGATGCGCGAGGCCGCTCGTGTCGCTGCGTGCCTCCCGCACCTTCTGTGCGAGCACATCGCGCACGCGTGCGATCTGCGCTTCGCTCGGCGCGTCCGCATCGATGCCTTCGATCAACTCGTCGAGCAGACCGAGCTTCGCGAACGAAGCCATCGAATACGACATCGGCACGATCTTTTCGCCCAGCTCGTCGAGGTCCTCGACACTGCGGCGCGTAACGCGCGCCGCCGCTTCCTTGCCCATGGCGTGGACCATCGTGCCGGGCGCGTCGAGCGCGACGATGCGATTGGCCTGATAGCCGTGCGCGAGGAACGCGCCCGACATGGCGGGCCCGACGATCAGCGCCACCACGGGATGCCCCGCGAGGCGCGCGCTGGCGTAGGCGTCCACAGCCGAGGCGCAGGCGAGGTGAATGCCGAGCATCTCCTCGCGATAGCCGTAGGCCTGGCTCTTCACGTCGACGATCGCGATGATGGGGCGGCGCTTGCCGCTCGCGGCGTCTTCGGCAATCGTTTCGCGCACGGCCTTGGCGAGACGCCAGCCTTGTTCGAGGCCCACCACGTTGTCGCGCGCGCGCGGAAAGCGGTTCGCGGGATCGGGGGCGACGGTGATGAAGCGCGCGGTTTCGTTGTCGAGCGGCGCATCGGCGTATTGCACGCACGCGCCCTGCGTGTCCGTGCCCGCGAGGGCGCGCAGCCAGCGTGCGCCGCGGCTCGTCGTCGTGTCGTTCATGCGTTTTCTCCGCGCAGGTTCAGGGGCGAAGCGGTGAACACCGCACGCATCGTTTCAGGGGTGACGCTGGCGGGATCGATCTGCGCGAGTTTCGCGAGCGTGGCATCCACATCGGCCGAGCGCGGCGTGCGCGGCGCGCCTTGCGCAAACGCCGCTCGCACGGCGGCGCGCACGTCGTCCACGGCGTCGTCGACGAGCGCATCGGCGAAACCCGTCTGCGCGCGCTGCTCGCCGCCGATCAATTGCCACACCTGGCGGCGGTCGCTCGAATCGAGTTCTTCGATGCCGGCTTCCTGCTCGATCACCTCCGGGCCATTCATGCCGAGGCGGCCCTGCTTCGTCATCACGAGCGTCGAGCAGAGGGCCGCCGCGAGCGACATGCCGCCAAAGCAACCCACCATGCCCGCGATCACGCCGACCACGTTCACATGTGCGCGCAACGCGACGATGGCCGACTGGATCTCCGCGATCACGGCGAGGCCGAGATTGGCCTCCTGCAAGCGCACGCCACCGGTTTCGAACAGGATGACGGGCCGCACGATCTTGCCGCGCTCGCAGTCGGCGAGCGCCAGTTCGAGTGCGGCGGCGATCTTGCTGCCCGACACCTCGCCGATGCTGCCGCCCTGGAATGCCGATTCGATCGCGGCCACGACGGCGGGCTCGCCGTCGATGGTGCCGCGCGCGATCACCGCGCCGTCGTCGGCCTGGCAGACGATGCCCTGCAACGGCAGCCACGGCGATTCGATACGGTCGAACGGCCCGAGCAGTTCGCGGAACGTGCCCGCGTCCAGCACGGCGGCCGCGCGTTCGCGCGCGCTCAATTCGATGAAGCTCTCGCGCAGCAGCGTGGCCGGCGTCAGTTGATTCGGGCTGCTCATGACTGCGCCTCCTGCGCGGCTTCCACGGCTTCTGCGAGCCGCAGCGCCACCACGCCGGGCGTGGCGCCGAAGTCGTTGATCTCGATGAGCGCCGCGCCGTCGTAGCGCGTGAAGAAGCGGTCGAGCACGCTCTTCCAGATATGGCTATAGCCGTCCACGCTCGTATGCACGACCACGCGCGCCTGCATGTCGCTCGCGGGCTGCAGCAGCACTTCGAGATCGCCCGAGCCCACCACGCCCACGTGGGCGCGCGTCGTCACGGCGCGTTGCGCCGGATAGTCGAATGTCAGTTGTTCCATGAAACCGTCCTCCCGCCCATGCGGTGCTGAACCAGTCTGTCGATGAAGAGCGTCGCGGCAAGCAGATCGGCCGCGCCACCCGGCGATGCGTTGAGTGCGAGCAGCGTGCGTTCGAGCACATCGAACGCGGCGCGGCCGGCTTGCGTGGCAAGGCCGCCCGCGTCGCGTACGCGCTGCGCGCCCGCTTGCGCGGCCTCGCGCCCGGCGAGCCCCGCGCGATGCAGCACGCAGGTGTCGTCGAGCGAGGCCATGATCGCGAGCAGGGCGTCCACGCGCGCGTGGGCTTCGTCGAGGCCCTGCGTGCGTGCGGCGTGCAGGGCGGGCAGGCCCACGCGCACGACGTGCGGAAAGCCGTCTTGCGCTTCGCTACGCGCGCCGCCCACGTTGTAGCGCTGACGCACGCGCTCGCCGTTGCTTTGCGCGGGCTGCGCGAGCAGATCGTCGTAGCGCGCGATCTGCGCAGCCGTTTCGCAGATGCGCGCCGCGTGGGCGCAGTCGCTGTCGCTGCCTTGCGGCGTATGCACGATCGCCGCGCCCGCCACCAGCAGACCGACAATCCAGATCGCGCCGCGATGCGCGTTGCTGCCTTGCGTCGCGCGCATCATCGCGGCTTCGCCGGCACGGCCGATGCGTGCGAGATCGGTGCGCAGCGCCGTGCCGGGCGCGGCCCCGCGCGAAGCGCGCGCGAGCGCTTCGAACGTGGGCTCGAGCGCATGCGCCGAGCGCAGCATCGTCGCGAGATCGAGATCGTTGTGCGCGCCACTGCCGCGCGCGTCCACGAGCGCGGGCTTGGGCGTGAGGCGCGCCTCTTCGATCAGCGCGTCGCGGGCGAAGCGCGCGAGCTGCGCGCCGGAGGAGGCCGGCCGCGCGTCGCGGGCGTACGGGACCCGCCGCGCGAGACCCGCCGAGCCCTCGGCAAGCGCCGTATAGGGAAGCGTACGCATCGCGCTTACCAGCTACGGAAACGCGCGGGCGGCGTATAGAGCCCGCCCGACCACGTCACCAGGTCGTCGATGCTGCGCGCCGCGAGCAGCGAGCGCTTGGCCTCGCCGCGCAAGATGCCGAGATCCTCGGGGAACTGCACGATGCCGCGGCGGCGCAGTTCGTCGGTTTTCTGCTGCTGCGCGCGCAGGCCGATGGGCGTCACGCCCGCCACGGCCGCGAGCGCGGCTCGGCGCTCGTCGATGCCCTCTGCGCGATGCAGGTGCGCGATGCCTTCTTCGGTCACGACATGGCTCACGTCGTCGCCGTAGATCATCACGGGCGCGACGGGCATGCCGCTCTTCTGGCCCACGGCGATAGCGTCGAGTTCGTCGACGAAGGTCGGCTCGCCGCCTTTCTTCCACGTTTCCGCCAGCTGCACCACGAGCTTGTGGCCGCGCGAAACCGGGCCGTTGTCCTTGAGCAGCTTGAGCCATGCTTCGCTCGCATGGCGCCGCCCGCGCGGATCGTGGCCCATGTTCGGCGCGCCGCCAAAGCCCGCGAGCCGGCCGCGCGTGACGGTGGACGAATTGGCGTCCGCGTCGATCTGCAGCGTCGAGCCGATGAAGAGATCCACGGCATATTGCCCCGCGAGCTGGCACAGCACGCGGTTCGAGCGCAGGCTGCCGTCGCTGCCGGTGAAGAACACATCGGGCCGCGCGGCGATATAGGCTTCCATGCCCACTTCGCTGCCGAAGCAATGGATGCTTTCTACCCAGCCCGATTCGATGGCGGGGATCAGCGTGGGGTGCGGATTGAGCGTCCAGTTGCGGCAGATCTTGCCCTTGAGCCCGAGCGATTCGCCGTAGGTGGGGAGCAGCAATTCGATCGCGGCGGTGTCGAAACCAATCCCGTGATTGAGCGCGGCGATGCCATAGGGCGCGTAGATGCCCTTGATGACCATCATCGCGGTGAGCACCTGCAAGTCGCCGATGTGGCGCGGATCACGCGTGAAGAGCGGCTCGACCGCGAACGGCCGGTCGGCCTGCACGACCACGTCGACCCACGAGCCGGGAATGTCCACGCGCGGCAGTTCATCGACGATTTCGTTGACCTGAACGATCACGATGCCCTGGCTGAACGCGGCGGCTTCGGCGATGGTCGGCGTGTCTTCGGTATTCGGGCCGGTGTAGAGGTTGCCGTGGCGGTCGGCTTTTTCGGCGCACAGCAGCGCGACCTGGGGAATCAGGTCGACGAACATGCGCGCGTACAGCTCGACATAGGTATGGATCGCGCCCACTTCGAGCTGGCCGTCTTCGAGCAGTTGCGCCACCCGCAGGCTCTGCGGCCCCGCGAACGCGAAGTCCACGCGGTGCGCGATGCCGCGCTCGAACAGCGTCAGATGCTCGGGGCGGCTGATGCTCGAAATCAGCAGGTGAACGTTGTTGATCTTGGCCGGATCGGCCTTGGCCAGCGAGCGCGAGAGGAAGTCCGCCTGTTTCTGGTTGTCGCCTTCGAGCGCGACGCGGTCGCCTGGGCGGATCAGCAGTTCGAGCGCATCGGTCATGCGCGAGGCGGGCAGGACGCCGTCTTCGAGCCAGCCCGAAATGGCGGCGAGGCGGCGGGCCTTTTCGTCGCGGCGCGTGGTCCACGAACGCGGTGCGAGGTCAGGCGAGGTTGGCGTATCAGCTTGAGGCTTCATCGGCGGTTCGGCTCCGTGAGCGGGAAGAGGCGGCGCGCGGCTTCGCGGCGGCAGATTGTGCCGAAGGCGGCACTGAGGTTGCCACTGCAGGCAGCGCGGCGCGCTCGGTCAGAAAACGGTAGATGAGTTCGCCCGTGCCGAGCAGGTGCTCGGCCACGAGCTTTTGCGCGGTGGGCACGTCGCCGCGCTTCACGGCGGCGAGAATTTCGGTGTGCTCGCTATCGGATTCGCCCTTGTATTCGGGGAAGCCGAATTTCAGGCGCAGGTAGCGTTCGCCGCGGCGATGCAGCGCCGTGAGCATTTCCATCAGCTGCGGCCGGCCGGCGGGCGCGTAGAGGCTCATGTGAAAGGCCTCGTTGCGCGCGACATAGAGCGACGGATCGCGCTCGCGCTTCGCGGCGGCGGCCAGCGCGGTCACTTCGCGCAGCGTGGCGCTCGTGTGATTCGGAATGGCGAGGCCGAGCGCGAGGCTTTCGAGCGCGGAACGGATCTCGTAGATTTCGCGCGCCTCGTCGGCGGAAAGCGGGGCCACGCTCGCGCCCTTGTTGACCTCGATCTTCGCCCAGCCTTCGCTCGCGAGCTGGCGCAGCGCCTCGCGCACGGGGATCGCGCTGACCGAAAAATGCCGCGCGATCGCGTCCTGGCGCAGCGGCGCGTTGGGCGCGAGCTTGCCCTCGACGATCGCGCTGCGCAGGGCGTCGGCGATCATGCGCGAGGTGCTGGTGCGGGGCGCGGCAGCGCCTTCCAGGGGAAAACCATTCGTTGCGTCGCTCATGAGATCAAATATTATATATAAAACGACCAAGGCGAAAGCCTCGAAAACCCGCAACACAGAAACACCAGATTCACTATAGACGGGTAAGAAGAACGGGGGCTTACAGGGAGTTCCTGAAGAGGGCCGGCACTGCCGCGGCCTGCATTTCCGCGTTTCGCGGCGTGCGTGCGCATCTTGCTGCGTGGGCTGGCGAGGCATCAATGGAGAGAGGAGCATCATGAATTCGATCACCGAGTCCGCACGGCGAACTCGCACCAAGACACCGCTCAACCGGTCGCAGATCGCCGGTTTCTGGGGCGCCTGGGCAGGCTGGACGCTCGACGGGATGGACTCGTTCATCTACGCACTCGTGCTCACGCCCGCGCTCACGGAGCTGTTGCCGCGTTCGGGCTACGAGGCGAGCGCGGCGAACATCGGGCTTGCCGGCTCGATCCTGTTCGCGCTCTTCCTCGTGGGCTGGGGGCTGTCGTTCATCTGGGGGCCGCTCGCGGACCGCTATGGACGCACGCGCGTGCTGGCGGGCACCATTTTCATGTTTGCGATCTTCACGGGACTTTCGGCCACCGCGCAGAGCGTGTGGTCGCTCGGCATTTACCGCTTTCTGGCAGGCGTGGGCATCGGCGGGGAGTGGGCGCTCGCGGGCACGTACGTGGCCGAATCGTGGCCGGAGGATCGCCGCAAGATGGGCGCGGGCTATCTGCAGACCGGCTATTACGCGGGCTTCTTCATAGCGGCCGCGCTCAATTACACGGTCGGCGTGCACTTCGGCTGGCGTGCCATGTTCCTCACGGGCGCGGTGCCGGTGGTGGTGGCCATTCTCGTGCTCACGCGCGTGGAGGAACCGGCCAAATGGCAGAAGTCGGAGGCGAGCCATGTGCACCGCGGCCGCCCGCTGCGTGAAATCTTCGGCGACGTGTACCGCATGCGCACCGTGGTGGCGTGCGCGCTGCTGACCATCGCGATCATCGGCTTGTGGGCGGGCGCGGTTTATGAACCGTCCGCCGTGATCCAGCTCGCGACGAAGGCGGGAGCGAACAAGGCCGAGGCGATCCGGACGGCGTCCATCGCCACGGGCATCCTGTCGATCGGTACGATTCTTGGTTGCCTCGCATTGCCGCCGATGGCCGAACGCATTGGCCGCAAGTGGACGCTCGCCGTTTATTTCGCGGGTATGGCGGTGACGATCGCGGCGAGCTTCGGCTGGGCGTTCTACCTGGAGAACGGACTCGTGCCGTTCATCGCGCTGCTCTTCGTGCTGGGCTTCTTCGGCGGCAACTTCGCGCTGTTCAGCCTCTGGCTGCCTGAGCAGTTCGAAACGCGTGTGCGCGCCACGGCGTTCGCGTTCTGCACGTCGTTTGGCCGCTTCGTGGGCGCGGGCGTGAACTTCCTGCTGGGCGCGGCCGTGCTGCGGATGCACACGCTTGGCGTGCCGGTGGCGCTCACGGCGCTGGCCTTCGTTCTCGGCCTTCTGATCATTCCGTTTGCGCCGGAAACCAAGGGTCAAACGCTGCCTTCCTGAACCCCCTATGCGGCGCGTCGGTTAGCGCCGCGCCTTCACGAGCCTCGGCGGCAACAGGCGCCAGCCGAGATTGACCCCGAGGCTCGCCGCCACGATCAGCGCCATGCCCGCAAGCTGGGGCACGCTCAGTGCGCGACCGTAGACGATCGCATCGACGGCGATCGCGGTGAGCGGATACACGAACAGAAGCACGGCGATCACGGGCGTGGTCAACATCGGCAGCGCGCCGTAGATCAGCACGTACGAAAGCCCCGTGTGCAACACCCCCATGCCCACGAGCCAGCCCCATTGCGTGGCCGAAATATGCACAAGTTCGAGCGGCGCAAAAAACGGCGCGATCAGCGGCAGGCACACGGAGCCCACCACGCATTGCGTCAGCGTGAGCAGATGCGGGCGAAAGTTGCGCAGGCTCTTGGCGATCAGCGTGACGCTCGCATAGAGCACCGAGCCGCCCAGCGACTCGCCAATGCCGATCATGTAGCTCGTGCGATCGGCCACGTGGGTTTCCGCGAGCACGCCGGAAGCGAGCGCGAGCCCCACGAACGCGATGCCGATCCAGCCGAGCCGGTCGGCGCCGAGCCGCTCGTGAAAGATCGCCGCGCCCATCAGCACGACCCAGAACGGCTGCACATGGAATACGACCGTCGAGATGGCGATGCTCGTGCGATGGATCGCGTCGAAGAAGGCGACCCACTGCGTGACCATGAGCACGCCTGAAATCACCGCGAGCGTGAGCGTGCGGCGCGTGAACTGCCGCGGCGAGAGCCAGCCCTTGTACGCGCAGTACCCGGCGAGCGCGAGCATGCCGAAAAAGCAGCGGAAGAACACGAGCGTGAGGGCGCCGAGACGCGCCTCCTCGACAAACACGCCGATCGTGCCCATCAGGAGGCCGCCGCCCGCGAGCATGAAGACGCCTTGCTGACGGTTGCCGTGATGTTCGGATTGCATGGCCGGAGCGGAAAATCGAAAGAGGGTTGGAGACGGGTTGAGTATTCGCCAGTTGCGGGGCGCGGGCAAACGAATTAAATTGAAGAATTCCATCAACGCAGCTTATGAATAGGCCGCGATCCGGCCACCCAGCGTATGAACCCCGAATTCGACATCGATTTGCTACGCACCTTCGCCGCCGTGGCGGACGCGGGCAGCTTCACGAGGGGCGCCGTGGCCGTGCATCGGTCGCAGGCGGCCGTGAGCATGCAGGTCAAGCGGCTCGAGCAGATGCTCGGCACCACGTTATTCACGCGCGACACGCGCAATCTCGCGCTCACGCGGCCGGGCAACACGCTGCTCGAATATGCGCGGCGCGCGCTCGACCTGCAGGAGGAGGCGTGGGCGGCGCTGGTGCGGCCCGAGGTGACGGGGCGCGTGGTGCTCGGGGCGCCCGACGACTATATGGCGTCGCTGCTGTCACCGGTGTTGCGGCGCTTCTCGACGCTTTATCCGCATGTGGAGATCGAGATCGTCTGCGCGCAGAGCGTCGCGCTCGGGCCGATGCTGGCGGACAACAAGATCGACATCGCGTTCGTCACACGCGACCGCAAGATGCGTGGCGAGTTCGTGCGCGCCGAGGAGATGGTCTGGGTGGGGTCCGCCACCGACCCCGCGCCGCTTGCCATGTCGCCGCTGCCGGTCGGGCTCTACGAGCACGGCAGCGTGGCGCGCGCGCATACCGTGGCAGCGCTCGACGGCGCGCACATCCGCTACCGCGCCGCCTATAGCAGCGCGAGTTTGATGGGGTTGACGGCGACGGTGGAGGCGGGCATTGCGATCGTCGCGCTCACGCGCTGCAGCGTGCCGCCGCGCTTCGCGATCCTCGGCGAGGCGCAGGGCCTGCCGAAGATCGAGCCGCTGGAAATCGTGGTGGCGCGCAGCGTCAAGTCGAACCGGCCGACTTGCGACTACCTCGCGCAGCAGATGGTGCAGGATCTCTCGGTGCCGCGTCAGCGCGGGTAGACGCTCACTTCGCCGCCCACCGCGAGCCGCACGCGCTCGCCTTCGCGCGGCGTGCGATAGCCGGGCACGCGCGCACGGACCGTTGCGTGCGCATCGATCAGCTGCAGCGTGAGCGCGGCGTCCTGGCCCTGGAAGGTGATGGCCTGCACGACCGCTTCGAGCGCGCCGTCGCGCTGGGCGGTTTCGGGCAGCACGTCGATCTGCTCGGGGCGCAGCATCACGTCCACGGCGCCTTCTGCCGCATGCTGGTCTTGCTGGATCGGCAGCGCGCCGAGCACGCAATGCGCGCGCCCGTTGGCCACCGTTCCCGGCAGCAGCACCGCCTCGCCGATGAAGGCCGCGAGTTCGCGCGTGGCCGGGCGGCGATAGAGCGTTTGCGGCGGTCCGCTTTGCAACAGCTTGCCGCGCCACAGCACGGCGACTTCATGACCGAGCGAGAGCGCCTCGGCCTGATCGTGCGTGACGAGCACGGCGGTCGCGCCGGCGGCGGCGAGGGCGCGCGCCACGGCTTCGCGCGTTTCGACGCGCAGCGCGGCGTCGAGCGACGAGAACGGCTCGTCGAGCATCACGAGGCCGGGCGAGGGTGCGAGCGCGCGGGCGAGCGCCACGCGCTGCTGCTGCCCACCCGAGAGTTGCTGCGGCGCGCGCGATGCATAGGATTCCGGAAGACCGACGAGTTCGAGCAATTCGGCCACGCGATGGTGCGCGCGACGCTGCGCACGCGGCAGGCCGAACACGATGTTCTCGGCAACCGTGAGGTGCGGAAAGAGCGCACCCTCTTGCGGCACGTAGCCGATATGACGCTGCTCGGTCGGCAGATGCAGGCGGTCGCCGGCGACGCGGCGGCCGTCGATCTCGATCGTGCCGGCGTCGGCGCGTTCGAAGCCGCACAGCACGCGCAGCAGCGTGGTCTTGCCGCTGCCCGAAGGCCCGAGCAGCGCGACGAGCGAACCCGAGCGCACGGATAGATCGATGCCATGCAGGACCGGATGGCCGTCGAAGGCCTTTTTCAGGCCGGAAATGCGGAGTGTGCTCATGGGGCTAACTTGGGCTAACTGAGGCTCAGGCGTCGTCGGGCGGCGCGTTGATCGTATCGACCGGCATGTTGACCGTAGCATGGCCCGCGAGTGCGGACCGGCCCGCAAACGCGAACAGCAGGCCCGAAGCGGCGAGCGAAAGCGCGGTGAGCAGCGCGGCATAGGGCGCGGCGGCCGCGAAGGCGAGCGTCGAGGTGTCGGTCCAGACCTGCGTGGCGAGCGTGTGCGTACCGATGGGCGCGAGCAGCAGCGTGGCGTTCAGTTCGGTGACCACCGAGATGAACACCATCGAGGCCGCCGCGCCGAGGCCGGGACCCGCGAGCGGCAGCACGACGCGGCGCAGCGTGGCGAACCATCCCAGGCCGAGCGCACGCGCCGTATCTTCGAGGCGCTGCTGTGCTTGCAGGAGCGCCGCGCGCACGCTCACGAGCGCAAGGGGCAGACAGAGAATCGCGTACGCCGTAATCAGCAGCGTGGTGCCCTGATAGAGCGGTTCGAGCGCGCGCACCGCGAGCGAGACGATGGCAAGCGCGATGACGAGACTGGGCACGCCCTGCGCGATGAAGGCCGTGCGTTCGAGAAACGTGGCGGCGCGGCCAGGATAGCGCGCAAGCAGGTACGCGAGCGGCAGCGCGAGCAGGGTGGTGAAAAACGCGGCCGTGAGACCGAGGCGCAGCGAGGCGAACGTGGTCGAAACCAGCAACTCCGGCGAGACATCGGCGGGCGTGATTGCTGCGGCGCCAGGCTGCGTGAGCCAGTAGCCGATCATCGCGAGCGGCACGCCGAGCGTCGCCACATTGAGCGCGACGAAACCCGCCGCGACGGGCCAGCGCCAGCGGCCGAGCGCATGGCGCACGCTCGCGCGGCGCGCGCCGCGATCCACGCGCTCGTAGCGCGCGCGTCCGCGCACGCGGAACTCGAGCACGAGGCACACGAGGCAGAGCAGGATCAGCACGCAGGCCAGCAGCGAGGCGCCGCCGCCATCGAAGCTCGTGCGGTATTCCGCGTAGATTTCGGTGGTGAACGTGCGAAAGCGCAGCAGCGTGAATGCGCCGAATTCGGAGAGCACGCCAAGCGCGACGAGCAGCATCGAGCCGAACAGCGCGGGACGCAGTTGCGGCAGCACGACGCGCACGAAAACAGCCCAGCGGTTGCAGCCGAGCGCGCGCGCCGATTCTTCGAGTGCGGGATCGAGGCCGCGCAGCGCGGCGGCCACTGGCAAATAGACGAGCGGGAAGTAGGCCGTCGTGATGACGATGAACGCGCCGAGGAAGTCCTGCAAATCGAGGCTCAGCGAGACCCATGCGTAGCTCGTGACGAACGCGGGCATGGCGAGCGGCGCGGCGGCGAGGAGCGCCCAGGCGCGCCGCCCCGGCACGTCGGTACGCTCGACGAGCCACGCCACCGCGGTGCCGAGCACGGCGCAGGCAAGCGTGGCCGAAACCGTAATCGAGAGCGTGTTGACGAGCAACTCGCCGACCAGCGGCCGGAAGATCAGCTCGGCGGCGTCGGCCAGACCGAAGGACAGCGCGCGCCAGAAGGTCAGTGCGAGCGGCAGCAGCACCAGCAGCGGGCCGAGCGCGGCGGCGGCGAAGAGCGCGCGCGGCGCACGCCGCCGCACGCGCGGGGGCGGGCCCCCCGCGACATCCACTTGATGAGACTCTGACACGGCTTGCGCCGTGGTAACGGCTTCGCTCACGATATTGCTTCGTACTCCATGCCGATTACAGCAGGCCAGCCTGACGCAGCAGCTTGCCCGCCTGGCTGTCGTCGCCGAGCTGCTGGATGGTCAGCGCGGGCGGCTTCAGCTGGTCGAACGGCTTGTTGATGGGATCGCTCGCCACGCCGGGCCGCAGCGGGTACTCGTAGCTGATGTGGTCCTGCGCCATCAGCTTCTGTGCGCGCTCGCTCACGAGGTAGGCGAGGAACTTCTGCGCACCGTCCACATTGTGCGCGGACTTCATCACGGCGGCGCCCGAAACGTTGACGAGCGCGCCCACGTCGCCATCGGCGAAATGCGCGACGGCGCTTTGCGTTTTCTTGTCGCCCATCTCGGCGTGCAGGCGGTCCCAGTAGTAGTTGTTGATGATGCCGGTGGCGACCGCGCCGCGATTCACGGCGGCGACCACGCCTTCGTCGTCGTCGAAGATCTGCGAGTTGGTCTTGAGACCCTTGAGCCATTCGAGCGTGGCGGCTTCGCCCTTCACGGCGAGCACGGCGTCGACGAGCGGCAGGAAATCGGCGTCGCTCGGCGCGATGCCGACCTTGCCCTTCCATTCGGGTTTGGCGAGATCGAAGATCGACTTCGGCAATTGCGCGGGCTGCACTTTGGCCGTGTTGTACGCGAGCACGTTCTCGCGCGCGGTCACGCCCACCCATTGTCCTTGCGGCGAGTTGAAGCGTGCGGGCACGGCCGCGAGCGTCGCCTGCTGCACGGGGGCGAGCATGCCCTTTTCTTCCAGCAGCATCAGCTCAGGCGAGTTCTCCGTGAAGTAGACGTCAGCAGGCGTCTTTTCGCCTTCGGCGACGAGCTGCGCCGCGAGCGCCGGGCCTTCGCCGCTGCGGATCTTCACGTCGATGCCGGTCTGCTGCTGGAAGTCCTTCGCAAGCTGGTTCACGACCTGCTCGTGCTGTGCGTTGTAGAGCGTGATCGAGGCTGCGTGCGCGGCGAGCGGCAGCATGCCGGCAAGCGCGAGCGAGAGGGCGGCGGCGCGCAGCGGTGCGCGCATCATGGAAAGTTTCATATGACTTCGTTGTCCGTTGTTATCGATGAATCTCAGGCGCTGAACAGCTCCGCGCCGATGAACGAGCCCGCCTTCGCGCCGGGCGGGCACGCGAAGATCGCGCTGCCCACGTGCGTCGTGAACTGGTTCATCATGTCGAACTTCGCGAGCTTTTCGTTGATCGGAATGAAGCCCGTGCGCGGGTCGCCCTGGTGGGCGACGAAGATGAGGCCCGCGTCATATTCGGTTTCCTGGCGCCACGGCGGCCAGCGCTCGATGTAGAAGTCCGTGCTGTCGTTGTACGAGTACGAGCGGCGCAGGATCTGCGCGCCGTTGTTCGACGCGCGGTTCGAGAGACGCACGTGCGAGTTCTCGGGAATCAGCGGATTGCCGTCCTTGTCTTGCGCGTCGAGATCGACGTTGTCGAACTCCTTCTTCTGGCCAATTGGCGCGCCGCTGTACTTGTGGCGGCCGAACACCTGCTCCTGGAAGCCCAGTTCCATCTGGTCCCAGTGCTCCAGCGTAATGCGGATGCGGCGCACCACGGTATAGGTGCCGCCCTGCATCCAGGGCGCGTCGGCGGCGGTGGCCCAGACGAACTGATTCATCGCCTTCGGGTCCGTGGTCGGCGGGTTGTTCGTGCCGTCCTTGAAGCCCATGAGGTTGCGCGGCGTTTGCGCGCGCGGGCCCGAGAGAAAGCCCGCCTGGCCCCAGCGCATCGTCAGGATGCCGTAGCCCTGGCGTGCGAGCTGGCGCACCGCGTGGAAGGCGACCTGCGCGTCGTTGGCGCACGCCTGCACGAACAGATCGCCGCCGGTCTTTTGCGCGATCAGCTGGTCGCCGTTGAAGCGCGGCAGGTCGACGAGCGCGGCAGGGCGCTTGTGCGCGAGGCCATAGCGGTCCTTGTCCTGCGACGTGAAGAGGCCGGGGCCGAAGCCGAAGGTGACCGTGAGGCCCGCCGGGCCGAGGCCCAGCACGTCGCCGGAGTCGGCCGCGGGATGGTCGTCGCCGGTGTAGTCGAGCGCGGCCGCTGGCTGCGCCTGGCTCATGCGCGCCGCGGACTCGGTCCACTTGCGCAGCAGGTTGATGACGTCGTCGCGCGAGGTCGTCGTGAGATCGAAGGCCGCGACATACGTGTGCGCCTGCTGCGGCGTCACGATGCCGCCCTGGTGCTCGCCGTAGAACGGCTCGACGGCGAGCATCGGGTCGGCGGGCATCGCGTGATGCTTCGCCTCGGCGGCCTGGGCGAGGCCGCTCGTGGCCGCGCCTGCGCCGAGGCTCGCACCGAGCGCGGCGCCGGCTTTCAGGAAGCCGCGCCTCGATGGTTTGTTGGGGGTATCGTCGGAGGACATGACTATTTAGCCAGCACGAGAGTGTTCACGTCGTCTTCGACGTAGTAGAAGCCGTCGCCTGCCGGGGTCAGCGCGAGGCCGAACAGGTCGCCGTTGCCCGGAGGCGTCTGCGCCTTGTCGGTATCGATCCAGCGCGCGTACAGCTGCTTTGCCGCGGCCGGGTCGATCTCGACGACCTGGCCGTTCAAGGCATT
Source organism: Paraburkholderia sp. EG287B (assembly GCF_040965595.1). Taxonomy (NCBI): domain Bacteria; kingdom Pseudomonadati; phylum Pseudomonadota; class Betaproteobacteria; order Burkholderiales; family Burkholderiaceae; genus Paraburkholderia; species Paraburkholderia sp. EG287B. The sequence continues at coordinate 36,500 of NZ_JBFRCG010000012.1, forward strand.
CGTCACGAGCAGGTGGCCCTGCGGCGTGACGATCATGGCGAGCGGACGGTGCAGCAGGCCGTCGGCGGTGAGCTGGCGGCCCACGCCCGCGCTCGTGTCGCGCGTGAGCGGATCTTCGATCACGTTGATGCGGTTGCCGATCGCGTCGGACACGTAGAGCAGCTTGTTGTCCGCCGACAGTGCGAGGCCGGTCGGGCCGACGAGGAACACGCCCTTGTCCGCCTGCGCGCCGAAGCCGCTCGCCACCACGGTTTCGCGCTTCAGGACCGGCGCCTGTCCGCTCGGGATGTCGAAGTCGAGCCGCAGCACCGTGGCCTGCTTGAACACGGGCGGGTTACCGTCCGCACCGCCCACGCCGAAGCCCGCATTGCTCACGAACAGTGTGGCGTGGTCGCCGTTGTCGACCACGGCCATGTTGCCCCACGGGTCATTGATATTGGGACTGCTGATGACCTTGTTGATCTTGCCGCTGCTGTCGAGCACGATCATGCAGCCCGCGCCCTTGGTGCCGGTGGTGCCGTCGTTGCTCGGCGTGCTGCCCACGATGACCCAGCCCGACTTGAGCATCGTCATCGCGGTCGAAAGGCCGACGCCGCCCGGGCACTCCTTGAGATCGCGCGGAATCGTCGCGAACAGCGTCATCTGCTTCGTGTCGGGGTGATAGTCGACGATCGTGCTGCCGGTGCCCTGCAGGTTGGCCGCGTTGTTGAAGTTGTCGACCAGCACGTCGCCTTCTTTCACCGCGCCGGAGGAGACCGGCGCGACGAAGATCGCATACGGGTTCTGGTCGCCGTTGTCGGGCACGGTGTTGATGAGCGTGGTGTGATGCTTGACGGTCTCGAGCAGGCCCTGCGGTTCGGCGTGAGCGGCGAGCGGCGCGCCGGCGAGCGCCGCCGCGGCGGCAAGCGCGAGCGCGGAGCGGACCGCGTGGGCCGTGCATTGCAGGAGCGTGCGCGTAGCGTGTTTCATACTGAATCTCCGTGCCTCGCGCGGCCGGCGCGCACGCCGGCTGGGACACGCGAGGACTTGGGGTTGAACATGGGTCGGGTGCGCCTTCGTGGGCCTAGAACGTGATGTTGGTCCGCACGCCGATCACGAACGTATTGCGCAGCGGCGCGGTCGGATCCTGCGGATTCTGGCCGGCGCCCGCGTTGAACGTGTATTGCGCGTCGGCCTGGAGAATCCACCACGGCGTGACCTGATACTGATAGGTGGCTTCGAGCGCGGTTTCCTGCGTGCGCACGCCGTACGGACCGCCGGTGAACATCTGCTGGTCGAGGTCGATGTTGTGCACGTTGTTGCCGACCTTGATGTAGGTGGCGGCAAGGCCCACGCTGTCGTTGTCGCGACCCTTGAACGGCGCCTTCATGACGATGCCGAGGTTGGCCGCGAGGCTCACGAGATTGCGGTCGCCGGGCGCGCCCATTACGCGCGCGAATACACCGATGCTGCGCGCTTCGTCCGGGTCGGGACGCCAGATCATCTGATCGGCCACCGCGTAGATGCTGTAGTTGCCCCGATGCGTCGCCGGAATCCCGGTCGAGGCCGGATTCGCGAGCGACAGGCCGGTGTTGTCGTAGCGCTGGTCGTCGAACGGGTTGTTGTTGTACCAGAAGCCGATCTTGTAGGTGCCCGGCAGGCCATGATTGTCGGCGCTCACGAGTTCGCCTTCGGACGGCTGGTTGATGGCGTACTGCAGTTCGCCGATCCACAACGTGCCGTTGTGCAGATTGAAGTTCGTACCACTAAGGTTGTTCGGATCGTTGCCGAGCGGGTCGCCTGCGAACACGCCGGCGAGCGCGGTGAGCGAAGGCGTGATCTGGCCGCGCACGCGCACGCCGAGACCGGCGAGCGGATAGGCCGGGCCGCCCGAGGGCATGTCGTACGAAGGCAGCGCGGGCCAGCCGAACATCGTGTTGATGAAGAGTGCCGCGTACTGGCTCGTGATGAATTCCTGGTCGAGACTCTGCTGACCGATCTTCACGTCGAGGCGCTTGTCGAGGAACGATTGCTGGTACCACAGCTCCCAGAGGCGCGTGGTCGGCGTCGCTTCGATGCCGCTCGCGGTATTCAGCGTGCCGAGGTTCGACGTGCTCAGGTTGGTGCCGTGAATCTGCAGGCCGCTCACGTTGAACAGACCGCCCGGAATGCCGAGCGCCTTGCTCGTGTCGACCTGCACGGTCGCCGTCGTGAGGCCGTCGTACGCGCCGCCGGTCTTGAGGCCGCCGCGCAGGTTCGCGAGGTATTCGCTCGTCTCCGTGAGCTGGAAGGTCACGCCGTATTTGCCGAGCCACGGCCGCAGTCCGCCCATGTCGCCGAGCATCGTCTGGCGCGTCCAGAAGCCGGTCCAGAAGTTCGACGGCTGCGCCTGAATCGCGAGGTCGGCTTCCGGTGCTTCAGGCGCGGCGTCGGGGTTCGCGTTGCTCTGCGCGCGTGCGGCTCCGCACGCGAAAGTCGCACTCGCGGCAAGCATGGCAATGGCGCGCAACGCCGGCGCGCGCCGATGCGCCGGGCGGCCCGGCGCTGCGCCGCGCGGGCAGGCGAGCGCACGCACGCGGACGGTTCGGGTCAATTCCATCGTATTCCTTACTTATTGAAATGTTTGCGTGATGGGTCGCTCTGGCTTTGTTATTCGCAAATCGCTGAATACCCGACATCTCCAGACGGCGCCATCGTACTAACGGAGAATGCGAGCGTCAACAAAAACGAGAATGATTCGCAACTGTTTTACGCTTGCTTTACGCCGCATCACGGAGATCCTTGCGAATTGCTTTCATTCGCGCATTTACGCATTACAGGTCGTTAGCTTTGGATGATTAGTCAGGCGAATGAAGTCGCTTATCATCACGTATGTGAACGCGCGTTTCGCCGCTCAAACTTCAAAACAAGCTGGCTCCATGACCGACATTTCCCCAGGCTACGAACTCGATCTCGACGCGTACTTCGCCCGCATCGGCTACGACGGTCCGCATGTCGCGACCCTCGCCGTGCTGCGCGAACTGCAGCGCCTGCATCCGCTTGCCATTCCTTTCGAGAACCTCGATCCGCTGGCGGGGCGGCGCGTGTCGATCAAGTTGCCGGACATCGTCGCGAAGCTCGTGACGCAGCGGCGCGGCGGCTACTGCTTCGAGCACAACACCTTGCTCGCGCATGTGCTCATGCAACTGGGCTTTACGGTGACGCCGCTCGCCGCACGCGTGCTGTACGGGCGCGAACCCGACGCGCGCACGCCGCGCACGCATATGCTGCTGCGCGCGGGGGCGGAAGGCGATACGTGGCTCGTCGACGGAGGCTTCGGTGCCGCGACGCTGCGTGCGCCGCTCTCGTTCTCGACAGAGGCGGAACAGCCGACGCCGCACGAACCGGCGCGGCTCGTGACGTTGTCGGCGAACGAGCGCAAGCTGCAATTGCACGATGGCGAGAAGTGGTTCGATCTCTATCGTTTTGAATTGACGCCCGCCGAGTGGGTCGATTACGAAATGGCGAACTGGTACACGTCGGCGTCGCCCGAGTCGTTCTTCACGTTCAGCCTGATCGCGTGCATTGCACGCGAAGGCGGCCGCGCGATCCTGTTCAACGAGCGTTTTACCGAGCGCGACGCACAAGGTCAGGTGAGCGAGGAGCGTACGCTCGCAAATGGAGCGGAACTCGCGCAGTGTCTGCGCGAACGCTTCGGCATCGATCTCGCGCGCGGCGAAGAAGCGCAGCGTATCGACGCCGACGCGCTCTATGCGCGCATGACGTCACACGGCGCTCAACAGTAGACGCGAGTCGGCGTCCGACGCGACGCCGCGCCCGCGGGCAAGGAGGGCATCATGACTGAGCTGAAAATGACGAAAGCGCTGATGGCGAAGCTGTTCGCGCAAGTCGTGGTCTGGTTCGGATTGATGGGCGTGCTGTTGTTCGTCTCGGCGGGCACGCTGGCGTGGACGGCGGCGTGGCTGTGGCTCATCGAGTGGGCGTTGTGCGGCGTGTGGATCGGCCTGTGGCTCGGGCGCGAAGATCCGGGCCTGCTGGTCGAGCGCCTCGCGCCGTTCGCGCAGCGCACGCAGCAGCCGTGGGACCGCGTGTTCATGCTGTGCGTCTCGGTGGGTTTTTGCGCGTGGCTCTGCCTGATGGGCATCGACGCCGTGCGCATGGGCTGGTCGAGCGTGCCGCTGTGGCTCAGCGTGCTCGGCGCGATCTTCATCTTCGTCGATATCTACGCGACGCGCGCGGTGTTCGCGGCGAACCGCTTCGCGGCGCCTGTCGTGAAGATTCAGAGCGAACGCGGGCATACGGTCAGCGACACCGGCCCGTATGCCTACGTGCGTCATCCGATGTATGGCTTCGCGCTGCTGTTTCTCGTCGGCACGCCGCTCATGCTCGGTTCGTGGTGGGGGCTTGCGTGCGTGCCCTTCATGGTCGTGGGGATCGGCTATCGCGCGGTGCGCGAAGAGCAAACGCTCGCGGAGAATCTGCCCGGCTACCGCGAGTATCTGGCGCGCGTGCGTTATCGCTTCGTGCCGGGCATCTGGTAGTGCGAGATTAACTCGTGGAGGGCGAAGTCAGGTCTTGTGCGTAACGGCGATAAAGCCAGGCGAGTGCCGTGGTGGTGAGCAGCGCAAACACGATATTGCCGATGCTCTGGCCGATGGCGAGCGCGGTGAGCCACCCCGGCTGCCGCACGATTTCAGGCGTGACGCCCGCGAGGCCCATGCCGATCAGCACGATCAGGCCGCACACCGCAATGGGCAGCGCGGCGACGAAGATGACGCCAAAAAGGCTCCAGAAGTGCCCGCGGCTGTCGCGCCAGGCGGCGCCGAAGGCGATCGGGCTGCCGACTGCGAGCGCCGGAAAGAGCAGCGAGAGGCGCACCGCCACGAACATCCAGATCGCAATGACCACCAGAAAGAGGAACGCCGCGCCGCCCTGGTACTGAGGCCGCAGCACGACCCACAGCAAGAGCGCGAATGCGCCGAGCGCGACCGCCAGGATGAGACCGACCGCGAAAATGCGCAGGAACGGCCTGGCTCCGGCCGGCATGAGCGGCGCGCTGCGCTCGCCTAGCAGCACGAAGCGCGAAATCTTGAGCGTGAACCAGAGGTAGACAAGCGAATTCAGGAGCGAGGCGAGATTGCCGAGCGCAATGAGTCCGGCGGAGGGCGTCGCGCCTTCGGCCGGCACGGGCCGCCCGGCGAGCCCGAACCAGCCGAGCGCGGCGTAGATCACAAACGTCCCCGCAAGGAGAAACGGCATTTGCACGGCGGCCTGCCAGGCGCTCGCCCATGCGCGCTTGACGCATTCCATGAAGGTCATCTGTTGCATGAAGTTTTCGCACGGGTGACAGAGAGCCTACAGTCTAACGCGGCGCCGTGAAATCGAGCGCGCTCGTGCGAATCCGCTCGTGCCATTCACTTCACGGCGAACAGCGTGAGGTTCATGAAGACCTTGAATGCGAACCCGAGCGAGACGGCTGCGCCCACGCCCGCACACCAGAGGAGTACGAACCAGAGCCAGCCAGGCAGCGCCCGGCGTGCAGTTTTAATGGTAGTGATGGGTGTCGCCATGACGCACCTTGCCTCTAAAGACCCAGTAGCTGAGCATCGTGTACGCGAGGATGATCGGCAGAATGAACGCTGCGCCCGCGAGCGTGAACATCTGGCTCTCGCGCGGCGCCGCCGCTTCCCACAGCGTGAGGCCCTGCGGAATCGCGTACGGCCACAGGCTCACGAGCAGGCCCGCGTAGCCGAGCAGCACGAGTCCGATGGCCGCGATGAAGGGCGTCTTGTGATGGCGTGCATGCACGGCCCAGCGCATCCACGCGGCGCAGGCGAGCACGAGCAGCGGCACCGGCGCGAGACGCCAGAAGAGGCCCGAACGGAACCAGCGTTCGGCGATGGCCGGGTCCTGCAGCGGCGTCCACAGGCTCACGAGCGCGATGAAGCCGAGCAGCATGACCGTGAGCGGCCAGACGAGCTTGCGCAGGCGGCGCTGCAGGTCGCCCTCGGTCTTCGCGACGAGCCAGCAGCAGCCGAGCAGCGCATAGGTCGCGACGAGCCCGAAACCCGAGAGCAGGCTGAAGGGCGTGAGCCAGCCGAAGGCGTCGCCGGCGAACTGGCCGCCGTCCATCGGAATGCCTTGCAGGAACGCGCCGAGCGCGATGCCCTGGAAAAACGCGGCGCCGGTCGAGCCGCCGATGAACGCGAGGTCCCACAAATGCTTCGTGCGATTGGCCTTGGCGCGAATCTCGAACGACACGCCGCGGAAGATCAGGCACGCGAGCATGAACACGAGCGGCAGGTAGAGCGCGGAAAGCACGGTCGAGTACACCACGGGGAATACGGCGAAGAGCCCCGCGCCGCCGAGCACGAGCCAGGTCTCGTTGCCGTCCCACACGGGGGCGACCGTGTTCATCATGAGATCGCGCTCATCCTCGTCGGGAAAAAGCGGAAACACGATGCCGATGCCGAGATCGAAGCCGTCCAGCACCACGTAGAGAAGAACGCCGAGCGCGATGATCGCGGCCCAGATGACGGTGACATCCATTTGCTTGCTAGCCTCGTAACGATGAATGCGGGGAGCCTCAGGCGTCGATCAGCTGATCGGCGGCGGACATGGGGCGGCGCGCGGTCTGGCTCGCAGCGAGCGCAGGGCGCGCCACGCGCGGCTCACGTGGTTCATGCGGCGCATGTGGCCTCGAGTCGGGCAGCGCGGGACCTTTGCGCAGAAGCTTGAGCAGGTAGTAAATGCCCGTGCCGAACACGAGGAAGTACACCGCCACGAACGCCATCAGCGAAATGCCCACCTGTTGCGCCGTGAGCGGCGACACCGCCTGTGCCGTGCGCATCACGCCATAGACCACCCAGGGCTGACGGCCGGCTTCCGTCGTCACCCAGCCCGCGAGCAGCGTGATGAAGCCCGTCGGTCCCATGGCGAGCACGAAGCGCTGGAAACCGCGCGATTCGTAGAGCGTGCCGCGGCGGCGCAGCACCCAGCCGGTCACGCCGAGCACGATCATCAGGATGCCTAAGCCGACCATGACGCGGAAGCTCCAGAACAGCAGCGGCGAATTGGGTCGCTCGTCGGCGGGGAAGGACCTGAGTCCCTTGATCTCGCCGTCCCAGCTATGCGTGAGGATCAGGCTGCCCAGGTGCGGAATGGAAACGGCGTAGCGCGTCGTCTCGGCCTGCATGTCGGGAATGCCGAACAGATTGAGCGCGGTGCCGCCTTGTTCGGTGTCCCAGATGCCTTCGATCGCGGCGATCTTGGCGGGCTGATATTCGCGCGTGTTCAGGCCGTGTGCGTCGCCGACGAAGGCCTGCACCGGCGCGAGCACGAGCAGCAGGCCGAGCGCCATCGAGAACATCTTCTTGATGGCGGGGTCGCGCCGCCCCTTGAGCAGATGCCACGCGCCGCTCGCGGCCACCACGAGCGCGGCCACGATGAACGCGGCGATCGCCATGTGCGCGAGACGGTACGGGAAGGACGGATTGAAGATGATCTTGAACCAGTCCACCGGCACGACGTGGCCATCGACGATCTTGAAGCCTTGCGGCGTCTGCATCCAGCTATTCGAGGCGAGGATCCAGAACGTGGAGATGAGCGTGCCGATGGCGACCATCAGCGTCGCGCCGAAGTGGGCGCGCGGGCTCACGCGGTTCCAGCCGAACAGCATGATGCCGAGGAAGCCCGCTTCGAGAAAGAACGCGGTCATGACTTCGTACATCAGCAGCGGTCCGGTGATGGGACCCGCGAACGACGAGAAGCCGGACCAGTTGGTGCCGAACTCGTAGCTCATGACGACGCCGGACACGACGCCCATGCCGAAGGCCACGGCGAAGACCTTCGACCAGAACAGGCAGAGGTCCTTGTAGAACGGTTGACGCGTTTTGAGCCAGCAGGCTTCGAGCACGGCGATGAAGCTCGCGAGGCCGATGGAGAGCGCCGGAAAGACGATGTGAAACGAGACGGTGAAGGCGAACTGCAGCCGGGCCAGGTCGAAGGCGGATAGTGACGTGTGCATGTACGTGCCTGTTGCTTGCTTACCGGGAAAAGCGCGGAAGAAACGTCGCACGGCGAGGCAGTGGGGGCGCTGCGCTTCTCGTGCAATGGACGTAAGCGTAGGGGAACGGCGAAGGTTTTGCTGCGCTGCGACGTGCGCCAGCGTGTCGCAGTCGTCAATATCAATGAGACGAAAACATGCGCTAACGCATTGATACAGATCAATTTAGATTAAACACTCGTTGCGCAGCGGGGATGTGCGAAGAGCGTCGCGCTGCGTCAATACACCGCGCTGCCGCATGGGGTGCGGCAATGTGTCTCCGCGTGCGGGGTCGGGAATCGTGCGGGGGAGAATTCAGGCGCGCCTGGCGGCGCGAGCGGGTGTGCGACGCCAGGCGGAAAAGATCAGGAATGCGATGAAAATGGCGGCTTTAGCGCGGATCGCTCCACAGCTTGCCGGCCGTCGCCCAGTTCTCCGGCTTCACGTCGTGAAAGATGATGTCGACGGATTGCGGCTCGACGCCGAGCACCTTGCACGTGGTCTCGGTCAGGGCGGCGGCGAGCTGGCGTTTTTGTTCGACGCTGCGGCCTTCGAACATTTCGATGTGGAATGTCGGCATGCGGGTCTCCTTGAAAAGTGAGCGAAACGATGGATTGGGCGCGATCAGTCTCGGTATGACGAATCGATGCGATCGAGCTTGCGCAGCAGCGCGGGCCATTCGAGCACGCCTTCGATCGCGCCGCCGTCGCGCAACTGCTCGGCCGTGCGTTCGGCCACCCCGGGCGGCGGCACGACGAGCGGTACGCCGCCGGCCTGAGCCAGCAGCTGGATTTCGCAGGCCTTGATGAGCGTCGCCATCAGCACGTAGGCTTCGGCCACCGTGCGGCCGGTGGTGAGCGTGCCGTGATTGCGCAGCAGCATGGCCGGGTGCGCGCCGAGATTGGCCGTGAGGCGCGTGCCTTCGGCGGGCGTGAAGGCGAGGCCTTCGTAGTCGTGCCAGGCGAGCTGGCCGTAAAAGCGCAGCGCGTGCTGCGAGGCGGGCAGGAGGCCGTCGCGCTGGATCGACACGGCAATGCCCGCCGTATTGTGCAGATGCATCACGCACACGGCGTCGGGCCGCGCGAGATGCACGGCCGCGTGCAGCGCGAAGCCGGTGGCGTTCACGGGATGCTCGCTTGCGCCGACGATGCGGCCTTCGGTGTCGATCTTCACGAGGTTCGAGGCGCGCACTTCGTCGAAGGCGAGGCCGAACGGATTGATGAGGAAGCGGCCCGCCTCGCCCGGTACGGCTGCGGAGACGTGCGTGTAGATGAGGTCGTCCCAGCCGTTGAGTGCGATGAGGCGGTAGGCGGCGGCGAGATCGACGCGCAGTTGCTGCTCGGCGGCGGAGCGCGGCGCGGTCTCGGCGCAGGTGCTCGTCGGGCGATGGGCGAAAGACATGGCGATTCCTTCAGCGGACGATGGACTCTTCAGGCGGCGTGGACGACGCAGGGCGCAGGCGTCGCGCCGCCGCGTGCACGCTCCAGCTTGCCAGCACGAACGGCGCGGTCAGCGCGGGCAGTCCACAGCGCACGGCGGCCAGATGCAGGGCCGCGGCGAGCATGGTCGCACAGATCGCGGCGCGTGTGCCGAGCGCGCAGACGGCGAGCGCGGCAAGCACGCCGTTGAAGCCCGCGAGGCCCGCGCCGAGGGCGGCCGGGCTCGCGCCGCACGCGAGTTCGAGCGCGCTCGCGAGCGCCGCGCCGCCGAGCGCATAGGCCGCTGCGCGCCGCGACGACCAGGCGAGGCCCGCGAGCACGCACAGTCCCGCCGCTGCGCCCGAGGCAAAAGTGGTTTGCGCGAGGCCGCTCAACACGCCGGCGGAGGCGTGTGCGGCGGCCGCTAGCGGCGCGCCGTGCAGGGCCGGCGGGGCTGCGGCGATTGCGCTGGCGACGGGGGCGCTGCCGGGGTGCAGCGGCAGCCAGATCCAGGTCGCGATGAGGCAGGGCACGGAATACAAGCCGAGCCGGGCGCGCGCGAGGCGGCGGTCCAGCGGCCCGGCGAGCCACCCGCTCGCGCCGCCCGCGATGAGCGCAAGCGCGGCCGCCGTGCCCGCATCGCCGACGAAGGTGAACGCCGCGAGCGCGGCGAGCGCGCCGTTGTAGCCTGCAACGCCGTCTCGGATCGCCGCTTCTGCATGGCCTGCCACGACCGCGCAGACATTGGCCGCCGCGGCGCCGAGCAGGGCGGCGAAAGCGAGCCGCCAGTCGGTGAGCGCGAGCGCCGCGAGCAGGCACGCGCCCGTTCCCGCGTGCGGCTGCAGCACGATCTGGCCGAGGCTGCGCAAAAGCGCGCCGGCGGCGGCGGTGTCGGTGGACCGCGCAGTGGCGCCGGCAGCGGCGGAAAATCGGGCGGACATGGCGAAGACGTGGCGTGCGGGTGCGGGCGGCGAGGCCCCGGTGCGAGGCGCACGGCCGGCCAGATTGCGAGCATAGGCGATGCAGACCGCCTCGCGCATGCGCGTGCGTTGATAGTCGCTATTCGTCGCCGCGTTACGATATGCGCAAGGCGGTTATCGAGGTCATCCAGAGACAGGTCTGCACGGGACCAGAGTAAGTGCTAAAGCACTAACTCTGGTCGACAGCGTTACATGGGAGGCGAACGATGCGTGAAGTGCGTTGGGCATCCGAGACGGGCGAGGGTATCGAGCATCTGGCGTTCGATGCGCATTGCGGCCCGAAATTCGGCGAAACAGGCGACACGATCCGCGCGGAAAGCGTGGTCATCGGCGAGCGCTACGGCAAGTCCTATGGCCTGTGCTACGCCATCGAGTGCGATGCGCGCTGGCGCGTGCGCTGGGCGGCGTTTCGCGTGATGGGTGGCGGCTCGCTCGTGCTCCAGAGCGACGGCAAGGGCCACTGGACCGACGGCGAGGGGCGCGCACTGGAGGCGCTCGACGGCTGCATCGACATCGACATCGCCGCGACGCCGTACACGAACACGCTGCCGATCCGGCGTCTGGGCCTCGCGCGCGGCGAGCGGCAGCCGATCCGCGTGGTGTACATCGCCGCGCCCGAGCTGGATCCCAAGCCCGTCGAGCAGGCCTACGTGTGCATCGAGCGCGATCGCGAGTATCGCTACGAGGGCATCTTTCGCGACTTCACGGCGAACCTGCGCGTGGACGAAGACGGGCTCGTGATCGACTATCCCACGCTGTTCCGGCGCCTGCCGCCGCCGGACTGATGGCACGCGGCGACAAGGCGCTTACGCCGCGCCGCCCGCGCTCTTGCCGAACAGCAGCTGCTCGACCAGCGTGTTGTCGATGGTTTCGTTGTTGAGCGTGCGTGCGAGCAGCTCGCCCGCGAGCAGTTGCGGCGAAAACACCATGTCCGGCTGCAGCAGGCGCAGCCGCTGCAGGTTGCGGCTGTCGTTGACGAGCGCCACGGTGCGCACCTCCGGCGCGATTTCCTTGATCGCGAGAATCACGAAGGCGTTCTCGGCGTCGTCCGAGCGCAGCGCGAGCGCGGCGAGCGCGGTTTCGGCGCCCGCATTGCGCAGCGTCGCGGTGTCGCTCGCATCGCCGATGATGAGATCGGCCTCCGGTGGATAGTTGTGCGGAATATTCGGCGCGACGATCACGGTCGCCGCGTAGCCGCGCTTGAGGAGCCCCGCGTACACGCTATGCGCGAGCGGCGACGCGCCGACGATCAGATAGTGGTTCTTGCGGGTCACGTTGGAAATGCCTCCCTTCACGATGCGTTTCAAATGGCCGCCGATCACGGGCCCGATCACGGCGCTGATCGACGTCGCGAACACGGTGATGCCGAGCACGATGATCGAGGCCGTGAACAGCCGCGCAGTGTCCGAGCGCGGCACGATATCGCCGTAGCCGACCGTGGACATCGACACGATCGAGAAGTAGAACGCCGTGACGAGGTTGCGGATAGGCGGGTCGAAGTCGTCGCCGAGATACAGCGAGCCGAACACCGCGTAGACGACCAACGAGCCAATGCTCAGGAATGCGAACAGCGATCCCGCGGCGACGCTCGCGCGATCGAAGTGGCGCCAGTAGTGGATCAGCGCGCAGGCGAGGGCGAGCGAGAAGCCGGCGAGCGCGTGACTGCGATAGTCGCCCCACAGGCAGATGCTGGCCGCGCCGGTGAGCAGCACCAGAGAAAGCACCCACGCCACGCGGGCGCGCAGCGCGATGCCGAACGACATCATCGTGAGGCCGGTCGCAACGAGCGCCTGAGGCAGCGCGAGCACGCCGAACGCATTGATGAGCGTGATCCAGTCGTCGAACCAGTTGCCGCCCGCGTGTTCGAGCGCCCTCTGTGCGACCGGGCGCACCAGCAGCAGGCCGTCGAGCACCAGCAGCACGGCCAGGTAGCCGTGCGGCACGAGCCCTCGGGCGTAGCCGCGCAGGCGACGCGCGTACGCGCTCATTGCTGCGCGTGTTGCGTCGGTTGTGTCGGTTGTGTCGGTTGCTCAGGTTCCGCCGGTTGCGTCTGCACGATGTGCAACTCGCGCGTGCGCAGGGGCAGCGAGCAGTGCGCGTCATTGAGCGTCTGGCGCACCTTGCGCGACAGCTCCCAGCGCATCTCCCAGAATGTGTCGATATTCGACCACACGCGCACGTTGAGCACGGCGGTGCTGTCGTCGAAACGCGTCACCATCACTTGCGGCGCGGGCGAGGCCAGCACGCGCGGGTCGGCGGCGGCGAGCGTGCGCAAGGCGTCGATCGCGCGGTTCACGTCGTCGCGCACCGACACTTCCACTTCGAGATCGAGCCGGCGCGTGGGATTGCGGCTGTAGTTGCGGATCGAATTGCTCCACAGCGCGCTGTTCGGCACGTATTCGCAGATGCCGTCCGGTTTCGTGAGGCGCGTGGTGAAGAGGTTCACTTCCTCGACGGTGCCCGCGACGCTGGCGCCGGCGCTGCCGTCGATATAGTCGCCCACCTTGAACGGCCGCAGCAGCAACAGCATGATGCCGGCCGCGATGTTCTGCAGCGTGCCTTGCAGCGCGAGACCGATGGCGAGACCGGCGGCGCCGAGCACCGCGACGATGCTGGCGGTCTGGATGCCGATTTGCGAGAGCGCGCCGATCACGGCGACGAGGCGCACGCCCCACACGGCGGTGTCGCGCACGATGGGGCGCAGCGTGGGATCGATGCCGCTGCCCCGCCGCTTGATCCAGTTGCCCACGCGCCGGGAGAGCCACCAGCCGAACCAGAGGATCGCGAAGGCCGCGCACAGGCGCAGCGCGAGCGCGGAGAGCGCGTCCCACAGGAAGCCCCAGTTGGACGGGTGCAGGTGTTCGAGGAGGGGTTGCATGGTGAATCAGTCCTTGTCTGCGGAGCCCTGAGTCCGGCTCCGTTGCGAAAGGACGTATTGTACGAGCGGCGTTTCGCTTGCGGCGCGCGTGTGGCGTGCCGCCATGCAGTTGAGGCTCGCGCGTCAGCCCTTGGGCGGCGTATCCGCGCCCGGCCCGAGCGTGCGCTGCATGAGCGCGGTGTCGCGCCACTCGCCGTGCTTGAAGCCCACGCCGCGCAGCGTCCCGGTCAGCGTGAAGCCCAGGCGCTCGTGCAGTTTGAGCGAGCCGCCGCGCGGGTCGGCGACCACGGCGATCATCTGCCGCCACGGGCCGGCCTCGCAGCGCTCGATCAGCGCGTCGAGCAGCGTGTGGCCGAGTCCGCGGCCGCGAAACGCCTCGTCGATATAGATCGAGTCTTCGACCGTGAAGCGGTACGCCGGACGCGGCCGGTAGGGCGTGGCGTAGCAGTAGCCCGCCACCTGGCCGTCGATCTCGGCGACGAGCCAGGGCAGGCCGTGTTCGCGCACGGCGGCGTGGCGGCGCAGGAGTTCTTCGCGCGAGGGCGGCGTCTCCTCGAACGACGCCGTGCCGTGCAGCACGTGGTGCGCGTAGATCGCGGCGATGGCGGGAAAGTCGTCGGCGGTGGCGTCGCGCACGTGCGCGTCGGAGTGTGGGTTCATCGGTTGGAGCGAGCGCGAAGGCAAAGGAGAAGGAGGTTTGCGTTCCTCACTATGCCTTGCGCGGGCGCGCTTTTGAAGCGCGCCAAAAAAGCCCGGGCTAGACGCGCTGCGTGCCCGCGCGATTCGCGACAGCGGAAGCACCGCCCGCGCGCCCGAAGCGCCGCGCGCCGGCCACGCACGCGATCACCACGGCGGTGACGGCGATCATCGCGGGCGGCACGGACTCGTGCAGCAGCAGCGCGGCGAGCACGAAGCCGAAGAACGGCTGCAGCAACTGCAACTGCCCGACGCCCGCAATGCCGCCGAGCGCGAGCCCGCGATACCAGAACACAAAGCCGATCAACATGCTAAAGAGCGACACATAGGCGAACCCCCACCACGAGGCCGCGCCCACCGCGGCGAACGAGGCGGGCCGCAGCCACCACGCGAGCGGCGCCATCACGGGCAGCGAGATCACGAGCGCCCAGCAGATCACCTGCCAGCCGCCCAGGCGCCGCGACAGCCGCGCGCCTTCCGCGTAGCCGAGCCCGCACACGACGATCGCGCCGAGCATGAGCGCGTCGCCGAGCGGCGAGGCGTCGATGCCGTGGCGCAGCGCGAACGCCACCACGGCGGCGCTGCCCACCGCGGAAAAGAGCCAGAAGGCCGGCTGCGGACGCTCGCCCGCACGCAGCACGCCGAACACGGCCGTGGCGAGCGGCAGCAGGCCGACGAACACGATGGCGTGCGCCGAACTCACGTGCTGGAGCGCGAGCGCCGTGAGGAGCGGGAAGCCCACCACCACGCCGAGTGCCACGATGACGAGCGGCCAGACCTCGGCGCGCGCGGGTCGCGCCGCGCGCAGCCCAAGCAGCAGCAGCACGCTGAGCCCGCCCGCGATGCTCGCCCGCGCGACGGTGAGGAACACGGGGTCGAGGCCGAGCACGGCGAGCCGCGTGGCGGGCAGCGAGCCGCTGAAGATGAGCACGCCTGCGAGGCCGCAGAGCCAGCCGTCGGTGGTGGGGTCGAGCGTTTTGCGCATGGGCTTGTGGGCAAGAGGAAACAGCGGTGATCGATCCGCCGATGATGCGCGCCGCGCCGCGCGAAGGTAAGCTACAGATCAGTACAATTTGTTCAAACTGTATTGAACACGGAGCAGTACAGATGAAAGACAGAGCGAGGACGCAAGCCTTGCCCATGACGCGCGTCGAGCAGGTGATGCAGGCGCTGCGCGAGCGCATCGCCGCGCGGGCCCTGGCCGCGGGCGCGCGCGTGCCGTCCATCCGGGCGATGAGCGGGCAGCTTGGCGTCTCGAATTCGACGGTGGTGGAGGCCTACGAGCGCCTCGTCGCCGAAGGCGTGCTCGTCGCGCGGCGCGGCGCCGGATTCTTCGTGGCCGGGCACGCGCCGCCGCTCGCGCTCGCCGCGCTCGGGCCGCAGCTCGACCGCGAGATCGATCCGCTCTGGCTCACGCGCCAGTCGCTGCAGACCGAGGCCGACGCGCTGCGGCCCGGCTGCGGCTGGCTGCCCGCCTCGTGGCTGCCGCAGGACGCCGTGCGGCGCGCGCTGCGCGCCCTCGCACGCGACCCGCGCGCGCCGCTCACCGATTACGCGTCGCCGCTCGGCCTGCCGGCGCTGCGCCAGCAGTTGGCGTGGCGGCTCGGCCAGCACGGCGTGGAGGCCGCGCCCGGGCAGATCGTGCTGACCGACGGCGGCACCCAGGCGCTCGACCTGTTGTGCCGCTTCCTGCTGGAGCCGGGCGATACCGTGCTCGTGGACGACCCGTGCTACTTCAATTTCCAGGCGCTGCTGCGCGCGCACCGGGTGCGCGTGGTCGGCGTGCCGTACACGCCGACGGGCCCGGATCTCGCCGCGTTCGAGCGCTCGCTGGCCGAATCGCGTCCGCGCCTCTATGTGACGAACTCGGCGGTCCACAACCCCACGGGCGCGACGCTCGCGCCCGCCGTCGCGCATCGCCTGCTCAAGCTCGCGGAGGAACACGACCTCCTGATCGTCGAGGACGACATCTTTGCCGACTTCGAGATCGAGCCCGCGCCTCGCCTCGCGGCCTTCGACGGGCTCGCGCGTGTCGTGACGATCGGCAGCTTTTCGAAGACAATGTCGGCGGCGGCGCGCTGCGGTTTCATCGCGGCACGCGCCGACTGGATCGAGCCGCTCGTGGATCTCAAGCTCGCGGTCTCGTTCGGCAATGGGGAGATGGTGGCGGAACTCGTGCACCGCCTGCTCGTGGACGGCACCTATCGGCGGCATCTGGACGGCTTGCGTGCGAAGCTCGCCGACGCCATGGGCGAGACGCTGCAGCGGCTCGCGGCGCTGGGCCTGACCGCATGGACGCGGCCGCAGGCGGGACTATTCGTATGGGCGCAGTTGCCGGATGGACTCGACGCCGCGCAGATCGCGCGCGAGGCGCTGGTGGAAGGCGTGGTGCTCGCGCCGGGCAACGTGTTCAGCGTGTCGCGCAGCGCGGGCGATTTTCTGCGCTTCAATGTTTCGCAGTGCAATCGTCCGAAGGTCTACGAAACATTGCAGCGTGCGATGGAGCGGGTGGCGCAGCCGGCATGAAGCGGCCGCGCCCGGGCATCACGGTTCGTGACGCAGATAGCCTTCCTTCGACGGATCGCGCATGCGCCACGAGACGATCAGCGAAATCGCACACAGCGCGGTCACGTACCAGTAGAACGTGGACTCGCTGCCGGCCGCCTTGAACCACAGCGCGACGTATTCGGCCGAGCCGCCGAACAGCGCGTTGGCCACCGCGTACGAGAGGCCCACACCCATCGCGCGCACTTCGGGCGGGAACATCTCGGCCTTGATGAGGCCGCTGATCGAGGTGTAGAAGCTGACGATGGCCAGCGCCACCGTGATCAGCGCGAATGCGGCCACCGGGCTCGACACGTCCTTGAGCGCATGCATGAGCGGCACCGTGCCGATGACTGCGAACGTGCCGAACAGGATCATCGACGTGCGCCGGCCGATCTTGTCGGACAGCGCGCCGAACACCGGTTGCATCAGCATGTAGACGAACAGCGCGCAGGTCATCACGTTGCTGGCGGTTTTCGCGTGCATGCCGGCCGTGTTGACGAGGTACTTCTGCATGTAGGTCGTGAACGTATAGAAGATCAGCGAGCCGCCTGCCGTGAAGCCCACCACTGTGAGGAACGCGCCCTTGTGCTGCCACACGCCGCGAATCGTGCCCGCGTCGCGTTTGTGGCGCGACTCGCTCGTCGAGGTTTCGTCGAGCGATTTGCGCAGATAGAGCGAGATCAGCGCGGCGAATGCGCCGACCACGAACGGAATGCGCCAGCCCCAGGCCTTCAGTTCTTCGGTGGAAAGCGTCTGCTGCAGGATCACGAGCACGAGCAGCGCGCAGAGCTGGCCGCCGATCAGCGTGACGTACTGGAACGACGCGAAGAAGCCGCGCCGGCCCTTGAGTGCGACCTCGCTCATGTAGGTCGCGCTCGTGCCGTACTCGCCGCCCACCGAAAGTCCCTGGAAGAGCCGCGCGAGCAGCAGCAGGAACGGGGCGAACGCGCCGATCTGCGCGTAGGTGGGCAGCATGGCGATCACGAGCGAGCCGCCGCACATCATGAGCACCGAGATCATCATCGCGGTGCGGCGGCCGTGGCGGTCGGCGATGCGGCCGAACAGCCAGCCGCCGATGGGGCGCATGAGGAAGCCTGCGGCGAACACGCCGGCGGTGTTGAGCAGCTGCGTGGTGGTGTTGCCGCTCGGGAAGAATGCGGGCGCGAAATACAGCGCGCAGAACGAGTAGATATAGAAGTCGAACCACTCGACGAGATTGCCCGACGAGGCGCCGACGATGGCGAATACGCGTCGCCTCGTGTCTTGCGCGGATAGCGTGGTTGGGTCGGTCTGGACGTCCATGGGCGGGTCTTCTCCTGGTTTGTGTATTTTGGTGGCGAGCGGCCGTCATGCGGCCGTCGCAAGAGTTGAAACGCGCGCCGCCGGGTCCCGGCGCGCGATGCCCGCGATTTTAGTTAACTGTAATTAAATGTGTGGAAAATGTAATGACTGCGAGAACGGGCCCTAATAGGTCCACGTAATGCCGGTTCGCGAGGCACAAAAAAGCCAGCGGGGAGCCGCTGGCTGGAGGGGGAAAGCGGGGGAAAGTCGCTCAATGCTGCTTGCGCAGCGGCACGTCGCGCAGCAGCCACGACAGCGCGAACGAGAACGCCACCACGACCGCAGCCAAGAGATAAACCGTGTGCAACGCCCCGGCGAACGCATCGAGATACTGCGCGTGCAGCGTGGGCGGCAGATGGTGGATCACGTCGGGCGTGAGCGGCTGCGGTAGTTCCACATCGGCCGTGAGCACCTTTTCGAGCCGCGCGTGCAGCCCATGGGAGAACACGGCGCCGAACGCGGCCACCCCGACCGAGCCGCCAATCGAGCGGAACAGTGTCGCACCCGATGTGGCCACGCCCATGTGGCGAAATTCCACGGCGTTCTGCACGGCGAGGATCAGCACCTGCATCACCATGCCGAGGCCGCAGCCGAGCAGGCCCATGTAGAGATACATGAGGTGAATCGGCGTGCCGATCTGCAGGCGCGCGAGCAGCATCATCGCCACGGCCACGAGCGCCGTGCCCACGATCGGGAATATGCGGTACTTGCCGATCTTGCTGATGATGCGGCCCGTGATGATCGACATCACGAGCACGCCGCCCATCATCGGCAGCATCTGCATGCCGGCCTGCGAAGGCGTCGAGCCCTTCACCACCTGCAGATACAGCGGCAGGAAGGTGACCGAGCCGAACAGCGAGACGCCCACGATGAAGCCGATCAGGCTTGCGAGCACGAAGGTGCGCTCGCGAAACAGTTCGAGCGGCATGATGGGTTCGGCGGCGTGCTTTTCCTCGTGGATGAAGCCTGCCACGGCGACGATGCCGAGCAGCAGCGTGAGCCAGAGCGTGGGCGACGTCCACGGCAGCAGCGAGCCGCCCTCGCTCGTGAAGAGGATCAGGCAGGTGAGGGCGGCGGCGAGCCAGCCCGCGCCCATGTAGTCGATCACGTGCTTCACGTGCGCGGCGCGTGGCTTGAACACCGCGCCGATCACCACGAGCGCGATCGCGCCGAGCGGCAGGTTGATGTAGAAAATCCAGCGCCACGACAGATGCTCGACGAGAAAGCCGCCGAGCAGCGGCCCGATCACCGTGGCGATACCGAACACGCCGCCGAACATGCCCTGATACTTGCCGCGCTGCGCCGGCGGGATCACGTCGCCGATGGCGGCCATCGTCACGACCATCAGGCCGCCGCCGCCGATGCCCTGCAGGGCGCGCAGCACGATGAGCTGTTCCATGTTCTGCGCCACGCCGCAAAGCGCCGAACCGATCAGGAAGATCACGATGGCCGCCTGCAGCACGATCTTGCGCCCGAACAGGTCGCCGAACTTGCCGTAGAGCGGCACGACGATCGTCGAGGTGAGCAGGTAGGCCGTGACCACCCATGAGAGCCGGTCGAGCCCGCCCAGCTCGCCGACGATGGTGGGCAGCGCCGTCGAGACGATGGTCTGGTCGAGCGCGGCCAGCAGCATGACGAGCAGGAGCGCCGGAAACAGCAGCCGGATCGGCGGATGGCCGCCCGCATCGGCAGCTGCCGGGCCCGACGCCAGCACCGCTGCATTCGCGTGAGCGCCGACCCCCGCCGTAGCGGGCACAGGGTGTTTCGTGCTGGGTTTCATCGTGTGCGTCTGTCTTGAAATTAATTAATTCGGAGGTTAATATTAGGACAATTATTCCAGTTGGTCAAAATTCATTTCGTTACCCGATAAAACGCCTATGAAAGTGCCAGAACCCATCCTCGACAGCGCAGGCGACACGCCAGGCCGGCCCGCCGCGCGCCGTCCCGGCCGGCCGAGCGGCGGCGTGGCCGGGGCGGAGCAGCGCGCGCGTCTGATCGACGCGGCGCTTGCGTTGTTCGCGCGCCAGGGCATCCTCGACACGTCGCTTGCCGCCATCGCCCGCGAGGCGGGCGTGACGCCCGCGATGGTCCACTACTACTTCAAGACGCGCGATCAACTGATCGATGTGCTGATCGACGAGCGCTTCGTGCCGCTGCGCGAGTCGCTCGGCGACATCTTCGCGGAGCATCCCGACGATCCCGTGGCGGCGCTCACCGCGCTGGTGCAGCGCTTCGTGGCGTTGGGGCAGCGCAATCCGTGGTTTCCGCCGCTGTGGGTGCGCGACGTCATCAGCGAGGGGGGCGTGCTGCGCCAGCGCATGCTCGAGCGCCTCGGCCGCGACCACCAGGAAAAGGCCCACACGGCCATTGCGCGCTGGCAGCGCGAGGGCCGGCTCAACGCGGCGCTGGAGCCTGCGTTGCTGTTCCAGTCGCTGATGGGCCTCACGCTGCTGCCACTCGCCACCAGCCAGATGTGGCGCGGCGACGCGCAGCGGCCACACGTGGGCGTCGAGGCGATCGCGCGCCATGCGGTCGCGCTCATCACCGAGGGCGTGGGGCCTGGGCGCATCGACGCACACGCCGATACGGGCATTGATACGGATTAGTCGCCAGCGCGCGCCGTGGTACGCTCCGTGGCCTTTGCGGCATGGCCCGTGCGCAGTGCCGCGCGAATGTTCCCGGTCGAGGTCCGGTCTGCCTTCTTCTTCCGCTTCTTCCCGCACTTCTGCGCACCAGGCCCCCGCCATCGTCTGGTTTCGCGACGATCTCCGGCTCGCCGACCAGCCCGCGCTCGCGCAGGCCGCGGCGAGCGGCGTGCCGCTGATCTGTATCTGGATCCACGATCTGCACGCGTCGGGCGAGCGCCCGGAGGGCGGGGCGGCGCGCTGGTGGCGCCATGAATCGCTGCGCGCGCTCGAAGCGGCGCTGGCTGCGCGCGGCGGCCGCCTGCTGCTGTTGCAGGGCGACGAAGCGGCGACACTGGACGCCCTCGTCACCGAAACCGGCGCGCAAGCCGTGTACTGGAACCGCCGCTACGGCGCGGCGCAACGCGAGGTCGATCGCGCCCTCAAAGCCTCGCTGCGCGAGCGCGGCGTCAGTGCGGAGAGCTTCAGCGCTCAGCTCCTCAATGAGCCATGGACGGTGCTCAATCAGTCCGGCGAGCCGTTCCAGGTTTTCAGCGCCTACTGGCGCGCCTGCCTGCGCATGGGCGACCCGCCGCCGCCGGCAGGCGAGCCCGAACGGATGATTTTTCAATCGCTGCCAGCACGTCTTACCCAGCGTGCATCGACGCTCGACGCGCTCGGCCTGGCTCCTCGCGCGCCCGACTGGTCGGGCGGTGTGCGCGCAGCCTGGACAGCGGGCGAGGAAGCCGCGCTGGAGCGCCTGCGCGCGTTCCTCGCCACCGACCTCGACGCCTACGCCGGCGAGCGCGACGAGCCCGGCGACGCGGCCACGAGCCGCCTCTCCCCGTATCTCGCCGTCGGCGCGATTTCGCCGCGCCAGGTCTGGGCGGCGCTCAGGGCGGCGCAGCACGCGCACGGACGCGGCTCGGCGCGCCGCGCCGCGAGTGCCGAAAAATTCGCGAGCGAACTGGGCTGGCGGGAGTTCTGTCATTACCAGCGCTTTCATTACGCCGATCTGGCGACGCGCAACCTGCGTCCCGCTTTCGACGCCATGCCGTGGCGCAAGGACGCCGCCGGCCTGAAAGCGTGGCAGCGTGGGCTGACCGGCTATCCGCTCGTCGATGCCGGTATGCGCGAGCTTTGGCACACGGGCTGGATGCACAACCGCGTGCGCATGGTCGTGGCGTCGTTCCTGAGCAAGCATCTGCTGATCGACTGGCGCGCGGGCGAATCCTGGTTCTGGGACACGCTCGTCGACGCCGACCCGGCCAGCAATCCGGCCAACTGGCAGTGGGTGGCGGGCTCGGGCGTGGATGCCGCGCCGTATTTCCGCATCTTCAATCCGGTGCTGCAGGGCCAGAAGTTCGACCCGCGCGGCGCCTATGTGCGGCACTGGGTGCCGGAGCTGGCGGGCCTGCCCGATGCGCTCGTGCACCAGCCGTGGAAGGCCGGCGCGCAGCAACTCGAAGCGGCGGGCGTGCGCCTCGGCAAAACTTATCCGGAACCTGTCGTCGAGCATGAACTGGCACGCCAGCGTGCACTCGAAGCCTATGCACAAACCGGCAGGGCCAGGGCCTCGGCGCTTCGCGACAGGGGCCAAAGCAGGACGTAAAAAAGGGCGGCAAAGCATGAGCGCCGCCGTCATCGGGCTGTCTTGTGATGCGGCTATCGTGCGCGGCGCGGATGGGCGCACGCGCGGCACGCAGGAACCGGACGGCATCAAGATTGCTCTATCAGGACGGCCCGCGTTGCCGTGCGCCCGGCGTGACTCCGGGCTCGTAGCCTTGCGGCACTCGGCCTGACAGACAGAAAGGCATGTAAGCAAACACAATGAACGCAGTACACAAGCTCGACCGGACGACCATCGTCCTCGTCGAAGACGATCCGCACAGCCGGGCGTCACTGACTTCGCTGCTCGAGGCGGAGGGTGCGCATGTGGTGGCGGTCGAAGACGCCGAAACCGGCGTCGAAGCGGCCCTGAGCCTGCACCCCGACGCCGTGGTCTGCGATCTCGACCTGCCGGCCATGGACGGCTTCTACCTGATCCAGCGCCTGCGCGACTACGAAATCCGCGGCGATCACGCACCGACCGTCGCGGTCGCGCTCACGGGCCATACCGACGAAAGCTGGCGTTTGCGCAGCATCGGCGAGGGCTTCCAGCACTTCATGACCAAGCCGGCCCGGCCGGACGAACTGGTGACGCTGCTGAGCGACGCGATCGACGCGCGCCAGTCGCTGTGACGCCGCGCGCGTAGCGCGGCGGCAAAGGTGCGGGTGCGGATGGACTGAAGCGCCGCGAGATGCGGCGCGGCTGAGCTGTTGCCCGCGCTCAAGGGCGCGCAAGATCGGTTAGCTAACGGACGAGGACTGCGCGGCGGCTTCGGGCGCCGCAGCGGCGCCCGGCTGTGCAGCCTTGTCGGCCGAATTGGCCTGATTCTCCTGGCATTGCGCGCACAGACCCTTGAGCTCGATGCCGTCGCCGGCGAGCCGGTAGCCCGCGGCCTCGATCTGCGCAACCAACGCCTGGCGCAGCTTGGGCTCGTGCAGCTCAGTGACGTTGCCGCACTGCTGGCACACCACGAGAATGCCGTGCTGACACTGCGTGAGGTCGTGGCACACGGCGAACGCGTTGATCGATTCGATCCGGTGGATGAGCCCCGCCGACAACAGGAAGTCGAGCGCCCGGTAGACCGTGGGCGGCGCCGAACCCGGATGGATCTGGCGCATTTCGTCGAGCAGCGAATACGCCTTGGTTGCGCGTCCCGAGGCGAGCAGCAGCTCCAGCACCTTGCGGCGGATCGGCGTGAGCTTTTCGCCGCGCTCGCGGCAATAGGCTTCGGCCATCGCGAGCGCGGACTCGACCGAAGCGCCCTCTACACCGTCGTGCGAGTGGGCGTGGCCGTGATCGTGCGCGTGGTCGTGCGCCTCGGTGTCGCTGTGCAAGGCCAAGGCGTCCGGGGACGGTTTTGCTGTCTTCATGCTTGCGATTATACGGGGCGCGCCGCCGGCCCGCCCGCGCCGCCATTGAGCGACGGCTCAGGTGAGCGGCAGATCGATGTACTTGCGGAAGCCCTGGCGCTGAGCGATGCGCTGATACCAGCGCTCGACATTCGGCAGCGGCTCGCGCTCCACGCCTTCGAGTCCGAACCAGCGCCGCGCGTACGCGCCGAGCACGATGTCGGCGAGCGAGAAGCGCTCGTTTTCCATGAAGAAGCGGCCTTGCAGATGGTGGTCGAGCAGCCGCCAAAGCGGGGTCAGCTGATCGAAGTCGGCCGCGAGCTTCGCCGTGTCGCGCTTTTCGGGCGGCGTGCGCACGAGCGCGAGGAACACGGGGCGCTCGACGGGCGCGAGGGTGCCGATCGACCAGTCGAGCCAGCGCTCGATCGAGGCGCGCACCTTCGGGTCGGTCGGGTAGAGCAGGCTCGAAGGGCCGTATTCCATCGCCAGATAGCGCAGGATCGCGTTCGATTCCCACAGCACGAAGGTGCCGTCGGTGATCGTCGGGACCTTGCCGTTCGGATTCATGGCGAGATAGGAAGGCTCGTTGAGATGGCCGAACGAGCCGCCCGCGTCGATGCGCTGGAACGGCAGCACGAGTTCATCGCAACACCACAGGACTTTCTGGACATTCACCGAATTGGCGCGTCCCCAGATCGTGATCATCTGGCGCGTACTCCTTGCAAGAGGAAAAAGGGTCAACCTGGCGCTGGCCGCCACGATACACGATTCTCGCGCGGTTTATTTGTGCAGCCAGGCATTTCGTAGAATAGGCGCTGCGCGGCGCCCGGAGTTCCGCCGCCGCGCCCGCTTCGTGCGGCAGCGCTCCCTCGCTTGCCTGCGCGGCCGCCACGAACCTCAACATCCGTCCGAGACCCGCCCATGGCCCGCATTGTCCCCGACGACTGGCAGCATCTCGAAGCCACCGGCGCCGCCGCGCGCGAGCGCGAAACGCTCGCCGCGCTCGCCCGCGGCTTGCCGAACGGCTACACCGTCTATCACGGCGTGCACTGGACGCGGCTCTCCGAGGGCTTTTCGGTGTTCGGCGAGGCCGATTTCGTGATCGTCAGCCCGGCCGGGCGCGTGATGCTCGTCGAGCAGAAAACGGGTTTTTTGCGCGAAACGCCGGGCGGCCTCGTCAAGGCGTACATGCAGACCGAGCGCAACGTGGCGATCGCGCTGGCGCGCACGGTCGAAGGGCTGCATCGGCGCTTTACGGCGTCGTTCGGCGCGGGCACCTACGTGCTCGAAGAGCTGTTCTACTGCCCCGACCACGTGGTGCGCGAGCCCGCCATCGCGGGCGTGAACCCGGCGCGCATCGTCGACGCCACGCGCAAGGCGCAGCTCGCCGCCATCGTGCTCGAAGCCATGCCCGCCGACGAGCCGCGCCTGCCGTGCGCCGCCAGGATCCATCACTTTCTCGCCGACGAACTTTCGCTCACGCCCGACACCAGCGCGCTGCTCGGCGCGGCCGGCACGCTCGTCACGCGGCTCGCGGGCGGCCTCGCCACGTGGGCGCGGCGGCTCGAATTTGCCCCGTTCCGGTTGCGCGTGATCGGCACGGCGGGCTCGGGCAAGACGCAACTGGCCGTGCAGGTCATGAAAGACGCGGTGGCGCGCGGCGCGCGCACGCTCTACGTGTGCTTCAACCGGCCGCTCGCGGATTACATCGCGCAGCTCGCGCCGCCCGGGGCGAAGGTGGCGACCTATCACCAGCTGTGCGACTGGGTCGCGCGCGACGGCGGCCACGTGCCCGACTTCGGAAGCCCCGGCGCGTTCGACGACCTCGTGCGGCGCTTCGGCGAGATGCCGATTGGCGAGCGCTGGCAGTTCGACGTGCTGATCGTCGACGAAGGGCAGGATTTCCAGGAGGCGTGGGTCGGCGCACTCGGGCGTCTGCTGCGGCGGGACGCGGCATGGTGGTGGCTCGAAGATCCGCTGCAGAACCTGTACGTGCGCGAGCCGCTCGCGCTGGCGGGCTGGACCGTGCTGCGCGAGACCACCAATTACCGCAGCCCGCGCGACATCCTCGCGTTCCTGCGCGACGTGGCCGGACCGACCGTGCCCGCCATCGCGCAGCTCGCGGCGGGGAGTCCGTTCGACGGCTCCGACGTGACGGTGGCGAGCTGGGACGAGCACGAAACCGGACCCGGCGCGGAGCCCGGGGTGGTTCTGGCCACGAAACGCGCGATTACGCAGGCGCTTTCGCTCGGCTTTCGCAAGCAGGACATCGTCGTGCTTTCCTGGCGCGGACGCGAGCATGCGCTGTTCGCGACGCTCGATCAGCTCGGCCCGCACCGGCTGCGCAGCTTCACGGGCCAATACGACCTGTTCGGCAATCCGCAGTACCGCGAGGGCGACCTGCTGCTCGAATCGATCTACCGCTTCAAGGGCCAGTCCGCGCCGTGCGTGATCCTGACCGAGGTGGACTTCGAGTCATTCGACGAGCGCGCTGCGCGCAAACTCTTCGTCGGCGCGACCCGCGCGGCCATGAAGCTCATCGTGGTGGCGTCGCCGCGCGCCGCGCGGTTCATCGAGGGCCGGCGCGGCGGCGCCTGAACGCCGGCTCGCTCAGCTCCAGGCCGAGGCGCCGATCAGCGTGCCCGTGCGCGCCTGGGCGTTCCACCAGATCACGCGCAGGAGCGGCGCGGTCTGGGCAATCAGGATGGCCTGCACCGGATCGCTCTCGATGAAGTGCGTGACGCCGCTGCGGATGGCCGCCGCGGCCTTGTGCGCCGCCACGGCCGCGGCCGTGTCGTCGTGTTCGTCCGGCGTGCGCATGATCAGTTCCAGGTGCCCGAAACCGTGGCGTTCGAGCCAGGCGAGCGTGCGCTCGCGGTCGATCTCCGGACGCCCCGTGATGATCGCGCGCGTGCGTTTCATGTCGATGCCGGGCAGACGCTCGAACGGCACCAGCTCATCGCGCTCGGCGAGCGCGGCGACGAGGTCTTCGTCGTAGCGCGCAATCGGGAGGTCGGGGAGCAGGACGCCGTCGAGATCGATGGCGTAGACCGCATACTCGTGGTCGTCGGCCATGCGCGTACCGTCGCCTTCGCCGTCGCGGATCCAGTCGGCGCGATAGCGGTCGGTGTAGGCCTGGCGCTCCCACGGGAACAGCGCGAAATAGCCGCTCGCGTCGATCGAATAATCGGGGCGCAAACGGCTGAGGTCGTCGTAGGCGCCGGTGAGCGTGCGCACGACGAGCCCGTGCTCGCTCAGGAACGCGATGCAGTCCACGAGCGTATGGCCGCGCCCCGCGATGTCCTCGCAGAGCAGCACTTTCGAGCCCGGTTCGGGCAGCGGCAGCGTGGAATCCCAGCGCACTTCACGCGTGATGCGGTCATAGCGCAGGAATGCGACAGCCGCCCCCGTTGCGTGCGAAACCATCAGCGCGAGCGGCGCGCCGCCGCGCAGGATGCCGACCACGAGGTCGAATTCCTCCGCGATCAGCGCCGGCTGCAGCGACTCGACCCAGTGATCGAGCTGTTCGTAGGTGAGCGGAACGACAGGTTTATCCATGGGTTGAATTGGGTGTCGAAGCGCGTGATCGGTAACTGCGCGGTAACTGCGCGGTAACTGCGCGGTAACTGCGCGGCAACTCCGCAACGCGCGTTTCCGATAGCGGTGTACGAGAAAAAGACGGCTATTGTCAGCACAATGTTTGACGATATTATGCCTATGCTCACCAGCGCCTGCTGGCATGGCGGGTGGAGGTAGCAGGAAAACGAGGGAAACGCAGCAGGAAAAAGCGGCGCATTACCGCAAAATGTAGCGTAGCGCCGCGCAAAGACACACGAAAACGACGCGAATCATCGCGCGAAAGGGCTCGGGCAAGATGTGGCATGGGATGGGATGGCCAGGCTGGCGGCGCTGGGCCGCCGTGGTGGCGCTCGCGGGTGCGGCGCCGTTTTTTGCACCTTCTGCGCAGGCGGCGGGTTCGACCGGTGCGCTCTCGCTCGACGTCGATGGCGAGGTGCGCGTGACCAACAACGCGTCCCACACGGCGTATCACTTCAGCGAGGCGGAACTGCTCGCGCTGCCCGCGCATTCGATCACGACGGCCACGACCTGGACGCCGCGCTCGACCTTCACGGGCCCGCTGCTTTCGGACGTGCTCAAGGCCGTGGGCGCCTACGGCAGCCAGATCGAGATCCATACGCTCGACGACTACACCTGCGTCGTGCCCGTGGCCGACGCCGCGCGCTACGGCGTGGTGGTCGCCTATGAGATGAACGGCCAGCGGCTGAAGGTGAGCAATTTCGGCCCGTTGTTCCTGATCTATCCACGCGACCAGCATCCGCTCGAGCTCGACGGCGCGGCCGGCGACTCGAAATTCGCGTGGCAGATCAAGTCGATGACGATCAAGCGGTGAGTAGCGGGTGATACAACGTCCCTTGCGACGCCTGCTGCAGGCGATCATCTGGATGGCGGCGCTCGCGCCGCCCGTGGTGGCGGTCGGCTATCTGCTCTATGCGAACCTGCTCAATCCGCAGGTCGTGCAGCGCATCACGGGCAATTACGACGGCCTGTACTGGGACGCCGCGCAGCTCCAGATCGCCTACGCGCGCTTCGAGAGCCAGTTGCTGATGTTCGCGGACGGCATCGACCGCGATCTCGACAAGGTGCGGCTGCGCTACGAGGTGCTGCAGTCGAAGCTCAACGTGATGAAGGGCTC
This sequence comes from Paraburkholderia sp. EG287B, assembly GCF_040965595.1. Classification (NCBI taxonomy): domain Bacteria; kingdom Pseudomonadati; phylum Pseudomonadota; class Betaproteobacteria; order Burkholderiales; family Burkholderiaceae; genus Paraburkholderia; species Paraburkholderia sp. EG287B. The sequence continues at coordinate 64,679 of NZ_JBFRCG010000012.1, forward strand.
GACGCTCTCGCTCGACTCGACGCCGGGCCTCAAGCGCCGCCAGGACGCCGATCTCGCCATTCTGGCCGCGACGATCTCGCCGTTCGAGGCCGAAATCGCCACGCTCGCGGACAACCCCGAACGCGCAGTGCCGATGCTCATGGCGCTCGACCTGCACTGGACCCAGGTGACCGACCTCGCGCTGAACCGGCGTTTCGCCGACGTGACCGAGCGCGAGGCGATCCGGCACGACTTCATCGCCAAGCGCCGCGAACTGTTCGCTTCGGGGCTCGTGCTGCTCGTGCTGTCGGCGGCGGCGGGCGTGCTGCTCGTGATGAACGGCTACCGGCGCACGCGCCTGCTGCACCAGCAGCGCGCGGCGCTCGAAGCCGAGCACCAGGCGAGCCGCGCCGCGCGCGAGGCGAGCATGGCGAAGGACGCCTTCCTCGGCATGATCAGCCACGAACTGCGCACGCCGCTGCACGCGATCGTTTCGTCGATCGAGCTGCTCGGCTTCAACTCGCATTCGGAAGCCGACCGCAAGGTGATCCAGCGCCTCGAAACCGCCGCGCGCCAGCTCGAAGCGCAGATGAAGGACCTCACCGACTACGCGCGTCTCGGCGCGGGCAAGCTCGAATTGCGCCAGGAAGAGTTCGAGCCGCGCGAACTGCTGCAGTCGATCGTCGACGAGAACGAGCAGGCGGCGCGCTCGCGCGGGCTGGTGTTCGAGCATGCGTGGGTGGGACCGCAGCGGCGCGTGGTGGCCGACCCGCACCGGATTCGCCAGATCGCCGGCAACCTCGTCACGAACGCGATCCGCTACACCGAGCGCGGCAAGGTGCGGCTCGAATTCTGGCTGCAGGCGCCCGCGCGGGTCCCGCGGCTCTCGCCGGACGAGGAGGGTGCGCCGAAGCCTGCTGGCGGCGACACGCTCGTGATCGTCGTCGGCGACACGGGGCCCGGCGTGGCGCCGGACCAGATTCCGCTCATCTTCAAGGAGTTCACGCAGCTCGACACGTCGCGCTCGCGGCGCTACGAGGGCGCGGGGATGGGACTCGCGATCGTGCGCGGCCTCGTCGAGCTGTTCGGCGGCACGATCGAGACGCAAAGCCGCGTGGGCAAAGGCACGACCTTCACCGTGCGGATTCCCGTCACGCCGGTCGAGCCGCTTGCGCCCACGGCCGTGGCCGAAGCGGCGCAGCCCGCGCGGACAGCGCCGCAGGTGCTCGTCGTCGACGACAACCCGCTCGTGCGCGATTCGCTCTGCGAGATGGTCGCGCACATGGGCTATCGCGCGCTCGCGGCCGGCGACGCCGACAGTGCGCTCGCGCTGCTCGCGCACGTGGCATGCGACGTGGTGCTGCTCGACCTGCATATGCCGGGCCGCGACGGCTACGACTTCGTGGCGGGGCTCGAAACCGCGCAGGACGTGCTCGCGCAGCCGCGCGTGATCGCGGTGAGCGCCGACGTGGCGGGGCTGGCGGCGCTTCCGGACCACGCGGGCAAGACGCCGGGCGGCGAGGGCGCGCCGTTCTTCGACCGGCTCACGAAGCCGGTGCATTACGAGGTGCTGCGCGCGGCGCTGCAGCGCGCGCTGAGCGCGCCGCGGGCGGCCGCCTGAAAAGGCGTGGGAGGGAGCTGAGCGGGCAATGCTCGGCGTTAGCCGCGGTTGAGCCGCTTGGAAAGATCGGCGACGAGAATCGCCATGCGCGCCGGCTTTTCGTAGCAGGCCACGTTGTAGTGGCGCACGACCTGGCTGATCTCCGATTCGCTGGCCTTGCCGGTCAGCAGTTCGCCGGTGAGCACGAAGATGGGCGCGTCGGGGTTCTCGGAGGCGCGCACGCTGCGGATCGCCTCGGCGGCGGTCTGGCTGCCGAACAGCCAGTCGATCACCACGCCGTCGAACACGTTGTTTTCGAGCGCTTCGTTGAATGCCGCGAGGCCGTAGAGCGCGAGTGCCGTGTAGCCGCTGTGCTCGAGGTAGTCGCGCAGGTTGTCGGCGGAGGAGCGGTCGTCGTCGACGACGGCGATGAGCGGCTTGTCGGACTCGGCGCGGCGCGGGTAGATCTCGATCTTGTGGACTTCGCGCGCGTTCTGGTAGAGCGCGCCGTCCGGGCGCACCACGCGCCACTGGCCCTGCTTTTCGTAGGCGACGAAGTCGGGGCGGCTGCCCGCCTCGACCGGTGCGCCGATCCACGCGGTGCAGGGAAGCTCGGCGGCGCTCACGCAGAGCATCGCCTCCTGAGCGCTGGCCCCGACCATGCCGGGATCGAGCAACTGCGCGCCGAACAACTGGCCTGCGGGTTCGCCGAACGCTTCGGCCACTTTCTTGATCTGCGCGAGCGTCCACGGGCTGTTGCCGCGCAGCTTGCGGTGCCCCTGTGAAAAGCTCAGTTCAAGAATCCGGCACAGCTCGGTCGTTTGCTGACGCTTGCCGATGCCGTGACGGCTCATCAGCTCGCGTACGCGCTCCGCCACCGAGGCCGAGTCGGTTGTGTAGGCAACGTTCGACATACTGCTCAAAGGGGGGATTCGTGGATTCAGTTTCTGATTGATCATGCCGTGGCGCCGTGAGGCCGGTCTGACCGGACCTCGCGCGGCCTGCGCACGGGAGCACGATATTCTAAACGCATAAAATGCCAAACGACGGCGCTATTTTAGCTAAATGTAATGCGGCGCCGAAAAACGAGAATGTAAGCGTATATTCGGCTTCGTTTACATCCGGCTTGCGATATTCGCGGCATTGCGGGGACGGCGCGCGGCTGCGAAGATGCACGATTTTGAACGCCGTGCGCTCGCGCGCGGAAGATCAACCTTACTGCGGCGAGGGGTATCGTTTGGACGACGGGGGCAACGGCGGGACATGGCGGCATGAAGGCGTGCCGTACTACAGCCAGTGGGGCAGCGCCGACTGGGTGGCGCCCATCGTCGAGCGCGGCGCCGACCCGTGCGAGGACCCGCACTGGCGGGCGAGCGGCTTCCCGGAGGCCGACGCCTACCGCTTCTGGGCCAAGCGCCTGTGCGGCCTGACCTGCCTCGAATCGGCGCTCGACTATTGGGGCGTCGCGCATGCGCCGCGCGCGCAGATGCTCGAGGAGGCGTTGCGGCATGGGGTATATCGCGTGCGCGAAGATGGCGGTGTGGACGGTTTGATTTACCGGCCGTTCGCCGCATGGGTGGAAGGCGCGTTCGGCGTGCGCGTGGAGGTGATGACCGACGAGGGCATCGCGGCGAGTGCCGCGCGCATCGATGCCGACACGCTTGCCATCGTCTCCGTGAGCCCGGAGATCCGCTATCCCGAGCGGATGGATCCCGGCCAGGGCGGTCATCTGATCCTGCTGCACGGCCGCGGCGATGGCGGCGTCTGGTTCCACAATCCTTCGGGCATTGCGCCGTATCAGGCGGATGCTTGGCTGCCTTATGAGACGGTTGCGCGGTTTCACGCGCGGCGTGGGATGGCGCTTAGGCGGCCGCGCTGAATGCGCGTGGGCTCAGACCGGCGCCAACTGCAGCCCCTCCAACAACTGCCGCACCCGCGAGAGATCGCGATTCACCGCGCCAGCATCCTCGAACAACTCCGCGAGCCAGTCGACGAACACGCGCACGCGCGGCGACAGCTGCCGCGACTTCACGAACGCCACCGAAACGGGCGTAGGCAGCGGCTTCCACTGCGGCAGCACCTCGACCAACGCACCGCTGTCCAGGTACGGCTGCGCCGCGAGCAGCGGCGGCTGGATCAGCCCATAGCCCTGCAGACCGCACGTGAGGTAGGCGAACTCGTCGGAGACATGCACGAACCCGTCCACCTTCACCTTGGTCGGACTGCCGTCCACCTCGAAGTCGAACTCGAACGGGCGGCCCGTGAGCGGCGAGAGGAAGTTGACGACCGGATGCTGCGCGAGATCGTCGAGCGTTTGCGGCGCGCCATGCCGCTCGAGGTAAGCGGGGCTCGCGCAGGTCACGTGCTCCAGCACGCCGAGGCGTCGCGCAGCGAGTCCCGAATCGGGCAGCTCGCCGAGCTGGATGCTGCAATCCACGCCCTCGCCGACGAGATCGACGTTGCGCAGGCTCACGCCGATCACGAGGTCGATCTGCGGATAGCGCGCGTGAAATTCATCGAGCGCGGGCAGCACGATCGCGTTGGCGATGAGGCCCGGCATTTCCACGCGCAAGCGGCCGCCGATCGCGCCGGGCGACTGGCGCACGCTCGCTTCGGCATCGTCGATGTCGGCGAGGATCTGCGAGGCGCGCTCGTAGTACGCGGCGCCTTCGGGCGTGAGCGAAAGGCGCCGCGTGGTGCGCACGAGCAATTGCGTGCCGAGCAGCGATTCGAGGTTCTGCATCAGCGTGGTGGCGCTGGCGCGCGGCATATCGAGTGACTGCGCGGCTTTGGTGAAACTATTGGTGTCGACGATGCGTACGAACGTGCGCATCGCCTGGATGCGGTCGATCACGGGCGAGCTCCTGACAATGGGCTTGAGGCTTGAACGAAATCCGCGCTGCTGCAGAAAAAGAGTGAGCCGCGTAGCGACGAATGCGCTTCGCGGCGCCGGCGTCTCGCGGAAAGCGACGCTCAGCGGTTAAACAGCCATGACGATTGGATGGCGGCGCATGTGACGCCGGCTCGACTACGGGAGGCCAAAAAAGTAGGCCTCGAAGGGGAAGGGCTGGCGGGCCATCCGGAACGGATGGCCCGGCGGGGCAGGGTGTTACGTCGGGATGCGCGGGTCTTGTTGCCTGCGCGGCGTGCGCGTTACTTGCGCAGCGAATCGAGGTCGATCACGAAGCGGTACTTCACATCGCTCTTGAGCATGCGCTCATAGGCGTTGTTGATGTCCTGCATCTTGATCATTTCGATATCCGACGTAATGCCATGCTTGCCGCAGAAGTCCAGCATTTCCTGGGTTTCTGCAATGCCGCCGATCAGCGAGCCCGCCAGACGGCGGCGCTTCATGATCAGGTTGAAAACTTGCGGCGACGGGTGATCGTGCTCGGGCGCGCCCACCAGCGTCATCGTGCCGTCACGGCGCAGCAGTTCGATGAACGGGTTGAGGTCGTGCTGCGCGGCCACGGTGTTCACGATCAGGTCGAAGCTGTTGGCGTGCGCCTGCATCTGCTCCGGGTCCTTCGAGATCACCACTTCATCCGCGCCGAGGCGCTTGCCGTCTTCGATCTTCGACGGCGACGTGGTGAACAGCACCACGTGCGCGCCCATGGCATGCGCGAGCTTCACGCCCATGTGACCGAGGCCGCCGAGCCCCACGATGCCGACCTTCTTGCCGGGGCCTGCGCCCCACGTGCGCAGCGGCGAATACGTGGTGATGCCCGCGCACAGCAGCGGCGCGGCCGCGGCGGCATCGAGGTTCTCGGGCACGCGCAGCACGAACGCTTCGTCCACCACCAGCTGCGTGGAGTAGCCGCCGTAGGTGATGTCGCCGCTCACGCGGTCGGCGCCGTTATAGGTGCCGACCCAGCCGTTCTCGCAATACTGTTCGAGGCCTTCGGCGCAACTCGGGCAGGTGCGGCACGAGTCGACGAGACAGCCCACGCCGACGAGTTCACCCACCTTGTACTGCGTGACGCCGTTGCCGACTTCGGCCACGCGGCCGACGATCTCGTGGGCCGGCACGACCGGGTAAATCGTGTTGCGCCATTCGTCGCGCGCCTGGTGCAGGTCGGAGTGGCACACGCCGCAGAACAGCACGTCGATACGGACGTCGAGTTCGCGCAGGTCGCGGCGCTGGAATTCGAACGCGGCGAGCGGCGAGGCGGCGTCGCGGGCGGCGTATCCGTAAGTTGGGTACATGGGTTGGCTCCTTTGGTGCATGGGTGTTGCGGCAGGGTTCCCATCGTAAGGACCGGGACCCACCCAGGGAATACCTGAAGCTATCGAAGACTTGCCTGATTCTCCTGGTGCTCAGCACATCCACAGGTTCGGTGATAGATTGGCAAGCCTGTTTCTCTGCCTGACTTCATCTTTTGGGGCACAACCGATATGGGCTACGTCAAAACCCTCGCCGCGGCGGCCATCGCGCCGGCGGCCGCCACGCAGGCGCGCACGGTCGACCTGCTCATGCAAATCACGCAGCGCGACGGCGTGCACGCCACGGCGGTCGAAGGCGTGCGGCTCTACCGCGGCAGCCAAAGCCATCCGCGCCAGCCGGTCATGTACGAACCGAGCATTTTCATCGTCTGCCAGGGGCGCAAGCGCGGCTTTCTCGGCGACCAGGTGTTCATCTACGACGCCCAGCAATACCTGGTCCTCTCGGTGCCGATGCCGTTCGAGTGCGAGACCGAGGCGAGCCCCGAGAAGCCGATTCTCGCCATCTCGATTCGCGTCGATCTCACGACCGTCGCCGAACTGCTCATGGCGCTCGACGACCCGCGCCGCGCCGTGTCCGAACCCTCGGGCATCTACGCCACGCCGCTCGACGCCACGCTCTCGAATGCCGTGCTGCGCCTGCTCGAAGCGCTCGCGCAACCGTACGAAGCGCGCATTCTCGGTCCTTCGATCGTGCGTGAGATCTGCTACCGCGTGCTCATGGGCGAGCAGGGCGACGCGATTCGCGCAGCGCTCACACATCAGCATCACTTCGGGCGGATCGCGAAGGCGCTGCGGCGCATTCACACCGACTACCGTGGCGACCTCGACGTCGAAACGCTCGCCTCCGAGGCGGGCATGAGCCTTGCCGTTTTTCATGCGCATTTCAAGGCCGTCACCTCGACATCGCCGATGCAGTACGTGAAGACCACGCGCCTGCATCATGCGCGCCTCCTGATCACGCACGACGGCCTGACCGTGAGCGCGGCGGCCACGCGCGTCGGCTATGAAAGCGCGTCGCAGTTCAGCCGCGAATTCAAGCGCCTGTTCGGCATGAGCCCGGCCGACCAGATGCGCCAGGCGCGCGACGCCGCAGCCGCCGCGGCCGCGCCGCGCGTCGAGGTGCTGCCGCCGCGCTATGTGACGGCCGTGTGAAGTCCACGCGCGGGGGCACTCCGGTATTCGATTCGCATATCGAAACAATGACGGAAGGGTGACACGACGATGAAGCCATGCCTGCTGGTCCTGATACGGCTTCCCGCTGAAGACCTCGCCGGGTTTGGCGAACAGTTCGACGTGATCTACGCGCCCGATGCGGATGCGCGCGCCAAAGCGGTCGCGGAACGCGGCAAGGACGTGCGCGTGGTGCTCACCAACGGCACGACGGGCCTCACCGCCGACGAAATCGACCGCATGCCCGCGCTCGAACTGGCGGGCGCGCTCGGCGCGGGCTACGAGAACATCGCACTCGATCACGCCCGCGAGCGTGGCATCGCGCTGTGCAATGGCGCGGGCGTCAATGCCGACTGCGTCGCCGACCACGCGCTCGCGCTCCTGCTCGCGGCCGTGCGCGCCGTGCCGCAGTTCGATGCCGCCTGCCGCACCGGCGTCTGGCGCGACGCGCTGCCCATGCGCCCCACGGTCACGGGGCGGCGGCTCGGCATCGTCGGCTACGGGCATATCGGCGAGAAGGTCGCGCGGCGCGCGGCGGGCTTCGGCATGGAGCTCGGCTATCACAACCGCAAGCCGCGCGAGGGCGCTCAGGCGCGCTATTTCGAGAGCGTGATGGCGCTCGCGCAATGGAGCGACTTTCTCGTGATCGCGACGCCGGGCGGCGCGCAAACGAAGCATCTGATCGACCGCGACGTGATCGATGCACTGGGGCCGCAGGGCTTTCTCGTCAACGTGTCGCGCGGCAGCGTGGTCGATACGGCCGCGCTCGCCCTCGCGCTGAAGGCGGGAACGCTGGGCGGCGCGGGGCTCGACGTCTACGAGGGCGAGCCGCAGCCGCCCGCCGCGCTCATCGGGTTAGACAACATCGTGCTCACGCCGCACGTGGCCGGCGCGTCGCCCGACGTGCGCACCGCCACGGTGCGCCACTTCGCCGAAAACGCGGCGCGGCACTTCGCGGGCGAGGCGCTGCTCACGCCGCTTTGAAGGCCGGCGTTGGGCGGTTTTAGCGCCCGCGTGCGCCGCCCCGTGTATGCCACCGTGCACCGACGCCCGCAGCGCATGACGTATCATTCCTCCTGTGCGAGCCAAAATCGCTGTTCGAGCGGCCGCTAGTGACCACCACGGCCATGAACCTGGCGCGACACCCTGCCCGTTTTGCAGATCCGGGCCGTGACGCCAGGGCGGTGATATCGAAGGCTCAAAAATGAAAACGCTGATTGGCGCGCTGCACGAGCACGTGGCCCACGTGGTGAACCGCTTCTACGAGGAGCTGGGCCGCTTGCCCAAATCCCGCCGCATCCTCGAAATGCTTTCGGCTGCGGAACTCGCGCACCTCAAGGCGCGGCAGATCCAGAATCTGCTTGCCCTCGCCAGCCTCGGCCTGACCGCGCGCGAGCACGAGGACATGGCGCAGCGCATCGGCCGCATTCATTCCATCGTCGGGCTCGACAAGGAAGAACTCGTGCGCAGCCGCGGCATTCTTCAGGAGCTGATCTACGCGGACGTCGGCCGAACCGTGAGCACGCAACAACTCTCGCTCTACGCGCGCCGCCTGACCACCGACCTCGCGTGGCAGCTCAAGGCGTATCAGGCCGTCCAGGACTCGCAGCAGGAGGCGCTGTTGCGCATCACGCGTCTGGTGTGGGAGGCGGGCAGCTACACGAATTTCATCGACCAGGTCATTGCCGCGCTGGCGGCGCACGACGAAGTGAGCGCCTGCACCATCGGCCGTCCCGACGAAGCGGGCATTTTTCACTTCGAGGCCGGCGCGGGCGGCAAGACGGAAGGCGGCATGCTCAACGTGCTTGCCGCGCACGATCGGGAAATCAGCGTGCGCGCCGATCATCCGCAAGGGCAGGGCGCCATCGGGCGCGCGTGGCGCAGCGGCAAGCCCGAGCGCGTCGTCAACTATCAGACGGATCCGCTCGTCGCGCCGTGGCGCGATCTCGCGGCGCGCGAGGGCGTGCGCTCTTCGGTGGCGATTCCGCTGGCCGCGCCCGGACAGCCGCCGCTCGCCGTGTTGAGTCTGTATAGCGCGTTTCCGGGCGGCTTCGTCGGGCCCGATCAGGTAGCCTTCGTCGATTTGCTGCAAACGCTGCTCGGCTGTGCCGCGACGCGTATCGCCGGCAACGACGGCCTGAGCGCCGCCGTGCCGGTGAGCGTGCGCCAGCATTGGGCGGCGCTCGTGCGTACCGGCGCGCTGGAAATGCACTATCAGCCGCTGCTCAGCCTCGCCACGGGCAAGGCGACCAAGGTCGAAGCGCTGGCGCGTCTGCGCGACGGCGAGCGCCTGCTCGTGCCCGACGTGTTTCTCTCGGCGCTCTCCTCCGACGATCTGCTCGCGCTCTTCGCACGCGGCATCGAGCAGGCGCTCGCCGACCGCGAGCGCTGGTGCGCCCAGGGCCGCGATCTCGACGTGGCGATCAACCTGCCGCCGGCGGCGCTCAACGACATCCGCTATTTCGAGGCCACCCGCACCGCGCTGGCCGCGCACCGTTGCCCAGCTGAGCGCCTCACGCTGGAAGTTCTGGAGAACGAAGCACTGTCGCTGAGCCAGGGACAGCGCGCCATTCTCGCGAAGTTCCGCGAGCTGGGCGTGCTGCTCGCGCAGGACGATCTCGGCGCCGGGCATAGCGGCCTCACGCGGCTGCGGGAATTGCCGTTCGACTGGATCAAGCTCGACCGCGAGATGGTGAAGGTGAGCGGCGGCGACGCGCTCAGTACGCTGCGCGTGATCTATCAGTTGACGCGCCTCGGCCATTCGCTAGGCAGGCGCGTGCTTGCGGAAGGCGTCGATACGCTCGACCTCCTTCGCGCGCTCGCCATTCTCGGCGTGGACGGCGCGCAGGGCTATGGCATCGCGAAGCCGATGGAAGGCACACGCCTCATCGAATGGCTCGACACGACGCCGGCCTTCGTCGCGACCGCGAACGTCGAAAGCGGCGCCGGAACGGAAGGCCTCCTGGCGCGGCTCGCCCGCTTCGTGAACTGGGAAGAGCGCATGCTCATGATCGCGGCGGTGCCCGAAGCGGCGCAAAACCTCTTGCGCGCCTTGACGCGCGAAGAGGGCGAGGGCGGCAGCACGCCGCTCGCGCAGTCGCTGGCGGGCTTCGGCGATATTCTGCCGGCCGGCGCGCAACGCGATGCGCTGCACCGGGAGGTGGTCGGCGCGCTGCTGACCGAAGGCCCGAACAGCGAAGCGTGGCGCGTTGCGCTGAACGGGCTGATAGCGGCGGTAGCGGCGGCCGTGTAGCAGAGCGTTAGTCCTGCAACGCCAGCGCCACGTCGCTTTGGGTGGCCGACGACTGCTTGCGCTGCAGCACCGCGATGCACACGAGCGAAATGGCCGCGAGCGCGCTATAGAACAGCGCCAGCGGCCACCACTGACCCGGATAGTCATGCGCGAGCAGCGTGCCGACGAGGGGCGTGAGGCCGCCCGCGAGCGCCGCGCAACACTGGTAGGAGATCGAAATCGCCGAGTAGCGCACGCGCACCGGGAACGCATTCGTCATGAAGCCCGCCATCACCGCGTACGAGCTGCACATGCACATCACCGCAGTCGCAATGCCGACCACGATGGCGACCGGCCGGCCGGTTGAGACGAGCACGAACATCGGGTATGGCGAAATCATGGCCAGCGCGGCGGCCAGCACGAGGAAGCGACCGGCGCCCACGCGCTGGGCAAACCAGCCGGAAAAGAGCTGAGTAAAAAGCTGGATGAACGCGACGACGAACAGGCAATCCAGAATCAGCCCGCGGTCGAGCCCGAGCGTTTGGGTCGTGTAGTTGAGCATGAAGGTGTTGACGAACCACGCGCCCGCCACGCCGATCACATTCGCGCCGAGACACAGCAGCACGGCGCGCCACGAATCGCGCAGCACTTCGACGATCGGCATCGCGGCGGTGCGGCGCTGCGTCCGGATCGCCTCGAATTCCGGCGACTCGCCCACGCCCGAGCGGATCAGCAGGCCCACCACGAGCAGCACCGCGCTCGCGATGAACGGCAAGCGCCAGCCCCAGGCAAAGAGCGCGTCCCGGTCGAGATGCGCGACGATGCGAAACGCCAGCAGCGCGAGAATGAGGCCTGCCGGGCTGCCGAGTTGCGCAAACGAGGCGAGAAACGTGCGCTTTTCCTTGGGCGCATGCTCGCCGGCCATGAGCACTGCGCCGCCCCATTCGCCGCCGATCGCAATGCCTTGCGCCACGCGCAGCAGCACGAGGAGCGCCGGGGCGAGCGCGCCGGCGCTCGCATAGGTCGGCAAAAAGCCGATGCCCACGGTGCCGACGCCCATGATCGACAGCGTCGCGACGAGCGCCTTCTTGCGGCCGATACGGTCGCCCAAATGCCCGAACACGAGCCCGCCGAAGGGGCGCGCGAAGAAGCCCACGGCGAAGGTGCCGAACGAGGCGAGCGTGCTGTAGAACGGCTCGTGGGAGGGGAAGAAGAGCTTGCCGAAGATGAGCGCCGAAGCGGTGGCGTAGATATAAAAGTCGTACCACTCGATGGTGGTGCCGACAAAGGCGGCGAGCGAAGCGCGCGCGGGCTGGCGCGCAGGGGTAGTGCCGGGGCGGGTCATGCTTGTCTCCTGGATCGGGGTGAGCCGGCTTGGGCCGGTCTGTATTCCGTTGGGGTGGGATGGAACGCTAGGCGCTTGGCGTCGTTTCGGGATCCTTGACAATGCCGGCTTCGAAGAGCCGTTGCTGCATATCGGCGTCGATGCCTAGCGCATCCATCACGGCACGCGTGTCGGCGCCGAGCGCGGGCGGGCGCGTGCGATAGGTCGGCGGCGTGCGCGAGAGCTTCACGGGCGCGCCGGTGCCGCGATAGCCGTCCATCTCGACGATCATGCGGCGGTGCTGCGTGTGCGGATGCGCAGCCACGGCGTCGACGGTCTGCACGGGGCCGCACGGCACGCCGGCCCGGATCAGGTCGCGCGCGAGCGGCTCGCAGTCGTGCGCGGCAAGCCGCGCTTCGAGCGCGGCCTTGAGTTCCGGCCGATGCGCGCAGCGGCTGCGGTTGTCGGCGAAACGCGGGTCGTCGGCGAGGCCGGGCACGCCCAGGTGCGCACAGAGCTTCGCGAACTGGCGGTCGTTGCCCACCGCGAGGAAGATGGGCGCGCTACCCGTCGCGTAGCTGTCGTACGGCGCGATGTTCGGGTGCGCGTTGCCGCTGCGCTGCGGCGTGCGGCCATTGCCGAAATAGTTCGGCAGATGCGGATGCAGGAGCGACACGCCGCAATCGTAAAGCGCGATATCCACCGACTGCCCGAGGCCGCTATTTTCACGCTCGGCCAGCGCGAGCAGGATGCCGGCGAGCGCGTTCAGCCCCGTGACCATGTCCACGATCGGCAGGCCGATGCGCAGCGCGGGGCCGTCGTGCTCGCCGTTCACGCTCATCAGGCCCGCCATCGCTTGAATCGCGGCGTCGTAGCCGGGCAGGCCGCCGAGCGGGCCGTCCGGACCGAAGCCCGAAATTGCGCAGTGAATCAGGCGGGGAAAACGGGGACGCAGATCGCGCTCGTAGTCCATGCCCCAGCGCGCGAGCGTGCCCGGCTTGAAGTTTTCGACCAGCGCGTCCGCGCCTTCGAGCAGCCGCCACAGAATCGCGCGACCCTCTTCGCGCGAGAGGTCGACGGCGATGCCCTGCTTGTTGCGGTTCACGCCAACGTAGTACGACGCCGTATCGCCGACGAAGGGTGGGCCCCAGCCGCGCGTTTCGTCGCCGTCGGGCGGTTCGAGCTTGATGACTTCGGCGCCGTGATCGGCGAGCGCCTGGGTGCAGTACGGACCGCCCAGCACGCGGCTCAGATCGATCACGCGCAGGCCATGCAGCGCGCCGTGCACCGGGGTTGATGCGGATTCCTGAGTTGTATTCATCGCGCGTCGCCTCGATGTGCCGGAATCAGTTGCATGGCTTGCTCGAGCGTCAACGCTCGTTCGTCCACGAGCGCACGCAGCGTCGCGGCGTTTTCGTCGCGTTCGTCGAGCGCGAGCGGGTCGCGCGGCAGCAGCTTGTGGCGCAAGAGCAGATGCGCGAAGGCGAGGCGCCGGTAATCCGCGGCGTCGTGCGAAATCTGCGCGGCTTCGCAGGCCATCAGGGCCGCCGTCGTGGCGTGATAGAGCGCGCTCGCGGCCTGGCGCACCGATTCGTCGCGGCCGCATTCGGCCACGCTCACGAGCGCAGCGCCCGCGCGGTCGAACACGTCGCGCAGGAGCGCGGTACTTGCTTCGGGCAGGCCGCTTTGCGCAAGCTCCGCGTGCACGTGCTGCGTGAGCGCCTCGAGCGCGCCTTCGCGCTTCGCCGCACGCGCGACGTCGAGCGCGACGATATTGCTCGTGCCTTCCCAGATCGAGCCGAGATGCGCGTCGCGCACGAGGCGCGGGTCGCTCCACTCCTCGATATAGCCCACGCCGCCGCGCACTTCCATGGCGTCGCCGGTGACGCGGCGCGCGTCGCGGCAGGCGCGGAACTTGATGAGCGGCGTGAGAACGCGCACGCACTTCGCCGCGAGCGCGTCGCCGGCATCGGCGCTCGCGAGCAGCGTGGCGATGCGCAGGAACATCGAGCGCGCCTGTTCGGCGGGCAGCATCATCTTGAGCAATTGACGCTGCATCAGCGGCATTTCGATGAGCTTGCGGCCGAACGCTTCGCGGTTGCGCGCGACGTGCAGCGCCTCGGTCACGGCGCGGCGCATGAGGCCCGCCGCGCGCACGCCGTTCGACAGCCGCGACATGTTGATCATGTCCGCCATCTGATGAAAGCCGCGGCCCACCTCGCCGATCAGGTACGCCTGCGCGCCTTCGAGCACGATCTCGCCGCTCGCCATCGAGCGGCTGCCGAGCTTGTCCTTCAGGCGCACGATGCGATAGGCGTTGCGCGTGCCGTCGGGGAGCGTCTTCGGCAGCAGGAACAGTGCGAGGCCCTTGATGCCGGGCGGCGCGTCGTCGGGGCGCGCCAGCACCATCGCGAGATCGGCGTCGGCGTTCGAGCAGAACCACTTGTCGCCGTAAAGACGCCACACGTCCTCGCCATTCGCGTCGCGCTCACGCGTGGCGCGCGTGGCGATGCGCGCCACGTCCGAACCCGCTGCCTGCTCGGTCATGAACATCGCGCCCTGATAGAGCGTGTCGAAGTCCTGCGAGGCGAGCATCGGCAAGTAGCGCGCAACGAGGTCGGGCGAGCCGAAGCGGCGCAGCGTGCGCGTGAGCGAGTCGGTCATGCTCACCGGGCAGCACAGGCCGAATTCGGCCTGCACGAACAAAAACGTGAGCGCGTATTTGACGAGCGGCGCGGGCGCGTTCTCGCGATGGCTCATGGCCGCGAGGCCGAGCTCCGCGTAGGCGACGCGTTCGAGCGCCACGTAGTCGGGATGCTTGTCGATGCGCTGGATCGCTTCGCCGCTGCGCGTGCGCGCCTCGAGCGCGGGCGGGTGCTTGTCGGCGACGAGCGCGAGCGTGTCGAGTTCGTCGGAGGCGCGCTGGCCGAGCGCGACGAGCCGCGTTTCGAGCGCGCCGAATGCGGCATCGCCGAGATAGCTGCGCAAAAGGGGCGCGAGACCGGGGTCGCTCGTGTAGAAGTTGATGCCGCGGCTATCGGGGATGTTGGCCGAACCGCTTGCCGGGACGGCCTGCGAGGCCTGTGCGGACTGGGTGGCGAAGGCGGGGCGATCGCTCATCGTGTGCTGTCTCCATGCTGTTTTGCTCTGCGATTCGGCGTAGCTTAGGCGCGGCTTCGATAACGGTCCAATACAACCGATGTCATGTACGATAAACGCCATCTATCGATAACACGCCGAAGGAGGCCGCCATGGAACTCAAGCAACTGCGCTATTTCGTGGCGGTAGCCGAAGAGCTGCACTTCGGGCGCGCGGCGCGCCGGCTCTTCATTTCGCAGCCGGCGCTGAGCTTCGACATCCGCAAGTTCGAGGAGCAGCTAGGCGTGCAACTGCTCGAACGCACCAACAAGGCCGTCGCGCTGACCAACGCGGGCAACGTGCTGCTCGAAGAGGCGCGGCGGCTGCTGGAGCAGGCCGACGAAGTGCGGCGCATCGCGGCGCGCTCCGCGCACGGGCTGGCGGGGCGGCTGCGCATCGGTTTCGTCAATTCGATGCTGTATCGCGGGCTGCCGGAGGCGGTGCGGCGTTTCGAGGCCGATCATCGCGCCGTGGAAGTGGTGCTGCGCGAGATGAACACGGCCGAGCAGGTGCAGGCGCTGCAGCGCCTGCAGATCGATCTCGGCTTTGCGCATTGGGGGCGCTTTCCGGCCGAGGTGCAATCGGAGCGGCTGTTTGCCGAGCCGTTTCTCTGCTGTCTGCCGGAAGGGCATAAGCTCGCGCGCAGGCGCCGTATCGAACTGGGCACGCTCGCGCGCGAACCGTTCATCCTGTTCCCGCGCTCGGTGTCGCCGCATTATCACGACCAGATCATCGCGACCTGCGTGGAGGCCGGATTCAGCCCGCAGATTCGCCATGAAGCGCGGCTCTGGCAGACCGTCGTGACGATGGTGGAGTTCGGCATGGGCGTCGCGCTCGTCCCCGCCGCGCTCGGGGCGGCGGGTGGCGGGCGCGTGGTATTCCGCCCATTGACCAGCAATCCTTATGAATCGCAAGTGCTAAGACTCGTGCGCAGTGGCGAGGCGAATGCGTTGGCGCAGGGGTTTGCGGACTACCTTGGGGATGGGAGGAAAGTTCTGCCCCTGACAAAGCCGTAAGCCAGGCAACGACTTTATTGGGCAAATCTCATGCCTTCGTTGCGCTTTTCGCGGGCCTCGACAGCAGGAATCTTGCTGGCCCAGACCGGCAGCGGCCGTCCGTAAAGACAGATTTACGAACATGTGGCCGTTGTGTACTTTTCGGTCATCCGGGGCCTATGCTCATACACGCCTCATTCAAGCGTTTCTCGGCCAGGCCTCATCAAAATTCCAGGAGACATCAGTGCTGAGCCCTCACGAATTTGCGACGCTCATGTTGGTCAAGTCATCGCCTGACCAGATCGACATGGACCGCGAGGACCTCGACACGCTGCTCGAGCAACAGCTCGTGGCACTCGAGCGCCTGGCCACGGGTGTGCCGCGTCCGCGTGTGACGGAGGAAGGCGAATCCCTGCTGCAGGCCATGGCGCGAAAACGTTGACCGGCACACGGTCGACGCGCCTTGTCGTGCCGCTTCCGGCATGACGTTCCAACAACGCGATGCTGCCAGCCGATGACCCGGCGGAAAGGCGCTCGCTCACGCCAATTCAATTCATTCAGGAGACGACCGATCATGCAAGTCCAGGAGATGGCTGCAAGCGCACAGCGTGTCAATCTCGATGTCGCCTATGGTCTGGCCGCCGCGATGGTCGAGGGCATCGGCAAGCTCGTCGAACTCAACGCGCAGTTCACGCGAGCGACGCTGAAAGAAGCGTCGGCGTTGGCGCAGAGCACGGTGGACAATCCGCAGGACTGGGTGACCCTTCAGGGCGCGCTCGGCGCCCCGCTGGCCGAGAGGGTCCAGTCTTATAACCGCGAGTTTCTCGGCATCATGTCGTCGGCGCAGGCCGAAGTGCTCAGAGCGGCTCAGGTGGAAGGGCAAGAATGTATGCAGCGGGCCCAGACGTTCTTCGACGAAGCGACCCGCAACGCGCCGGCTGGCTCCGAGGCGGCGGTGGCGGCATTCAATTCCGCGATGACGGCGGCCAATACGCTGTACCAGACGCTAGGGAACACGGGGCAGCAGGCCGTCGAAGTCGCGCAAAGCAACTTCAACGTGGTGGTCGATGCGGCGTCGAAGAACGCGAGGCGTGCGCTTGCACCGGAACAGCAGGCGGCCAGGCGATAGCTGGCATGCGCGGTCGGCCGCGTAAGTCGGCTGCAATCTTGACTAGAATGGGAATAGCCGTCCGTGATGAAACGGTCGCGGGAGATGACATGGCAGGTTCCCAGCTCAATGGTGGCGCGCTCGAGAGGGAATTCGATCTTGCCCTGGAATTGCTCGAGGCAAGATCCGCCGTACTCGAACGCGTCATACTCCGCTATTCGGCCGACTCTCCTCAGGCCAACGAGGCGCGCAAAGCCTGTGATCTCGCCAGGGTGGTCCTGCGTTCGTGTGAACTTCGGCTGCGAAGCCAGGGGATTGCACGGCAATTGACGCGTCGCCGTCTTGTCGCCGTCGTGGTTTTCAGCAACTCCGATTTGTTCAGGAAATCGCTGACCGTATTGCTTCGCGCGGAAGGCTATCACGCGAACTCCGTAAGTACGCTCCAGGAGCTGGAGCGCGCCATCGAGGATCAGCAGCCCGCCGCGGTGATCATCTACCCGGAGCAGGTGGCGTGGCGCGCCCCATTGTTCGTCGAGGAAGTGGTCAGCGTCGCGCCGCTGGTGCCGATCCTCATGCTGGCATGCGGCAGGCCGGCATCGATCACAGGGCCGTCTGCCTGCCCGGGTGTCCACAATATCGATACGGTCCACGAGTTGGTCGCGAGGCTGGACCAGGTGACGGCAAGCGGGCGCATTACCGAAAGCCTGCAGTCATAGGGCTTCCTCAGCGCTTTCTCGAGCGCGTCGCCGTGTTCAACCACACGTCCCGATCTCACCGCACGCCGTGCAGAAGTCGCAGCCGTCCTTGCGGATCACCGCGTTCGCCCCGCACGACCCGCACTTGCGGCCGAGCATCGCGTGGGCAAACGCGTGCTGGGTATCGGCGGGCAGCGCGTTGTCGCCGTCGAGCACCTGGTCGCCGGGCTGTTCCGCGCCGGCCCGCGCGTTGCCGGTGAATTGCGCGGCCAGTGCACCGTCACGCCGCTGCGCGAGCAGCCGCGACGGCACCTGCCGCCCCTCGGCATCGAGAAAGCCGCGCCGGTGCAGGATCTGCTGGATCGCGTAGGCGATGGCCGCGACCTCGGAGTCGTGCCACAGCGGAATGCGCCGGCCGTCCAGACGCTGCGTCTCGCCGTAGCGCACCTGGCCGCGATCCCACGACACCTTGCGCAAGTCCTGCAGATTGCGCGCGACGAAGCCGCCGCGCGCCGCGAGCGAGAGCGAACGCATGGTCGCCGTGATCCATTGCTGCTGCTCGTCGCGCTGGCCCACGGGGATGAAGAATTCGATGGGCCGCTCGATCGTCACCGCTTCGCCGCCCACCTGGCCCGTCACTTCGAGAAACGACACCGCCACGTAGAGCGAGACCTTGCCCGTCTGCGTGATGTATTCGATCTTCTCGATCACGGCCGGCAGCTCGCCCTTGGGCCGATGGTCGATCGCCACGCGCAGCGGGTCGAGCAGGGCGTCGCCGAGCGCGTCGTCGGCCGTTGCCGCCGCTTCGGGAGGCAGCGTTTGCAGCACCGCGCCGAGCGTCTCGTTCGGGCGGTAGGTCGCGAGTCCCTTGAGGCCGCGCCGCCATGCGTCGAGATAGAGGTTTTCGAAGTCCTCGAACGGATAGTCGGCGGGCACGTTGACGGTCTTCGAGATCGACGTGTCGACGTACGGCTGCACGGCCGCCATCATCGCCACGTGTTCCTGCGCGCTCATTTCCAGCGCGCTCACGAAGTACGCGGGCAGCGCGCTCACGTCGCCGCCCAGTTCGCGGAACACACGCCACGCGTGGTCTTCGACGTTGAACGTTTCGCGGCTGCCGTCGGCCATGCGGCGCGTGCGCTGGTAGGTCCACGAGAACGCGGGCTCGATGCCGTTCGAGACGTTGTCGGCGAACGCGAGGCTCACCGTGCCCGTGGGCGCGATGGACAGCAGATGGCTGTTGCGGATGCCGTGCGCGCGGATCTCGCCCTTGAGGTCGTCGGGCAGGCGCGAGGCGAAGGTGCCTTCTTCGAGGTACGTCCTCGCGTCGAAGAGCGGAAACGCGCCGCGCTCGCGCGCGAGTTCGACGGAGGCGCGATAGGCGGCGTCGCGCATCGTGCGCCCCACGCGCGCGCCGAATTCGCAGCCTTCGGGCGAGTTGTAGCGGATGCCGAGCATCACGAGCGTGTCGCCGAGTCCCGTGAAGCCCACGCCGATACGCCGCTTGGCCGCCGCCTCCGCCTGCTGCTCGGGCAGCGGCCAGAGCGTCGCGTCGAGCACGTCGTCGAGAAAGCGCACCTGGGTGCCCGTGCGAACGGCGAGTTGATTCCAGTCGAAATCTGCCTTGCCGCCGCGCATCTGCGCGAACGGGTCGATCACGAAGCGGGTGAGGTCGAGCGGTCCGAGGTTGCAGCAACCGTACGCGGGCAGCGGCTGCTCGCCGCACGGGTTGGTCGCGCGGATCGATTCGAGCGCGCGCAGGTTGTTGTCCTCGTTCATGCGCGAGATGAACACCACGCCCGGCTCGGCCACGTCGTAGGTCGAGCGCATGATCGCGTCCCACAGCGCGCGGGCGCGCGTCTCGGCGTAGACCCACAGGCCGTCGTCGCGGCGCCGCAGGTCGCCCGAGGCGCGCAGCGCGGGCGAGGGCTCGGCGCGATGCACGAGCTGCCAGGGCGCGTCGTTTTCCACGGCGCGCATGAATTCGTCGGTCACCGCGACCGAGACGTTGAAGTTGTTCCAGCGCCCCTTCGAATGCTTGGCCTCGATGAATTCGGGCAGGTCGGGGTGATCGCAGTCGAGCACGGCCATCTGCGCGCCGCGCCGGGCACCTGCGCTTTCCACGGTGCGGCACGAGGCGTCGAACACGTCGATGTAGCTGCACGGCCCCGATGCGCTCGATCCCGTCGAATGCACGAACGCGCCGCGCGGCCGGATCGCCGAGAAGTTGTAGCCCACGCCGCCGCCGCGCCGCATGGTCTCGGCGGCCTGCAGCAGCGCGACGTAGATGCCGGGGCGGCCTTCGGCGTCCATGCCCTGGATGCTGTCGCCGACCGGCTGCACGAAGCAGTTGATCAGCGTGGCTTCGATGCCGGCGCCCGCCGCGCTCATGATCCGCCCCGCGCCCAGCGCGCCGTTGCGCAGATTGTCGACGAAACGCGCCTCGACCTCGGCGCGCAGCGCGGGCGGCTCGACCTGCGCGACGCCGCGCGCGACGCGGCGGTAGACGTCGTCGGCGGTCTGCTCGTCGCCTTTGGCGTACTTCTCGAGCATCACGTCGAGCGAGAACTGCTGCGGGGGAAACGGAAGCGGGGGCGTGTTTTCTGCCATGGCCGGGCCTCGCGAAGCGCCGCGCGGGAGGCGGCGGTTGAAGGGCGTTGGAAGGGCGGCGGCTGCGCCGCGACCGTTCAACCTTACCCCAGCGGCGCGCGGCGTGCACGGCGACGCGAGCACGCATGCGGCGGCGCCGGAGCCTGCCGGCGTCGCGGCGCACGAGGCGGGTCTGCAGTTACACTGCTCCCGCTTGCATGCGGGCACCGAATGTGGAGACGCGAGGGGAGACTGGATGACGAACGAAACGGCGCCCGTGGTCTACCGCGACACGGTGCGCGCGGAGTGGGTCGATTACAACGGCCATCTGCGCGACGCGTTCTACATGCTGATCTACAGCTACGCGACCGACGCGCTGCTCGACGCCATCGGGCTCGACGCGGCGGCGCGCGAGGCGCGCGGGCGGTCGATGTACACGCTGGAGGCGCACCTGAACTATCTCCGCGAGATCAAGGAGGGTGCGCCGGTGCGCGTCGACGTCCGGGTGATCGAGCACGACGCGAAACGCGTGCGCCTGTATCTGGAGATGTTCGCGGGCGATTTTGACGAAGCGGGCGGCTCGCCCGTCTCGGCGAGCGAGCAGTTGCTCTTGCACGTGGACCGCTCGGGCCCGCACGCGGCGGCCTTCGACGCCGATGTGCTCGCGCGCGTGGCGGCGTTGTGCGCCGCCTCGGCGGGCTTCGCGCCGCGGCATGCCGCGCGGGCTATCTCGCTCGCGCCTCGTTGAGGCCGCGGGCGACGTCGCCGCGCTTACTTCGGCAGTTCTGCGCCGATGAGGGCGCCGAACACTTCGGCGGCGATCATGACGGAGGCGTTGAGCGGTGCGGGACGTTCGGCCGGCTTGAACACGGCGTCACCGCGGCGGATCTTGCGGCGCGACACGGCGCAGGTGCCCGAAGAATGCGCCGAGCGGCGGCGCCAGCGCTGTTCGCCATAATGGCAGCGACCGGGTTCGACCCAGCGGATCACCAGCGCCGTATCCGTCTGCTCGAGTATTTCGATGCGCTCACCGTTGGCTCCGTCAAGCGAGAGGCACGCTTTTTTCTTCATTGTCGGCTCCGTAAGTGTGGTGCCGCGAATGTAGTCCCGCGCGCTGACAAGTGCCATTCTGTCGCCGTTGAAACACCATTCCATTATCAGCAACAATCATCCTGCGACACGTTGCGATTCACGAAGGAATGGGGGTTTGCGGCGGATTGGGGGTCGACATCTCGAATTTGTGCAACGCACTGTTGTACGTGGCGCGACATCGAGTGGCCCGAAAACGGGCGCCTGAAGGGCGTTCCAGGGTGGGGACGGAACGGTTGGCGCGGATCGGGATCTGAGGAAAGACTGGCCCGGCCGGATTGATTGCTGCACCGCGCTGGCTGGTGGCACCGCACCTGCGCAGCCACGAAACCGGGCCCCTGTTTTTGAATTTTCACGAGGTTACATGATTCATCGTCCGCCTGCTCCGAACTCCGCAAACGAGCAGAAAATCCAGCGCGCCGCCTCCGCGGTGCTGTACGCCACGCTCGTCCTGCTGGCACTGTGGATCGTGCGCGAGTTCGTGCCCGCCGTGGCCTGGGCGAGCGTCTTTGCCATCGTCCTGTGGCCCGCCTATCAGGCGATCGAGCGCCGCGCCCCGTTCAAGGGCCGCAAGACGCTGATCGCCACGCTGCTCACGGCCGCGATCGGCCTGCTCGTGCTCCTGCCGATCGCCGTCACGGCCATTCAGGCCGGCGGCGAGGCTCACGAGCTTTACCTCTGGCTGCGCGACGCCCAGGAGAACGGCGTGCCGGTGCCCGACTTCGTCGCGCATCTGCCGGTCGGCAGCCGCCAGGTGAGCGACTGGTGGCAGGCCAATCTCGCCCAGCCGCTCAAGGCGTCCCCGGCGATGAAGAACCTGCACGGCGACACCATCGCCACGTTCGGCCGCCACTTCGGTGCGCGCGCCGCCCACGCCACGATGACGTTCGGCTTCATGCTCGTCACGCTGTTCGTGATCTTCCGGGCGGGTCCGCGACTCTCGGCGACGGTGATGCGCGGTGCGCGCCGTGCCTTCGGCGCCGACGGCGCGCAACTCCTGCAGCGCATGGCTGCCGCCGTGCGCGCCACGGTCACGGGGCTCGTGGTCGTGGGGCTGGGCGAGGGCGTGCTGCTGACCGCCGCCTATATCGCGACCGGCGTGCCGCATGCAGCGCTGCTGGGCACGGTCACCGCCATCGCGGCTATGCTGCCGTTTTGCGCACCGATCGTGTTCGGCGGCGCGGCGCTGTGGCTCGTCATCCAGGGCTCGCTGATCGCGGCGGCGGCGCTCGCGATATGGGGATTCGTGGTGGTGTTCGTCGCCGAGCATTTCGTGCGGCCCGTGCTGATCGGCAATTCCACGCGTCTGCCTTTTCTGCTTGTGCTGTTCGGCATTCTGGGCGGGGCGACGACCTTCGGGCTGATCGGCATCTTCATCGGCCCGGCGCTCATGACCGTGCTGATGGTGCTTTGGGTGAACTGGGCGGAGTGACGCCCGGTTACGCCCGGTTCGCGGCGAGGCGCGCCGCGCGCCTCGCTCAGCGAAAGCACTCGAGCGTGTACTTGAGCGCCGCCGGCAGCAGTTCGCGCCACACGGGCCACACGTGGCCGCCATCGACGATGCGCAGCGCCGCCGTATTGCCGGCCTCGCGCAGCCGCGTGTAGAGCAGCGACGACTCGGCCTGGATCACGAGGTCGTCGTCGCCGGCGGCAATGAAGAACGGCACGCGCCGGGGCTGCGCGAAATACGGCTTCCAGAGCGCCGGATAGTTGAGCGTGCGCCAGATCTGCGCATCGAACTGATGGTCGCCGAACACGCCCACGTGACGCGCCGCCGAACTGGGCGGCGGGTCGCCCGCATAGACCGCCGGGGAAAGCAGCAGCGCGCCGCAGAACATGTCGGGGTGCTCCAGCGTATAGCGCAGCGCGCCGAACCCGCCCATCGAAACGCCGCCGATCGCGCGGCCGTCGCGCGCGTCGTCCACCGCGAAGTGCGACTCGATCTCGGGCAGCAGATCCTGGAAGAACGCCGTCTCCATCCGCTCCTTGCGGTCGACGTACCAGTCGGTGCCGCCCTGCGGCATCACGATCACTACGGGCGGGATTTCGTGACGGGCGATCAGCGTGTCGGCGGTGGTCTGGAGCTGGCCATGCGTGACCCAGTCCATGGGCTCGCCGTTGTTGCCATGCAGAAGATAGAGCACCGGGTAGCGGCCCTGGTCGGCGCGATAGCCGTTCGGCAGGTATACCACGTAGGCCCACTCGCGGTTGAGCGCCTCGGCGTGGAACGTGCGGACCACGATCGTGCTCGCCGCGGCAGGCGCCGCTGGCGTGACGAACGCCGCGCAGGAGAGGGCGAGCGGGAGCAGCGCGGTGCGAAGGAGTCTGCGCATGGCAGGGACATCGAGGGCGGTGGCGCGCCGGCGGCGCGGGGTCATCATGCTAGCAGCCGCTCGTGCACGCCGGAAGCGTGATCGGTGTGCGGGCGCGCAGTGCATGGCCTGCGCGCCGCGTCGTTTCAGGCGGAAGCTTTGGCGCGCGAAGGCAGCAGCCGCTTGAGCGGGTCGGACGCACGTGCGACGAGCAGCAGCGCGGTGATCGCCACGGCGTCGGCGCAGAGGCCGAGCGGCACGTTCAGGTAGCCGTCGGTGTACCAGTAGAGCACCGAGTCGACCGTGAGCGAAATCACGGCGCCGGCCACGAACGAGAGCATGCCCTTGCGGCCGACGAGGCCCACCCAGGGCAGCGCATGCGCCACGCGCTTCGCCCAGCCGAGGCGGATGACATGCGCCGTGAGCCACGCGATGCCAAGGAAGTTGAGCACGCGAAACCAGGCGAGGTTGCGCTTGAAGTCGCCGTCGAGCCCGACGTTGCCGAGCTGCAGGCGATAGATCGCGGCGCCCGCCACGACGGCGAGTGCGGCGAGGGTCACGAGCGTGCCGAGACGGTGCGCGCTCACGCGCTGGAACACGGGTTGCGCCTGCGCGATCACGCCGAGCACGAACATCAGCTGCCAGCCGAACGGGTTGAAGTCCCATTGCACGTCTTCGACGTGCGGCAGCCACGGCGCCAGGTGCGGCGCGACGCCCCATAGCGCAAGGCTCACGGCCAGCAGCAGCCACGGCCGCGTGCGCGCGAGCGGCAAGGCGAGCGGGGCGGCGAGGGCGAACCAGGCGTACATCGGCAGGACGCCGGCCAGATACGGCTGGCGGCGCAGCAGCACGATGTCGCGCAGCGCGGCGGCGGGCGCGAGCGTGAGATCGTCGAGATCGGTGGTGGCGAGGTTGGGCGCGTCGACGTTGCAGGCCACGAGAATCGCGGTGACGAGCAGCATCAACAGCGCCGTCACGACGAACGCGCGGTAGATCTCGAACGCGCGTTTGATGAAGCGCTGCCGCGCCGCGGCCTCGGTGCGGCGTGCGCACAGCGTGGCCCACGCGGTGGCCGTGGCGAAGCCGCCGAGGAAGACGAACACCTCGGCCGCGTCGCACAGCGCGTAGGCGTGCAGCGTGACGCGCGAGACGATGCTGCCGCCAATGTGATCGACGACGATGATGAGCAGGACGAGGCCGCGGAAGAAATCGAGTTCGACTAGACGGTTGGATGACTTTGGCATGTTGGGGCAGCGGGCCGGGCCGGTATGGGGCGCTTGAAGCAGCCGGTGATGCGAAACGGGCCGGGCGGGCAGAGGCTGGGAGTACCTGGCTGGAAAAATCGGGAAATCGGGAAATCGGGAATTCGGGCGAGGTTCGCGGGGCGCCTGGCGCCGGGAACCGTGACGTGGCCACCGCGGCGGCCGCACGACAAACGCAGGAAAAGACCTGAAGAATACGCGAGGGTTCCCGCCGCATGCGGGTTTACGTTGACGCCGCCGATATTAGCGCAATTTCAATTTGCTTTCAGTGGGCGCCGCCAGTGCGCCCTTCAAGTTTCCGGTACGTGTGCCGATAAGTCGGGGGAAAGGGCACGATCATGCCGGCGCGGCGAACGCCGCCCTGACGCGGGTTTGGGCAGTTTCTTCTGGCCCCTTGCCGATGTTTTTATCGAGCAAGAATTCGGCTAATTAACATTTGTTTCAAAGTGTTCTCCCTGGGCTGATTTCGTGGAGTTGCGCTTTACAATGCCGGATCGAATTTGAGATGGCACGCTCGTTCGTTAATGGGGCGATCGCGTGCGTTGAATGTTTATGGTTCGAGATGCAGTCGGTTTGGATGCAGATCGAAGCAGCCCGGCGCAGGCGAGCCGGAGCGCCACGGGGGCGGGAGCGCGGCATACGCAGCAGACCGTCCCGGGCATCCACTCGCTGCATCGCACGGCTGCAAGCACCGCAGGAGAGAGCAATGATGAAAGACGATCGTATCGGCCAGCGCGGTCTCAAGGGGTTCTGGGCTGTGTTGGGGCTGGCAGCCCTGCTGGGCGGCTGCGCCGACATGAACCAGCAGCAACCGCAACAACAACCGCAGCCCGACCCGGCGGCGGCGGCCCCGGCCTCCGACGCAGCGAGCGCCGACGCCAGCGCCGCACAACAGGCGGCGAGTGCGCCCGTCACGCGCGTCGTCACGAAAACGACCTACGTGCGCGTGCGCCGCGGCGACACGCTGCAGCGCATCGCGCAAAAGCACAGTGTGTCGGTCAAGGATCTGGCCGCCTGGAATCACCTGAAGCCGAACGGTCACCTGCGCGCAGGCCAGTCGATCAAGCTGGTTTCGAAGCAGACGATCACCGTCCAGGTGGCCGCGCCGCCAGCTGGCGGCGCAACGGCGAACGCCAACGCGAACGCCGCCGGAAACCGCCAGGTCGCCGCCGAAGTGGCGCGCCACGCGAACAGCGTCGCGCTCGTGTGGCCGGCGCATGGCCGTGTGATCGAACCGTTCGCGCCGGGCACGACGCGCGGCATCGAGATCGCGGGCAAGGCCGGCGATCCCGTGATCGCTGCCGCCGACGGCAAGGTCATGTACGCGGGCACGGGCCTGAACGAATACGGCAGCCTGATCATCGTCCAGCACAACAAGGACTTCCTCACGGCTTACTCGCACAACCGCCGTCTGCTCGTGAAGACCGGCGACACGGTGCACCAGGGCCAGCAGATCGCCGAGATGGGCAGCGAGAACAACGACCGCGTGGCGGTGCTGTTCGAGGTACGCCGCGATGGCAAGCCGGTGGACCCGATGCCGTATTTGCCTTCTTCTCCGCAGGGCTGAGCGCGGCAAGAACAACAAAACCGCCCTGACGCATTGCAACGTCAGGGCGGTTTTTTCATTACCGCAAACCGCGTACTTCTTGAAACCGCGCCTTAAAACGCGTCGCCCGGCACCCGCACCCAGCCTTCCATCAGCACGCGTGCGCTGCGGCTCATGATGGCCTTCGTGACCGTCCATTCGCCGTTTTCCTGACGCGCCTCGGCGCCCACGCGCAGCGTGCCCGACGGATGCCCGAAGCGCACCGCGCTGCGCTCGCCGCCGCCCGCCGCGAGATTCACGAGCGTGCCCGGAATGGCCGCCGCGGTGCCGATCGCCACGGCCGCCGTGCCCATCATCGCGTGGTGGAGCTTGCCCATCGACATGGCGCGCACCAGCAGATCCACGTCGCCGGCTTCCACCCGCTTGCCGCTCGACGCCGTATAGCCCACCGGCTTCGCCACGAAGGCGATTTTCGGCGTGTGCTGGCGCGTGGCGATCTCGTCGAGATGCTTGATGAGTCCCATGCGCAGCGCACCGTGCGCGCGGATCGTCTCGAACTTCTCGAGCGCCTGCGCGTCGCCGTTGATCGCGTCCTGCAATTCCGTGCCCGTGTAGCCGATGGCCTCGGCGTTCACGAAGATCGTCGGAATGCCCGCATTGATCATCGTGGCCTTGAGCGTGCCCACGCCCGGCACTTCGAGGTCGTCCACGAGATTGCCGGTGGGGAACATCGAACCGCCCGCGCCTTCTTCCTCGGCGGCCGGGTCGAGGAATTCGAGCTGCACTTCAGCGGCGGGGAAGGTCACGCCATCCAGTTCGAAGTCGCCCGTCTCCTGCACGTGGCCGTTCGTCATCGGCACGTGCGCGATGATGGTCTTGCCGATGTTGGCCTGCCAGATGCGCACGGTCGCCACGCCGTTGTCGGGCACGCGGCTCGGGTCGACGAGGCCGCCGCTGATCGCGAACGGGCCCACGGCGGCGGAGAGATTGCCGCAGTTGCCGCTCCAGTCCACGAAGGCCTTGTCGATGGCGACCTGGCCGAACAGGTAGTCGACGTCGTGATCGGGCTTGCTGCTTTTGGCCAGGATCACGGTCTTGCTCGTGCTCGACGTCGCGCCGCCCATGCCGTCGATCTGTTTGCCGTACGGGTCGGGGCTGCCGATCACGCGCATGAGCAGCTTGTCGCGCGCAACGCCCGGCTGCTGCGCCGAAGCGGGCAGATCCTGGAGGCGGAAGAACACGCCTTTGCTGGTGCCGCCGCGAATGTAAGTGGCGGGAATCTTGATCTGAGGTACGTGTGCCATGTGTTGTCCTGAAACGAAGGGCGGCGCGCGCGTGAGCGCTGCGCCGCCCGTCTCCCGTTTATGCCGCTGCCTGTGACGATTCGAGGAAGTCCTGCGCGAAACGCTGCAGCACGCCGCCTGCTTCGTAGATCGACACTTCTTCGGCCGTATCGAGCCGGCAGGTGACCGGCACTTCCACGCGCTCGCCGTTGCGGCGTTCGATCACGAGCGTGAGGTCGGCGCGCGGCGTGCGCTCGCCGATCACATCATAGGTTTCGGTGCCGTCAATGCCGAGCGTCGTGCGATTCGTGCCCGCCTTGAACTCCAGCGGCAGCACGCCCATGCCGATCAGGTTCGTGCGGTGAATGCGCTCGAAGCCTTCCGCCACGATCACTTCCACACCCGCGAGACGCACGCCCTTGGCCGCCCAGTCGCGCGACGAGCCCTGGCCGTAATCCGCACCCGCAACGATGATGAGCGGCTGCTTGCGTTCCATGTAGGTTTCGATGGCTTCCCACATGCGCGTGACCTTGCCTTCCGGCTCGACGCGCGCGAGCGACCCCTTCTTCACGGCGCCGTCCACCACGGCCATTTCGTTGATGAGCGTAGGGTTCGCGAAGGTTGCCCGCTGCGCCGTGAGGTGGTCGCCGCGATGCGTCGCGTACGAGTTGAAGTCCTCTTCGGGCAGGCCCATTTTCGCGAGGTACTCGCCCGCTGCGCTGTCCAGCAGGATCGCGTTGGAAGGCGAGAGGTGGTCGGTCGTGATGTTGTCGCCGAGCACGGCGAGCGGGCGCAGGCCCTTGAGCGTGCGCTCGCCAGCCAGCGCGCCTTCCCAGTACGGCGGACGGCGGATGTAGGTGCTTTGCGCGCGCCAGTCGTAGAGCGGGTCGGTCGTTTCACCTGTTACCGCGGTGGCCGCGAACATCGGTTCGTACACCTTGCGGAACTGCTCGGGCTTCACGCTCTTCGCGACGATGGCGTCGATCTCTTCGTCGCTCGGCCAGAGGTCCTTGAGGTACACGGGCTTGCCGTCCTTGTCCGTGCCGAGCGAGTCCTGTTCGATGTCGAAGCGGATCGTGCCCGCAATCGCGTAGGCGACGACGAGCGGCGGCGAGGCGAGGAACGCCTGCTTTGCATACGGGTGAATGCGGCCGTCGAAGTTGCGGTTGCCCGAGAGCACAGCGGTTGCGTACAGGTCGCGGTCGATGATTTCCTGCTGGATCTTCGGGTCGAGCGCGCCCGACATGCCGTTACACGTGGTGCATGCAAACGCGACGATCCCGAAGCCGAGCTTTTCCAGATCGGGCAGCAGGTTGGCTTCTTCGAGGTAAAGCTCGACGGCCTTCGATCCCGGCGCGAGCGAACTCTTCACCCACGGCTTGCGCGTGAGACCGCGCGCGTTCGCGTTGCGCGCGAGCAGCGCGGCGGCGATCACGTTGCGCGGGTTGCTCGTGTTCGTGCAGCTCGTGATGGCGGCGATGATGACCGCGCCATCGGGCATCTGGCCCGGCGTCTCTTCCCACTTGCCCGCGATGCCGCGCTCGGCGAGAGCGGAGGTGGGCAGACGCTTGTGCGGATTCGACGGGCCGGCCATGTTGCGCACGACGCTCGAAAGATCGAACGTGAGCGTGCGCTCGTATTGCGCGTTGTCGAGCGTGTCGGCCCACAGGCCAGCGGTCTTCGCGTAGGTTTCGACGAGCTTGACCTGCTCTTCCTCGCGGCCCGTGAGGCGCAGATAGTCGAGCGTCTGATCGTCGATGAAGAACATCGCGGCCGTGGCGCCATACTCGGGCGCCATGTTCGAAATCGTGGCGCGGTCGCCGAGCGTGAGGCTCGATGCGCCAACGCCGCGGAACTCCAGGTACGCGCCCACCACCTTTTCCTTGCGCAGGAACTCGGTGAGGGCGAGCACGATGTCGGTAGCGGTAATGCCGGGCTGGCGCTTGCCCGTGAGTTCCACGCCGACGATATCGGGCAGGCGCATCCACGAGGCGCGGCCGAGCATGACGTTCTCGGCCTCGAGGCCGCCCACGCCGATGGCGATCACGCCGAGCGCATCGACGTGCGGCGTGTGGCTGTCGGTGCCGACGCAGGTGTCGGGGAACGCCACGCCGTCACGCGCCTGGATCACGGGCGACATCTTCTCCAGATTGATCTGGTGCATGATGCCGTTGCCCGGAGGAATCACGTCGACGTTCTTGAACGCCTTCTTCGTCCAGTTGATGAAGTCGAAGCGGTCTTCGTTACGGCGATCTTCGATCGCGCGGTTCTTGTTGAACGCGTCCGGGTCGAAGCCGCCGCATTCCACGGCGAGCGAGTGGTCGACGATCAACTGCACCGGCACGACCGGATTCACCTTGGCGGGGTCGCCGCCCTGGTCGGCAATGGCGTCGCGCAGGCCGGCGAGATCGACGAGCGCGGTCTGCCCGAGGATGTCGTGGCAGACCACGCGCGCGGGGAACCACGGAAAATCGAGGTCGCGCTTGCGTTCGATCAGCTGCGTCAGCGAGGCGGCGAGCGTGGCCGGGTCGCAGCGGCGCACGAGGTTTTCGGCGAGCACGCGCGAGGTGTACGGCAGCGTGGCGTAGGCGCCGGGCTGGATGGCCTCGACGGCTTCGCGCGCGTCGAAGTAATCGAGCCGGGTGCCCGGGAGGGACTTGCGGTAGGCGGTATTCACGGCTTGGGGACCAAATGTGTTGTGAGCGGCGGTGCGCGGGATCGAAGGCGATGTCGTCACGCTACGACGCATCGCCTCCGGCGATCAGCGCTTGCTGATCGGCGTGAACTTCAGATTCTCCGGACCCGTGTAATTCGCGCTCGGGCGGATGATCTTGTTGTCGATGCGCTGCTCGATGATGTGCGCGCTCCAGCCGGCCGTGCGCGCGATCACGAAGATCGGCGTGAACATGGCGGTCGGCACGCCCATCATGTGATACGACACGGCGCTGAACCAGTCGAGGTTCGGGAACATCTTCTTGACTTCCCACATCGTCGATTCGAGGCGTTCGGCGATGTCGAACAGCTTCATGTTCGACTGCTCCTTCGAGAGCTTCTTCGCGATTTCCTTGATGACCTTGTTGCGCGGGTCCGAGATCGTGTACACCGGGTGGCCGAAGCCGATCACGACTTCCTTTTTCTCCACGCGCGCGCGGATATCGGCTTCTGCGTCGTCGGCGTTTTCGTAGCGCGACTGGATCTCGAACGCGACTTCATTCGCGCCGCCGTGCTTCGGACCGCGCAGCGCACCGATCGCGCCCGTGATGGCCGAGTAGATGTCCGAGCCCGTGCCCGCGATCACGCGGCCCGTGAACGTCGAGGCGTTGAACTCGTGCTCGGCGTACAGGTTGAGCGACACGTGCATCGCGTCGACCCACGACTTCGACGGTGCGCGGCCGTGCAGCAGGTGCAGGAAGTGGCCGCCGATCGAGTCGTCGTCGGTTTCGACTTCGATGCGCTTGCCGTTGTGCGAGAAGTGATACCAGTACAGCAGCATCGAGCCGAGCGAGGCCATCAGGCGGTCGGCAATATCGCGCGCGCCCGGCAGGTTGTGGTCGTCTTTCTCGGGCAGCACGGTGCCGAGAATCGAGACGCCGGTGCGCATCACGTCCATCGGGTGCGCCGAGGCGGGCACGGCTTCGAGGGCGGTCTTCACGTTGGCGGGCAGGCCGCGCAGCGCCTTGAGCTTCGCCTTGTAGCCGGCCAGTTCGGCCGTGTTCGGCAGCTTGCCGTGCACGAGCAGGTACGCGACTTCTTCGAACTCGCACGCGGTGGCGAGGTCGAGAATGTCGTAGCCGCGGTAGTGCAGGTCATTGCCGGTGCGGCCCACGGTGCACAGTGCCGTGTTGCCCGCCGCCACGCCCGACAGCGCAACGGACTTCTTCGGCTTGAAACCGCCTGCGGCTTGCGTGGTGTTTTCTGCTTCGCTCATGGTGTCTTCCTCTCTCCAGGTATCTGTGAACTATATGGTGGGCGGATTTACTTCTTCGCGGCGAAGAGCGCGTCGAGCTTGTCTTCGTACGCGTGATAGCCGAGGTAGCGGTAGAGGTCTTCGCGCGACTGCATCGTCGAGACGGCGGCTTTTTGCGTGCCGTCGCGCTTGACGGTCTCGTAGAAGTTCAGCGCGGCAGCGTTCATCGCACGATACGCGCCGCAGCAGTAGAGCGCGATATCGACATTCGCGCTCTTCAGTTCTTCGGTCGTGAAGAACGGCGTCGAGCCGAATTCCGTGAGGTTGGCGAGAATCGGCACGTTCACGGCGGCACGGAAACGGCGGTAGTCGTCGAGCGTCTTCATCGCTTCGGGGAAGATCATGTCCGCGCCCGCTTCCACGTAGGCCACGGCGCGCTCGATCGCGGCGTCGATGCCTTCCACGGCTGCCGCGTCGGTGCGGGCCATGATGACGAAGCCGTCGTCGGTGCGAGCGTCCACGGCGGCCTTGACGCGGTCCACCATTTCGCCGGTCGCCACGACTTCCTTGTTCGGGCGATGGCCGCAGCGCTTCTGGCCCACATGGTCTTCCAGGTGCACGGCCGCCACGCCCGCCTTGATGAACGACTTGATCGTGCGCGCGATGTTGAAGGCGCCGCCCCAGCCGGTGTCGATGTCGACCATCAGCGGAATGTCGACGGCGTCGGTGATGCGGCGGGCGTCGATCAGCACGTCGTCCATGGTGCTGATGCCGAGGTCCGGCACGCCGAGCGAGTTGGCGGCCACGCCGCCGCCCGAGAGATACACGGCCTTGAAGCCGGTCGCCTGCGCGAGCTTGGCCGCATACGCGGTGATGGCGCCGACGACCTGCAGCGGTTGTTCGGCGGCCACGGCTGCGCGGAATTTCGCGCCGGCGCTGGCGGGGGATTTGTTGTTCATGCGGGATGTCTCCAATTGAATCGCCGCCTCATACTGCAGATAGCGTGCCAGCTCCGCGCAAGGAGGCTAACGCGTTGATTTTGCGCCGGAATCGCGTGTGCCGGCAACGCGCCCCGATTTCCATGGTGAAATCACAATTTCAAAAATGAAATCGACGCGCGATAATGCGAAATCTGCCTGACGGCCGGCTTTCGGCTGCGCCGGCCCTCGACGTCACGACCGTATCGTTGGACATCATGAACCGCTTTCCCGCTCCCGCTTCCTCCGCCATTCGCCCGCGTGTGTGGGCCATGGGCATCAGCCGCTTGCGCGACCTGTTTCGCGACATCGCCCGCGAATACGACGAGCTCGCGGACCTGCGCGTGGTGCCGCGCGGCTTCGAGGAAGCGGTGGCCGAAATCGCCGCGGCTGGGCCGAACCAGCGGCCCGATGTGGTGGTGGCGGCGGGCTCGAACGGCACCTACCTGAAGGCGCGCATCGACCTGCCCGTGGTGCTCGTGCAGCCCACCGGCTTCGACGTGATGCAGGCGCTCGCTCGCGCGCGGCGCGAGGCCGAACTCGTCGCGCTCGTGACCTACGGGGAGTCGCCCGTGGAAGTACAGCGCTTCGCGAGCGCGTATGGCATCAACGTGGTGTTCGGCCATTACCGCACCGTGCAGGACGCCGAAGCCTGCGTGCTCGACCTGCGCGACCGCGGCGTGGGCGCGGTCGTGGGGCCGGGCCTCGTCAACGATCTCGCGGCCCGGCTCGGGCTCGTGCCGTTTTTCGTCTACTCGCGCCCGTCGGTGCGCGCGGCTTTCGACAACGCGCTGGATCTCGTGCAAGCCACCTGGCGCGAAACGCAGCGCCGCCAGCGGCTCGACAGCGTGCTGCAACACCTGCGCGACGGCGTGGTCGCGCTCGACGCGCGCGGCCGCGTGGAGGCGATCAACCAGCGCCTCGCGGCCGTGCTCGGCATCGATCCGGCGGCGGCCGCGGGCCAGTCGCTCGCAGCGCTCGCGCCCGACATTGCCTTCGCGCTGCCCGAAGCCGATGGCGAATCGCTCGAAACCGTGCGCGGCGTGAGTTACGTCGTGCACCGCGGGCCGCTCGTCGACAACGGCGTGACGACGGGCGCCGTGCTCACCTTCCAGGAGTCGCGCGCGGTGGAGCGGCTCGACCGCACGCTGCGCTCGCGTCAGCGCACGCAGCAGTTCGTCGCGCGCTACCGGCTGGACGACCTGAGCGGCGCGACGCCCAGCATCGAGCGCGTGCGCCAGCTCGCGCGGCGCTATGCGAAGTCGGACGCCACGGTGCTGATCCGCGGCGAAAGCGGCACCGGCAAGGAGATGATCGCGCAGGGCATTCATCGCGAGAGCCCGCGGCGGGACTTTCCGTTCGTCGCCATGAATTGCGGCGCGTTTCCCGAGGCGCTGCTGGAGAGCGAGCTGTTCGGCTACGAGGAGGGCGCGTTCACGGGCGCGCGGCGCGGCGGCAAGGTGGGGCTCATCGAGGCGGCGCACCGCGGCACGCTGTTTCTCGATGAAATCGGCGAGATGCCGTTGCCGTTGCAGAGCCGCCTGCTGCGCGTACTGCAGGAGCGCGAGGTGGTGCGCCTCGGCGCCACGGAGCCCACGCGCGTGGACGTGCGCGTCGTCGCCGCGACGCACCGCGCGCTCACCGAGCAGATCGAAGCGGGCGAGTTTCGCGCGGATCTCTTCTACCGCCTGAACATTCTCAATCTCGCCATTCCGCCGTTGCGCGAGCGCGGCGCCGATATCGCGCTGCTGGCGGCGGAACTGCTGTTCCAGGCCTCGCGCCGCGAGCCGCGCGTGGCCGTGCGCATCCGCACGCCCGAAGACGCGGCGCGCACGCTCGCGCTGGTGAGCGGCGCGCTCGCGCGGCACGCATGGCCCGGCAACGTGCGCGAGCTGCAGAACGTGGTCGAGCGGATGGTGGTGGAGCTGGCCGATTCGGAACAGGACGTGCTGACGCCCGATGTGCTGCGCTCGATCGCGCCGGAGGTGTTCGAGTCGCGCGGTGCGGCGAGTGGCGCTGCAACGACGGCAGGCGAGGGCGCGCTCACCTTGCGCGAGCGCAGCCTCCACACCGAAGCCGATGAAATCCGCGCCGCGCTCGACGCGTGCAACGGCGATCGCGACCGCGCGTGCGAGATGCTCGGCATCAGCAAGACGACACTGTGGCGGCGCCTTTCCGCCGCGAAGGGCAAGCGCGGCGGTGCGGCCGCGGAGGCAACGGCGGCCACGGCTTCCCGCAAGGCGCCGCGCGCCTGAAACGTGCTCAGTTCTTCAGGGCGTTGAGCAGCGGCGCCACGGTGCCGTGCAAGTGCAGGATTTCGGGGCTCGCCTGCAACAACGCCTGATAGCGCTCGTAGAACTCCGCCGATTCCTCGCCGGAAAAGAGCGCCGCCACGCCTTGCGCCGCGCCGATGCGATCGTCGGGGCTCGCGTCCTTGGCGTCGAGCGTTTCGTCGACGTTGGCGATCACCGTCGAGAGCGGCATGAGCCAGCGAAAGCCCGAGCCGTTGATGAGCACCTGCAGGAAGGCCGCCGGCGTGACCGGTCCGAACTCGCGTTCGTAGTCCTTGCGCTCGTGGTCGAGAATCGCCTTGTGCAGCGTGAGCAGGGGCTTGCGCACGGTGGTGAGGAATTCAATCGCGCTTTGTTCGTTCATCGTGCGGCTCCTTCGGTAGCGCGAACCGTTCGCGCGGATATGCGGACGATGGTAGCGCAATGGCCGGCCGCACGTGGCCAAGCGGTAGATGAGCAGTGGACGAGCGCGGCAGCGCTACACTCTGCCGGTCCGCGAAACCGCGATGCTTGCGCCGATCACCCCGAGAACGCTTCGATGACGATGACGATCCTGCCACTGCACCGCAACGACCTGCCGCTCGACACCGCCGAGCTGGCGCGCTTCATGGTCGGCAAATACGTCGTGCGCGACCTGGCGCGCGGGCGCATGGCCGGGCGGCTCGTCGAAGTCGAAGCGTATCCCGTGGGCGACTCCACGAGCTACGCCTACATCGGACGCCGGCCCTATAACGCCGCGATGTTCCTCGAGCGCGGTCATGCCCACGTGCGGCTGACCTACGGCAGCGCCTGGATGTTCAACATGTCGAGCGAAGCCGTGGACGTGGGCGCGGGCATCCTGTTTCGCGCGCTGGAGCCGCTCGAAGGCATCGGCGCGATGGAGGCGCTGCGCCCCGGCGTCCCGCTGCGCGATCTCGCGCGCGGGCCGGGGCGGCTCTCGCAGGCGTTCGGCATCGCGGCGGCCTTCGACGGCGTGGACCTGTGCCGCGGGCACGGACTCTGGATCGGCCGCGTGGACGAACCCGAGCGGCCCGTGGGCGTGACGACGCGCATCGGGCTCTCGCGCGAGAAGGACCGGCCGCTGCGCTTCTACGAACTGGGCAGCCGGTTCGTGAGCGGCCCTCGCAAGCTGCTGGACGGCAGCGTCGCCCCGCTGTGACCGGCTCGAGCGCCCCGTGGGAAGCCGCGGGAAGCGCCGTGCCGCAAGGCGCTCGGGCGATATCGCATGCGCGCGGCATTGTTGCCGCGAATGAAAGTGTATTTTCTCAAAATAAGGGTTTCCCCTGGGCTCCTGTCTCAATACACTGAAATCACTGGTTCGGCGATGCAGGCAGACACCGCCGCCGGCATAAAACAAGTGATGGAGGTAATGAACATGAAGTCCCGTACCCTGATTCAAGCCGCAATCGTCGCTGCCCTCGTGGCTGCTCCGGCCCTTTCGTTTGCCCAGGTGCAAGGCAACGGTCCGGTCACACGCGCCGAAGTGAAGTCCGAATTGATCCAGCTCGAGAAGGCCGGCTACAACCCGGCTACCGCCAACGACGCGACGTACCCGAGCGACATCCAGGCCGCCGAAGCCCGCGTGAGCCAGCAGGAAGGGCTGGCGCAACAAGCGCCGGCAGCCGAAACGAGCGGCTATGGCCCGTCGACCTCGGGTTCGGCGCAGTCGGGCCAGCCGGCCACGGTGCGCCCGTCGCAGTCGGTGTACTTCGGCAACTGAGCGGCTACCGGCGTGGGCGACCGGCCCGGGCAACTGAGCGGATAACCGGGCAGGGCGCGCCGTCATGGGGCGCCGAAGTCCGGGGAAAGCGAACGGTGCAAACGGCCGTCGCTCAGACACCGGCGCAGGCGACATCGACCGGCCACAGTCTGGCCGCTCCCGCGCCAGCCGGTGCCGGGGCGCTTCGAGCAGGCCCAGACGCCCTCGCAAGTTGACCCGGCCGCGCCCCCACCCAGCCTGGCTCCCAACCGATACCGGCGAAGGCGGACACCGTTCCGCCTTTGTCGCATGCCGCCCGCGCAAACCATCGCGCGATTTTTCATGCGTGGAACCTCCGCCGCCGAAAGGTGGCTTCGCCCAACCCCGTCGGGATTGGGCGCTTTTTCGCGTCTGGCGGTCTGGAGGGAGGGGCGGGCGCGTTACGTCAGGCGCCAGGGCCGCCGGTGATGTAATGCTCGAGCTGCTCGATCGTGAACTTCTGCTCGGCGATGATTTCCTTCACCAGGTCGCCGATCGACACCATCCCCACGAGCTTGCCGTCGTCCATGACGGGCAGGTGGCGCATGCGCCGCTCGGTCATGAGCGCCATGCAGTCGTAGGTGGTCTGCTCCGGCTGGACGAAGCGCACGTGCGTGCTCATGATGTCGCGCACGGCGGTCGTTTTCGAAGATCGGTCCATCAGCACGATCTTGCGCGCGTAGTCACGCTCTGTGACGATGCCGGCGATCGATGGACCGTCGGTCACGAGCAGCGCGCCGATCTGCTTATCGGCCATCAGGCGGATTGCGTTATAGACGGAATCGGAGGCTTCGATCGTGTACACCACCTGTTCCGGCTTCGATTTGAGTACCTGTGCAACGCTTGTCATAGGGCGACCCTCTTCGTCCTTCTGGTTGTCCAGTCATTGCGCGGTGCGGCAAGCCGGTGGATTACCCGTCAAGCCATTGGAAAGCCATTTCAGTATAGGCGGCTGGCGTGCCGTGCGTCGTCGGGGTATGCGCGGGGTCGCACCATTTATGCCGAGGGCATGCGGCGCAGACCGGGCGGCCCCCTACGGGGCTGCGCGGCGGGGCGGAGCAAATGGCGGTAAACTCCGGTTCCGAACCTCAACCCGGCCCCTTGCCGGTTTTGCCCGCTTTTTGCTCGAGAATCATGCCTACGCTTCCTGAGTCGTCCTGTGCGGACGGCGACAACGCCAACGAATGCGTCGTGCTTGACGCGACTGCCACGCTGCCGACCCGCTACGGCACGTTCGAGTCCTATGTCTACCGGGTGAAGGACGGCGGCGCCGAGCATCTCGCGCTCGTCATGGGCGACGTGGGCAGTGGCGAGCCCACGCTGACGCGGCTCCACTCCGAGTGCCTGACCGGCGACGTGTTCGGTTCCTACCGCTGCGACTGCGGCGAGCAACTCGACCTCGCGCTGCGCTACATCGCCGCCGAAGGCCGTGGCGTGCTGCTCTATTTGCGTGGCCACGAAGGCCGGGGCATCGGCCTGTCGAACAAGATCCGCGCGTACCAGCTGCAACAGCAAGGCCGCGACACCGTCGAGGCGAACCTCGATCTCGGTCTGCCCGACGACGCGCGCGAATACGATTCGGCGGCGGCAATCCTGCGCCTGCTGAAAGTGTCGTCGGTAAAGCTCATGAGCAACAATCCGAAGAAGTTCGACACGCTCAGGCAGCACGGCCTCCCGGTGATCGAACGCGTGGCGCTCGCGATCCCGATGCGCGAGGAAAACGAGCGTTATATCCGCACCAAGCAGGTCAAGTTCGGGCATTACTTCGAAGAGAACGAATAGCCTCGAACCGTCGTCACGACGGGCCGGGAACGGCAATTGCGCAGCGGCAAAACAAACTAGCTGGAACAGGGAGAAACGATGTCCAAGCGCTTCAACACGCGCCTGCGCGCGCTCGTACCTGCGCTCGCCAGCGCGTGCCTCTCAACCGGCCTCGTGCTCGCGTCGTCCGACGCCAGCGCGCAATCCGCGGCCTACACGAGTGAACCGGTGGATCTGTACGCAGGGCCTTCAGGCGACTATCCCGTCGTTGCCGAACTGGGACCCGGCCAGCCCGTCACCGTGATGGGCTGCGTGGGCGACTATTCGTGGTGTGACGTCACGGTGCCGGGTCTGCGCGGCTGGGTCTACGGTGGGTATCTCAGTTATCCGTATCAGGGCAACTACGTGCCGCTCACCGACTATGGCGCGGAGATCGGCGTGCCGATCGTGGCGTTCTCGCTCGGTGCCTACTGGGGCAGCTTCTATCGCGACCGGCCGTGGTATGGCGAACAGCATCGATGGGATCATGTACCGCCGCCTGAACGCGGCCGCCCGCCGGCCGCGCCGGCGTGGCACGGCGCGCCGGGCCGTCCGCCCGCGATTGCGCCGGGCGGCGGCGAGCGCCCGCCCGCGCCCAATGAGCCGATGCGCGGCGCACCGCCGCCCGGAGCGCAACGCCCGCCTGGCAACGTGGAGCAGCCCGGCACCATGCGTCCCCACGAGGCGGGGCATCCGCCTGAGCAGCAGCAGTTCGGCGGCCGGCCGCCGGCCGGCGCGCCCGCGCAGGGCTATGCGCGTCCGCCGGAGCCCCAGCCGCAGGGCGGCATGCGTGCGCCCGGGCCCGCACCTCAACAGCCTCAGGGTGGCATGCGTGCGCCCGCGCCCGCACCTCAACAGGCGCAGGGCGGCATGCGTGCGCCCGCGCCCGCGCCTCAACAGCCGCAGGGGCGGCCGGCTGCGCCGCCTCAGGGTGGTCAGGGCGGCCACGGTCCCAGCCAGGGTGGCGAACGGGGCAACGAGCGGCAAACCGAGCACTAACGCATAGCGCGTTGCTTCGCTGCAGCGGCGGGATCTCGATGGCGGGAATCCCGCCGCTGCTGTTTTCCGGCTGAGAATTAGGATTGCGAATCAATCAAGGGGCGTGACGGTCATGCTCGGCGTTACGCGGGCTCACTGGAGCCATCGCCCGCGCCATGCCATCCGCCCGGCGTTTCACCGCTTTTCGTCGGTTCTGACAGATTTAACAATCCCTGACAGTAAATTCATGGCGCCCAGGTGAGAATACGTCGTCGCGGCAAGTGCAAGCACGGCCGCGCTCCGCCAGCGCCACGCGAGCTTCGCGCATGCGCCGCTGGCAACGGATTTCTGCTACGGGGGCTGGCTCGCTCGGGACCTGGCGACGCAGTCAGCAAGAGGAAGTCAGAGCGAACCCGAGTTCGCCGGATAACGCTGGGAAAACCAGTGCTTTGAGGTGGACGTGGCGATGGCGGCACGTGCCTCGTCGTGCAGGGAGGCGGCTGCGGCCCGCTGACAGCGTCGGGCGGTGACGCTGGCAGCGGGGCTCGCGCCGCGTACGACGATGACTGCGCTGGCGGTCCGACTCCGGGGGCGGAATCCGGAGACCACGCAGTGCGCAGCACGCGGCCGTCGCCACATTTTTTTCCGCACTCCAGAACGCATTCTTTTTGCCGCTTCGCGCATGGCGAGCGGCTCGACGTTGTTGCGTCCGCGAAAAAACGCCTGGCCGCTTCACTTCCGTTGCTCTGCCTGCTTGTCTTCACGGGGGCTACATGTTTTTCCGATCCGGCCGTATGCGTTTTCCACCGGGCACGCGCGTGGACAGCCCCGACGGTGGCCGCGAGTTCGACCGCATCGAACTCGACCTCGCGCGCGACCGCCATGCGCGCGCCGCAATGGAGGCCTACGCGGATTCCTGCGCGGCCGAACTCCCGTGGCTCAGCGAAGCGCTGCACCTTTCGCGTTTCGGCGCGGCCGAGCGCCTGACACAGTGTTCGTCCACAGTGTTGCGCGTGTTCGTCATGGCGCAGTCGCGCGCGGCCTTGCAGCCCGACTATGCGCATGTGGCATGGGAGCACGTGCGCTCCCATCTGACCGCGCTGCTCGCGGAATCGCCTTCAGCCGCGGGCGAGGCGGCCAGGCCCGGTTCGAACGAAGGCAAATTCGACTACCATGAGTGATTAACATGAGAGCGATCTGTTCACCGAAGTCGAGCGCGGCCTCGCGCTCCCATTTTTTTCGAGACGCGGCGAGAGTAGCGGCCTTTACTGCACGGTGGGTTGCGCGTGCCGCCAGGGCCAGGGCGGGTGGCCGACGATCCGGTGCCGAAGCGCGCGCCAGAGCCCGCCAGGCGATGGTCCCGGTGGCAGCGCGGTGCGGCAGGGAGGCAGTCCATCGCAGGACGATGAAGAACAAACCTGGTTGCGGGGTGCTATGAGAGTTGCAGTACTGGATGACGATGCAGCGCAGACCGAGTTCGTCTGCCAGGCCTTGAGCGCGGCGGGCCACGTCTGCCACGCCTTCGCCAAGGGCAGCGAGCTCGTCAGGCAGCTTCGGCGGCAGACGTTCGATCTGCTCGTGCTCGACTGGAACGTGCCCGACATGGCGGGCGACGAAGTGCTGCACTGGGTGCGGCAGAGCCTCTCCACGCGCCTGCCGGTGCTCTTCATGACGAGCCGCAGCCGCGAGGCCGACATCGCGCAAATGCTCAACGCCGGCGCCGACGACTATGTCGTCAAGCCCGTCTCGGCGCCGGTGCTGAGCGCCCGCGTCAATTCGCTGCTGCGCCGCGCCTATCAGCTGCACACGCCTGCGTTCAAGGAAACCTTCGGCGAGTACGAGTTCGACCTGAAGTCGCGCCAGGCTTCGGTGAGCGGCCGCAACGTCGCGCTCACGCAGAAGGAGTTCGATCTCGCGCTGCTGCTGTTTCAGCACCTGAGCCGGCCGCTGTCGCGCGCGCACATTCTCGACGTGATCTGGAAACAGTCCGACGACATTCCTTCGCGCACGATGGACACGCACGTTTCCATGCTGCGCTCGAAGCTCGGCCTGCGTCCCGAAAACGGCTATCGCCTCACGCCGATCTACGGCTACGGCTACCGGCTCGAGCGGATCGAGGGGGACAGCGCGTGAGGGGCGTGCGTGCGGTGCGCGCCACCGCGGCGCCGTTCCTTGCCTTCGCGCTTGCGTTCATTGCCCTGCCCCGCGGCGCCGAGGCCCGCGAGCACGCGCCGGCGCAGCCGCCCGAGATGACCACCTACGTCACGCGCCCCGGCGACTCGCTCTACGACATCGCCACGCGTTACCTGCGCAATCCCGCCGACTGGAAGACGCTCGCGAGCCTCAATCATGTGAGCGAGCCGCGCCACCTCCGGCCGGGTACGACGCTGCGCGTGCCGGTCGCGCTGCTGCGCCAGGATGGCCTGAGCGCGAAGGTGGTTGCCGCGAACGGTCCCGTGCAGCATGCGTTCCGCAGCGGTCCGCTCCTGCCGCTCACGGTCGGCGCGAGCCTCGTCGAAGGCGACCGGGTGCAGACCGGCCACAACGGCTTCGCCACCCTCGAACTGGCCGACGGCTCGCATATCGCGCTGCCGCCCGATACCTCGCTCGACCTTGCCACGCTGCGTCAAACGGCGCTCACGGGCGCGACCGACCGCATCGTCGATCTCCATCATGGCGAGGTGAACAGCGAGGTCACGCACGCCACGAAGAAGGACGATCGCTTCCAGATCCGCTCGCCTTCCGTGGTGGCCGGCGTGCGCGGCACGCAGTTTCGCGTGAGCTACAACGGCGACAAGCGCGCGACGGCGGTCGAGGTGCTGGACGGCGCGGTGGGCGTGGACGCCGACTCGCCGACCCGCCGCCGCAGCGGCGCACACGCACGGCCGCCGGCACCGGGCATGCCGCTCACGGCCTCGGAGCAACTCGTCGCCGCGCACCACGGCAACCTCACGCTGGCGGGCCAGCCGGCGGGCGCGCCCGTCACGCTGCTCGACGCGCCCGAGCTGCTGCATCCGTCAAAAGTGCAGGATGACGAAGCAGTCGCCTTCGAAATCGCGCCGTCGGCGGGTGCGAGCGCCTGGCGCGTGCAGATCGGCCGCGACGCGGGGCTGCTCGACATGATTCGCGACCAGCGCAGCGCCGAGCCGCGCGCGTCGTTTGCCAACCTCGAAGACGGCACCTACTTCGTGCGCATCTCCGCCATCGACGCGCGCGGCCTCGAAGGCATGCCGGCGTCGTATGCGTTCGAGCGCCGGCGAGTCGCGCTCGGCACGAGCGCCGGCCCGATCGAAGGCTCGCGCGACTTCGCGTTCCGCTGGTTCATCGACCGCAACGCGCCGAACACGCGCTTTCGCTTCGTGCTCGCCACGACGTCCGATCTGCGCGCGCCGCTCATCGACCGTACCGACATCACGGCGGGCGACGCGGTCGTGCGCGACCTGCCGAAGGGCGTCTACTACTGGACGGTGATCGCCGAGCAGTTCGACAACGGCCACTATTACCAGAAGGCCAGCCCGGTCCAGTCGTTCAGGCTCGATTGGTGACGGAGCCGCGCATGAGCGTGAGGCCGCCCGCGCGCCTTGGCCGCTCCGTCGGGCGACGCTTCCTGTTCGAATGGGCCGGGGTGGGCTGCGCGGGCGTGGTCGTGGTCGTGCTCTGCGTGCTCTGGCGGCTCACGAGCGGCGCCGACCATCTGGTCTATGACCGTCTGCTCTCCGCGCGCGCGCTGCCGGTGTCGCCCGACATCGTGCTCGTGGAGATCGACAATGCGAGCGTCGCCGCGCTCGGACGCTGGCCCTGGCCGCGCGAGCTGCACGCGCGGCTCGTCGATCAGCTCGCGAAAGCGGGCGCGGCGGCCGTCGTCTACGACGTGCTGTTCACCGAATCGTCTCCCGACGACGCGCACTTTGCGCAGGCGCTGCGCGCGCGCCCGTCGTTCCTGCCGATCCTGCTCACGCCCGCCGACGACACCGGCCACCGCGAGGCCGTGCCCCCGGTCGCGCCGCTCGCGCAGGCGGTCGCCGGCATGGGTCATATCAACCTCGAAGTCGATAGCGACGGCATCGTGCGCAGCGTCGCGCTGTTCGAAGGCGACGCGCAGCAGCGCTGGCCACAGCTGATGGTGCCGGTCTGGCGGGCGGTGCGCAGCGGCGCCGTGAAGCTCGCGCACGGTACGCCCGGCGCCGCGCAGCGCGATGAGGTGCTGCATGCGGCGGCACCCGGCAGCGAGTCGCGCTTCCTGATTCCGTTCGGCGCGAATTCGCAGGCCTTCCGCAAGGTCTCGTTCGCCGACGTGCTCGATGGCCGCGTGCCGCCCGAGCAGTTGCGCGGGCGCGTGGCGATCGTCGGCGTCACGGCCTCGGGGCTCTACGACCGCTTCGCCACGCCGCTCTCGGGTACGCTCGGGCCGCTGCCCGGCGTGTACATCCACGCCATCGTGCTCGACACGCTGCTCAACGGCGGCGCCATCCAGCCCGTGCCGCCGGTCATGGTCGTGCTTGCCTCGCTCGCGCCGCTCGTGCTGCTGCTGGCGGGCTTCCTCGTGCTCTCGCCGCTGCGCACGCTGCTGCTGCTCGCGTTCCTGATCGCCGTGTCGCTCGGCGCGAGCGCGGGCATGCTGCACGCGCGCCTCTGGCTCCCGCCCGTGCCGGCGATCGTCGCGCTGCTCATCGTCTATCCGGTGTGGAGCTGGCGCCGCCTCGAGATGACGATGGCGTATCTGCGCAAGGAACTGCGCCAGCTTGCCGACGAACCCTACCTGCTGCCCGAGGCCCCCACGCCGCGCCGCGAATTCGCCGGCGACGCGCTCGCCCAGCAAATGGCGCTCATGGCGCAGGCCGCGCAGCGGCTGCAGGACATGCGCCGCTTCGTGTGGGACAGCCTCGATTCCGTGCCGGAGCCGATTCTCGTGGCCGATCTGCGCGGTGTCGTGCTGATCGCGAATCATGCTTCGCGTGCGTATCTCGAGCGCCTGGCGGTGAGCGCCGCGGAAGGGCGCCGGATGCAGGACGTGTTCGGCGACCTCGCGCTCGTCAAGCCGATCGACCCGGCGCCCGACGCGA
Organism: Paraburkholderia sp. EG287B; assembly: GCF_040965595.1. Lineage (NCBI taxonomy): Bacteria > Pseudomonadati > Pseudomonadota > Betaproteobacteria > Burkholderiales > Burkholderiaceae > Paraburkholderia > Paraburkholderia sp. EG287B. The sequence continues at coordinate 108,979 of NZ_JBFRCG010000012.1, forward strand.
TGGCGTTTGCGCACGCGCACTGGCCAGCGCCGCTCGACCCGGCGCGCGACGAGTTCGCGGAATTGATGGAGCGTGGCGTGGAAGTGCGCGCGCGCGACGGCAGCGACTACCTGCTGCGCTACGCGTGCTGCACCAACGCGCAGGGGCAGGCGGTGGGCTGGATCGCGGGTCTCGTCGACGTGACCGAGCTGCACGACGCCGAACGCCAGCGCGAGGACGCGCTGCGCCTGCTGTCGCACGACATGCGCTCGCCGCAGGCCTCGATCGTTGCGCTGGTCGAGACGGAGCGCGAACGCGGCACGCTCGGCTCGGAGCCCCTGCGCGGCGTGATGGAGCGCATCGAGCGCTACGCGCGCCGCTCGCTCGAGCTCGCCGACGACTTCGTGCAACTCGCGCGCGCCGAGTCGCAGGTGTATGCGCTCGAGCCCACGAGCCTCGCGGAGCTGGTGATCGATGCGAGCGATGAAGTGTGGCCGCAGGCGCACGCGAAGCGCATCCAGATCGACACCGTGTTCGAAGGCGAGCAGATGGGCTGGATCAACGCCGACCGCTCGCTCATGACGCGCGCGCTCGTGAACGTGCTGAACAACGCAGTGAAGTACAGTCCTGCGGATACGCGCATCGTCTGCACCGTCGCGCTGGACGACCGCGCACCGCCGCGTGTGCTCTGCTCGATTCGCGATCAGGGCTACGGTATTTCGCAGGAAGATCAGGCGAGGCTGTTCCAGCCGTTCCAGCGCTTTCACGCGGAACAGCGGCCCGAGGTGAGCGGCGCGGGGCTCGGCATGGCGTTCGTGAAAACGGTCGTGACGCGCCACGGCGGCGACGTCCAGCTGGAGAGCGAGCCGGGCAAGGGCACCGTCCTGACGATGTCGCTGCCCGCGTTCGACGCGCCGGTTTGAGCCGCGCCGGACCGTTGCGGCGGCGCATGCATAACCCGAATGCCGCTGGCCCCATGCCGGCGGCCACCCGATGGAGTGTTTCGTGAAGACCTTGCTGTCGATCTGTCTCCTGCCGATGCTCGTCGCCCTCGCCGGATGCGCGGGCATGACGACCGACGTCGCGGCCACGGGTGCGCTGCCCGCTGCGGCGGCGACCAGCCAGCCCGCGCTCTACCGTTTTGCGCCAACCCCCGCCCAGGCCGATGCGGGCGAGATCCTGCCGTACCAGGCGTTGCTGAGCGACGGTCTCGCGCAGCGCGGCTTCAAGGCAGGCGCACCCGAGGCGGCGCGCTATCTCGTCTCGGTGGCGTGGGACACGCATCCCGCCGAGGTGAAAGTCGTGAATAGCAATTGCGGCGCCGGCTGCGCGCCGGCCGAGGGGCCGTCGTTGCCGTGGTTCGGGCGGCCCTACGTGCATACGCTGACGCTGCGTTTCTTCGCGTTGCCCGAAGGCGGCGAGGTCTACAAGGTGAGCGCCGTGAAGCGCGACCGCAACGCCGACGCACGCGAGGCCGTGCCGTATCTCGTGGCGGGCGCACTGGCGCGGCTGCCGTACGCGGGCGCGCCGCAATGGCGCGTCAAGCTGAAGGCTCCGGCCAGCGCCGGCACGGCGGAGCAGGCGCCGGGCATGCCGGAAGTGCTCTCCGTCTCACCCGTCAATCCGCAGTAGTTCAGGGCAACTTTTCCCAGGCCGCGCCGAACGCGGAGGCGCTATGCTGGCTCCAGAATCTGGCGCAACGGTTGCGCGCAGACATCACGGGAGTCGCTCATGTTCGATCACATTGGATTGCGCGTGCAGGATCTCGCACGAAGCGTGCGTTTTTACGAGGCGCTGCTCGCGCCGTCAGGCGTCGTGGTGTGCATGCGCGACGACTCCTACGCGGGGCTCGGCCAGCCCGGCGAGCCCAAACTCTGGCTGCACGCCATATCCGCCGCCACCGCGCTGGCGCCGCGCGGCGTGCACGTGGCATTCGCGGCGGCGAACCGCGCGGCGGTCGTTGGTTTCTATGAAGCGGGCCTGCGCGCAGGCGCGAAAGACAATGGCGAGCCCGGCGTGCGTGCCGATTACAGCCCCGACTATTACGCAGCATTCCTGATCGATCCCGACGGCAACAACGTCGAGGCCGTCTGCTACGCGCGCGAGGCGTGAGCGGGCGTCAGGCGCCGGGCGTTGCGTCCGGCGCCGCTTCGGCCACGCTGGCCGGCTCGTCATGCGGCCAGCGGTTTTCGAACACGCATTCGCCAAGCGGCTTGCGTTCGGCCCATTTCTCCATTTCTAGCATCGGCTGCGGGTAGAACGCGTCGACCTGACCCACGCACAGTATCGCCACCGGCTTGGCGCCGGGGGGCATGGCGAGCAGGGCGCGTACCTCGTCGACGTCGAAGATCGACACCCAGCCCATGCCGAGGCCTTCGGCGCGCGCCGCGAGCCACATGTTCTGGATCGCGCACGCCACCGAAGCGAGGTCCATCTCGGGCAGCGTGCGGCGGCCGAAGACGTGGGCTTCGCGGCGATCCATCAGCGCGACCACGAGCACCTCGGCGCAATCGCGCATGCCCTCCACCTTGAGCTTCATGAACTCGTCGCGCCGTTTGCCCAGCGCATCGGCGGTCGCGATGCGTTCGCGCTCGACCGTCGCATGCAGCTGTTCGCGCAACGCATGGTCCGTGATGCGCATGATGCGCCACGGCTGCATGAAGCCCACGCTCGGCGCGTGATGCGCGGCGTCGAGCAGACGCGCGAGCGTCGCGGGGTCGATCGGGCCCGGTGCGAAGTGCCGCATGTCGCGGCGCTCGTAAATCGCGCGGTAGACCGCCGCGCGTTCGGCTTCGTCAAAGGGCTGTGCCATGGAAGAGTGCGGCCGCGAAAGCCGGGTTGGAGGGCCAGTAAGCGTGCATATAGGTGGCCGCGATCGAGCCGTGCCGATACAGCGCCTCGCCGGGCGCGCCAGTTTGAGCGTGGCGTGCCGTGAGCGCGGGTGCGAGTGATGTGGAAACACGCGAATAGTGAAACGTATGGCCGCGTAGCTCGCCATGCGCGCCGTCGAGCTGCTGCATTCCGAGCGCAGCGAAGCGCGTTTGCATGACCGCCTCGCCCGGAAGCATGCCGAGCATCGGCGTGCGCGTGCCTTCCACGTCGGTCAACGCGTCGAGCAGATAGAGCATGCCGCCGCATTCGGCGACGAGCGGTTTGCCTGCGGATACATGCGCGCGCAACGAATTCGCGCTCCGCGTGTTGTGCGCGAGCGTCGAAGCATGTAGCTCGGGATAGCCGCCCGGCAGAAAGACCGCATCGGCGCCGGCGGGCGCAGGCTCGTTCGCGAGCGGCGAGAAGTAACTCACGCTCGCACCCAGCGATTCGAGCAACGCCATGTTCGCCGGATAGAGAAACGAGAACGCGGCGTCGCGCGCAATGGCGATATGACGGCCTTCGAGCCGCCGCGTCATCGCTTCGTCGTGCGAAGGATCGGCGAACGCCACTGCCGGCGGCAATTCGGCGAGCGCGGTTTGCGCGAGCGCGTCGGCGGCGCGTTCGATGCGCGCGTCGAGGTCGTCGATCTCCGCGGCCTGATGCAGGCCGAGATGACGATCGGGCAGCGCCATCGTCGCTTCGCTCGCGACATGCCCGAGCCAGCGCACGTCGGCGGGCAACGCCTCCTGCAGCATCTGGGCGTGGCGCGGCGAGCCCACTCGGTTCGCCAGCACGCCATGAAACGGCACCTCCGGCCGAAAGCGCGCGAGGCCGAACGCGATCGCGCCGAAGGTCTGCGCCATCGACTTCGCGCTGACGATGGCGGCCACCGGCACGCCAAACTCAGTCGCGAGATCGGCGCTGCTCGGCGTGCCGTCGAACAGGCCCATGACGCCTTCGATGAGGATCAGGTCGGCTTCGCGCGCGGCCTGCGCGAGCAGGGCGCGGCACGCTTCTTTACCCACCATCCACAGGTCGAGCGAGAGCACGGGCGCGCCGCTCGCGCGTGCGAGGATCATCGGGTCGAGAAAATCCGGCCCGGTCTTGAAGACGCGCACGCGCCGGCCCGCGCGCCGGTGCAGCCGTGCGAGGCCGGCCGTGAACGTGGTCTTGCCCTGGCCCGAAGCGGGCGCGCTGATGAAGAGCGCGGGGCAGGCAACCGTTGCGCTCATGCGCTCAAAACTCCACGCCCTTTTGCGCTTTCACGCCTTGCTCGCGATACGGATGCTTCACGAGGCGCATTTCCGTGACGAGGTCGGCGGCTTCGATCAGGGCGTCGGGTGCATGGCGGCCCGTCACGACCACGTGCACGTGCGGCGCACGCGACGCGATCACGCCGAGCACTTCGTCGAGCGGCAGGTACTCGTATTTGAGCACCGTGTTGAGTTCGTCGAGGATCACCATGGCGTACTCGCCGCTCTCGATCATGCGCTTCGCTTCGTCCCAGCCCTTGCGCGCGGTGGCGATGTCGCCGTCGCGATTCTGCGTGTTCCAGGTGTAGCCGTCGCCCATCGTCACGAAATCGCAGTGCGCAACGCTGCCGAGAAAATCGCGTTCGGCCGTGTGCAGCGCGCCCTTGATGAACTGCACGACACCGAGCTTCATGCCGTGGCCGAGCATGCGCACCGCCATGCCGAATGCGGCCGTGCTCTTGCCCTTGCCATTGCCGGTGTTGACGATCAACAGGCCCTTTTCGTGCGTCGCGGCGGCCTGCTTCTTCTCGTGGCCTTCGCGGCGGCGTTGCGTCATGCGTTGGTGCGATTCGGGATCGGTTTTCATCGTCGGGAGTGGGTTGGTGGCGGCGCTTTCGCGTCCGCGTTTTCGTGATCTTGCAGAATGCCTGCGATTGCGACCGTCACGCCGTCGAGCGCCAGCTTGCCGCGCACGAGCGGAGCGCCGCCCGCCGCGAGACGCGCGCAGGGCTCGCACACGCCGTCCACACCGAACTGCGCCTGCGCGGCGGCGGAGGGCGGCGCCAGTGTCGGCGTCGCGGCGAGCTGCTCCCGCGTGTACGTCTGCAGCGGCAGCGCGTGTGCCGCGCAAAACGCTTGCAAGGCGGGTTCGCCGGCTTTGGCGTCGAGCGTCGCCACGGCCGTTACGCCGTCGAGCGGCCACGCGCCGAGCGCGGCGCGCACTGCGGCTTCGACCTGCGCGAGCGTCACGCCGCGCCGGCAGCCGATGCCGAGCGCAAGCGGCGGCACGCGCTGCGCGGGCTCCGGCGTGGCTTCGAATGAGGCTGCGCGCGAGGCGCGATGTTCGGCAGGATTCACGGCGAGAGCGTCGATCGAAGGCGTGACCGCAGAGGCAAAACGAGCAAAAGCGTCGCGTTCCAGCAGGCGCCGGATGCGCGCTACGATAGCACACGCTTTTGCGGCTTCCCACGCCTTCCTTGACGCGCAGGCCCCCCGCGCCTACACTCGCACGCACTCTGGTGCTCGCGCGCGCGATTCATAATGCACGCGCAGTTAAACGGGAATCAGGGAGCCATCCCGCCTCGGGCATGGCCAACCTGAACTGCACCCGCAACGGTACAACGAGCGCGGCGTTCGCACGAATGCCGCAAACCGCTTCCATGCTTTACGCAGTCCACGCCACTGTGCAAGCCGGCCGCAAGGCCGCTCGCGCGGGAAGGCGAAGCGGTGTTTCGTCAGTCCGGATACCGGCCAGATACGTGGGATTCGCGCTGCGGGGATGCGGTGCCGGGTCCGTGATTTTCATGCGTCAGCCGGGCGAGGCCCGGGTGCGTTTCTGGTCGTTCGTCCCCTGCAGGTTGTTGCATCGTTGCGCGTGACAGCGTCTCCATGGATACGCGCGTGTGCGCAACACGGCACCCGCACGAACGGCAGGCGCGACGCACCATGCCCCTCGATACGGCCTGGCGCCGAAGGAGCACTTCATGCAAATGCGCAAGATTCCGGTCACGATCGTGACGGGCTTTCTCGGCAGCGGTAAAACCACGCTGCTGCGTCACATTCTTCAGCACGCGGGCGGCCTGCGCGTCGCGGTCATCGTCAACGAATTCGGCGAACTCGGCATCGACGGCGAAATCCTGCGTGGCTGCGGCATCGGCTGCGACGAAGACGGCAACGAAACCGAAGGCCAGCTCTACGAACTCGCAAACGGCTGCCTTTGCTGCACCGTGCAGGAAGAGTTCTTTCCCGTGATGGAGAAACTGCTCGAACGCCGCGGCGATGTCGATCACGTGCTGATCGAAACCTCGGGTCTCGCGCTGCCCAAGCCGCTCGTGCAGGCGTTCAACTGGCCGTCGATCCGCAACGCGTTCACCGTCGATGCGGTCGTGACCATGGTGGACGGCCCCGCCGCCGCGAGCGGCCAGTTCGCCGAAAATCCGCAGGCCGTGGACGCGCAGCGCCGCGCCGACCCGAACCTCGATCACGAGTCGCCGCTGCACGAGCTGTTCGAAGACCAGCTTTCGGCGGCCGACCTCGTCATTCTCAACAAGACCGATCTGCTGGACGTTGCGGACCAGGACGCGCTCATCGCCGAACTGCGCGAAGAACTGCCGCCGCAGGTGAAGATCGTGCGCGCGCAGCACGGCAAGCTCGATCTGCATACGCTGCTCGGGCTCGAGGCGGCCTCCGAGGAGAGCATTCATCTGCGGCACGACCATCACGGTTCCGCCGACGATCCCGATCATCACCATGACGAGTTCGATTCGGTCGTGGTGTCAGGCGCTGCCGCTTCGCGCGAAAGCGTGATCGAGGCGCTGCAACAACTCGTCGATGCGCACACGATCTATCGCGTGAAGGGCTTTGCCGCGTTGCCGGGCGCGCCCATGCGCCTCGTGATTCAAGGCGTGGGCCGTCGCTTCGACAGCTATTTCGACCGCCGCTGGAACGCGCAGGAAAGCGCGGCACAGCCGCTCGCGAGCCGTTTCGTGCTGATCGGCGAAGACCTCGATGGCGCGACGCTGCAAGCGGCCTTCGATACCGCATTGGCGAACCTGCAGACCGCGGCCGCGAAGTGATCGCGCCGAGCTAGACGAGGCTGTTCCATGCATTTGCTGCGCACCACGCCGGGCGGTTTCGTCGACGACACGCAAGGCGTTATCCGGATCGACCAGCAGCCCGCCGAGATCGTCGTGCTCAGTTCGGCGGACACCACGCTCGCGCTGCTGGCGAGCGTGGTGCCGCGTCTGCCCGCCGGTTTTCCGGGCGTGCGGCTCGCGAACGTCACGTATCTGCGCCAGCCCGCGTCGGTGGACTTCTACGTCAAAGACGTCTTGCAGCACGCGCGCGTGGTGGTGGTCGATCATCTGGGCGGCGAAACGTACTGGCCTTATGGGATCGAGCAGGTCGTCTCGCTCGCCGGGCGTCGCGGACAACTGCTCGCGATGTTTTCGGGCGACTTGCAGGAAGACCCCAATCTCATCGCCAAGAGCCGCGCCGAGCCCGAGTTTTGCCGCTTGCTGTGGCGTTATCTGCGCGAAGGCGGCGCGGCCAACGCCGAATCGTTCCTGCGTGCGCTCGCGTGGCGCGCGTTCGACTGGGGCAGCGAGCCCGCGCCGCCCGTCGCGCTGCCGGCCGCCGCACTCTATTGCCCGCAGCGCGATGTCGCGACCATCGACGAATGGCGCGCGCGCTGGCAACCCGGCGCGCCGGTCGTCGCGCTGCTGTTTTACAAGGCGCATCTGCAGGCGGCGAACACCGCCGCTTTCGATGCCTTGATCGCCGCGCTGCTCGCGCGCGGCCTGAACCCGCTGCCGCTTGCGATCACGTCGCTCAAGGACGCCTTGAGCCGCGACGTGCTCGACCAACTGGCGGCCGAACACGACGTCTCGCTCGTGCTGAATACCACGGCATTCGCGGCTTCATCGCTCGATGACCCCGAACCGATCGCGCTCGCCGGCGACGCGCCTGTGCTCCAGGTGATCCTGAGCGGCGGCAATCGCGAAGACTGGGTGAAGGACAATCACGGCCTGAATTCTCGCGACATCGCCATGCATATCGCACTGCCCGAAGTGGACGGCCGCGTGATTACGCGTGCGATCAGCTTCAAGGGCCTTGCGTACCACTGCAAGGAGACGCAGGTCGATGTCGTGCGCTATCAGCCCGACGCCGAACGCGTGGCTTTCGTCGCCGAACTGGCGCGCCGGTGGTGCCGTCTGCGCAGCCTGCCGAATGCAGAGAAGAAGCTCGCGCTCGTGCTCGCGAACTATCCGATGAGCGAAGGGCGCATCGGCAACGGCGTGGGGCTCGACACGCCGGCCTCGGTGGTCGGCATCCTGCGCATGCTGCGCGACGAAGGCTATCGCGTGGCCGATCTGCCCGCAGCCGGCGACGCGCTCATGCGCATCCTCACGCAGGGCGTGACCAACGATCCGGACACCCGCGCGCTGCGTCCCGCATGGCAGAGTCTTTCCCTCGACGACTACCGCGCGCGCTTCTCGCAACTGCCCGCCGAGGCGCAAAACGCGCTGATCGCGCGCTGGGGCGTGCCGGAGGATGACCCCACGGTGCGCCGCGGCCGCTTCATGATTGCGGGCTGGCGCTGTGGCCAGGTGTTCGTGGGTATCCAGCCGTCGCGCTCGCGCGGCGACGACACCTACGCGAACTACCACGACGCCGAACTCGTGCCGCCGCACGCGTATCTCGCGTTTTACTTCTGGCTGCGCGAGACCTTCGGCATCGACGCCATCGCGCACGTGGGCAAGCACGGCAACCTGGAGTGGCTGCCCGGCAAGAGCGTGGCGCTCGCCGACACCTGCTGGCCCGACATGGCGCTCGGGCCGCTGCCGCATCTGTACCCGTTCATCGTCAACGATCCGGGCGAGGGCAGCCAGGCCAAGCGCCGCGCCCAGGCCGTGATCATCGACCACCTGATGCCACCGCTCACGCGTGCCGAGAACTACGGGCCGCTGCAAGACCTCGAACGTCAGGTCGATGAGTATTACGAAGCATTGATGGTGGACCCGCGCCGCGCCAAGCTGCTGCGCAAGACCATCCTCGCGACGATCATCGAGCATCGGCTGCACGAGGAATTGAGCGTTTCCGCGCCGCAGGATCAGGCGGGCGAAGACGAATTGCTCACGCGCGCCGACGCTTACCTCTGCGAGCTGAAGGAAGCGCAGATTCGCGACGGCCTGCATACGTTCGGCGAATCGCCGCAAGGCCAGCAGCGGCGCGACACGCTGCTCGCGCTCGGGCGCTACGCATGCGGCGACGGGCAGGGCGCAAACGCGGGCCTGATCGACGCGCTCGCGCGCGACCTGCGTATCGATCACCTCGTCGATCCGGCTACGGTCGATTGGGCTGCGCCGTGGCAGGGCCCGCGTCCGCCGCAACTCGCTGTGGTGAGCGATACGCCATGGCGTCATGCCGGCGACACGCGCGAACGCCTCGAAATGCTGGCGGCCACGCTGATCGAAGACATTTGCTCAGGCGAACGAAGCGATGCGGAGCCTGCATCGCTGCCGCACGCGGCCCGGGTGCTCGCGCGCCTGCGCGACGACGTGCTGCCGCGCCTCGACGCCTGCGGCCCCGAAGAGTTGCGCCAGCTGCGCCGTGGCTTCGAAGGCCGCTTCGTGCCGCCGGGCCCGAGCGGTTCGCCCTCGCGAGGCCGTCCCGACGTGCTGCCCACGGGCCGCAACTTCTATTCCGTCGATACGCGCGCCATTCCGACCCAGGCGGCGTGGGCGCTCGGCATGAAATCGGCGCATCAGCTCATCGAGCGGCATTTGCAGGAGCACGGCGACTACCCGCGCGCCGTGGGGCTTTCGGTCTGGGGCACGGCGACGATGCGCACCGGCGGCGACGACATCGCCCAGGCGTTCGCGCTGATCGGCGTACGGCCGAAGTGGGCTGCCGGCAGCCAGCGCGTGACCGACTTCGAAATCATGCCGGTCGAGGCGCTGGACCGGCCGCGCATCGACGTGACGCTGCGCGTATCGGGCTTCTTCCGCGACGCGTTTCCCAACGTCATGCATTTGTTCGACGCCGCCGTGCAGGCAGTGGCCGATCTCGACGAGCCGGAGCACCAGAACCCGCTGCGCGCACGCGTGCTGCGCGAGCGCGATGCGCTGGTCGCGAACGGCATGGCCGCCGACGAGGCGCGCCGCCGCGCGGGCTGGCGCGTGTTCAGCGCGCGCCCCGGCGCGTACGGCGCGGGCTTGCAGTCGATGATCGACCATCGCCAGTGGCAGACCGACGCCGATCTCGCGAACGCGTATCAGGCGTGGGGCGGCTACGCCTACGCGCAAAAGAGCGCGGGCGATGAGGCGAGCGAGGCGTTCCGCGCGCGTCTCGCGTCGCTCGACGTGGTCCTGCAGAACCAGGACAACCGCGAACACGACCTGCTCGACTCGAACGACTATTACCAGTTCCAGGGCGGCATGGCCGCGGCGGCGCGGCATTTTTCGCAGGCGCAGCCCGCGCTCTATCACGCGGACCACAGCAATCCCGCTGCGCCGCGGATTCGTCCGCTGCACGAAGAGATCGCGCGCGTGATCCGCTCGCGCGTGGTGAACCCGAAGTGGATCGACGGCGTGAAGCGTCACGGCTACAAGGGCGCGGCGGAAATGGCGGCGACCGTGGATTACCTGTTCGGCTATGACGCGACCACGCGCGTGGTGGGCGATCATCAGTACGCGCTCGTCGCGAACGCCTACGTGCACGACGACGACACGCGCGAATTCATGCAGCGCCACAATCCGCACGCAATGCATGCCGTGTGCGAGCGCCTGCTCGAAGCGATCCAGCGCGGTCTCTGGCAGGAGCCGGGCGAGCATCGCGCACAACTCGAACACCGTCTGCTCGAAGCCGGGCAGCATCTGGAAGGATCAGGACCATGAGCGCTGCGGCCACGCGTCCCGCGTTTCCCTTTACCGCGCTGGTCGGCCAGGCGCCGTTGCAGCGCGCACTGCTGCTCGCGGCCATCGACCCCGCGATCGGCGGCGTGCTGGTGAGCGGGCCGCGCGGCACCGCGAAATCCACGGCCGCGCGGGCGCTCGCGGCCCTCCTGCCGGAAGGCGCGTTCGTCACGCTGCCGCTCGGCGCGAGCGAGGACAAGCTGATCGGCACGCTCGACCTCGAAGCGGCGTTGCGCGAGAGCGCGGTGCGCTTCGCGCCAGGGCTGCTCGCGCGCGCGCACGGCGGTGTGCTCTACGTGGACGAAGTGAACCTGCTGCCCGATGCGCTCGTCGACGTGCTGCTCGACGCGGCGGCGAGCGGTGTGAACACCGTGGAGCGCGATGGCGTGTCGCACACGCACGACGCGCACTTCGTGCTGGTCGGCACGATGAATCCCGAAGAGGGCGAGTTGCGTCCGCAATTGCTCGATCGCTTCGGCTTCATGGTCGAACTCGGCACGCCTTATGACGTCGCTGAACGGCAACGCATCGTCAAGGCGCGCCTCGCGTTCGACGCCGATCCGCAGGCGTTCTGTGCGGCGCGAGAGACCGAACAGCGCGCGCTCGCGCAGCGTCTCGCGGCGGCCCGCGAAGCGCTCGACAAGCTCGACTGGAGCGATGCCGTCCACGAGCGCGCGGCGCAGCGTTGCATCGAGGCCGCCGTCGACGGCTTGCGCGCCGACCTCGTGATGCTGCGTGCGGCGCGTGCGCTCGCCGCGTTCGAAGGCGCGCAGGCGGTGAGCCCGGACCACGTCGACGAGGTTGCCGATTGCGTGCTCGCGCATCGCCGGCACGCCATGCCGCAGCGATCCGATGCGCCGTCTTCCCCCGAGCCGCAGCAGCCGCCCTCCGCTTCCAGGCGCGAAGACAAGCACACCGAAACAACGTCGGATGCCGATTGGGGCGAGTTGCCGCCCGAGCCCGTCGCGGCGAAGGCCGTGAAGGGCGTCATCCCGCTGCCCGCAAAAAAACGCTGACCCGTCGGGCACAGGCCGCCGCCTTCGCACAGGGCGGCGCTCGACGGCGAGAAGGCCCGGGGCGCGGTCCCGCGCAAGTCGCGAAGCGCGGCGAGCGGATCGCCTGGCCGCCCACGCTCGCGGCCAAGCGCGCCGGGTCGTTGCAGGCGCAACATTTCCGTTTCGCCAGACGCAAGACCGGCTCCGGCGCGCTCCATTGCTTCGTGCTGGACTGCTCGGCCTCGATGCTCGCGCGCGGCCAGCTCGCGCTCGCCAAGGGATTGTTGATCGCGCTGTTCGATCGCGCCCGCGCCGAGCGTGTGGAGGTGGCGCTGATTGCTTTCGGCGGCGCCGGCGCCGAGCTGAGGTTCGGGCCCGCGGTGCCGCGCTGGTGGAACGAGCGCTGGATCGAGCCGATCGGCGGGGGCGGCGGCACGCCGCTCGAAGCGGGCATCGGCCGCGCGGCGCAGGTGCTCGAAATTGCCGCGCGCCGCGACCCGGCGCGTACGCGTCATCTCTGGCTGTTCAGCGACGGCCGCACGACGCAGTGGCCTGAGCGGCCGCGCCACGCCGACCACGTCACGGTGATCGATTGCGAACTTGGCGCGCTGCGCGTGGGGCGCTGCGAGGCGCTCGCGCGAGCCTGGGCCGGCGAGTGCCTGGACGCTCAGGCATTGCTCGCCTGAACGCGCATTAGCGCATGCTGCCGGTCCAGTACAGCACGTCGTCCTGACGATCGAATACGTAGACTTTCATCGCCATCTGTTCGGCGGTCGTGAGGCGGTTGAGTTCGAGGCCGAGCGTCGCGTGGGCGGGGTCGCCCGTTTCCGCCTGCACGTTGCGGATGATTGCAGTGGTTTCGATCGCCGTCGCGTTGTCGCCCGAGCGCAGCTGGAAGGCCACGCGCAGCCGCTCGCCCACCTTGCCGAGTGCCCACGCGGCGCTCACCGAAAGCCCGAGCGCGCTGATCCCGCGTGCGAGCGCCACGCCGTCATAACCCGCACCTTCCTCGCCGATGCCATAGCGCACGGGAAATTGCGCGCGCACCCGAATCGAGCGGCGTTCGCGCAGGCGGCGGATGTTGGCGGGCTTCGAAAGCACGAGGTAGTCGAGCGGCGACTGGCTGAGCGCATGCACGGTGCATACGAAGCGATAGACGGCCTGGCTCGCAATCGCGACGATCTCCACGTTTTCGCCCGGCGTGATGGCGATGGGGCGGCCGTCGACATAGGGCGTCGTCACGAAGAGTGCCTCGTTGGGCGCGAAGCCGATCAGGCGGCACGGGTGCATCGGTGCGCCGCTCGCGCCCATCTGCGGACGCAGGCCCATCAGCGCGCCGATGGTCAGGTGCATGTCGCGCGTGGTGGCGGCTGGATCGCCGGCGCTGGGCGCATTCGTGGCCGTCGCGCTCTCCGGTGCAGCCTCGAGCCGTTCCCTGTCGCCGCGATGCGGCGCGAAATGCTGGAACAGAAAGTCGCGTTCCGCTTCGCCCATCAGCACCGAGCCGGCGTCGAGCAGCAGGGCGCCGTCGCGATCGACGACGGGCCAGGCGAGCGGCTCGCCGACCGGCAGGGCTTGCGGCGTGAGCGGGGCGGCTTCGGTTACAGCATCGGTTGCGGCGTCGATGGCTTCGGCTTGAGCTTCGGTGGTCGGGTTGGTCATCGGCGCAGGCTGGGCAGTAAGCGGTTCGCGTCGCGAATTCACTTCGCGGGTTCATCTGGTTTACGGCGCCGCGGCAGGGAAATTGAGTACGTGCCGCGATTCGAAGGCGGTTTCGCGAGCCGCAGTATGATGCCCCTGAATGCAATCTGTAATTGGCCGGCACGCGGTACGAACGGTATCAACCCAATGAGCGGAGCAAGAGGAAACGCCTCATGAAGCTCTGGACACGATGTTTGCGAATCCTCCGCCAATGGAATCGGGCGCTCATGCAGTGGGTGGGAAGCCATCCGTTCATTGTCGGCACGATGGGCTCGCTGGTCGGCGCGGCCATCGTCGCCATCGTGCTGTTGGGGCTGATGCAGCAGCGCACCCAGGCCATCGTCAGCACGCAGCACAATTCGGGCGCGCTCGTTGCGCTGATGTCGAACGACCTCGAGGCCAATTTCAGCATCTGCGACCTGTTGCTGCTCGACGCCGCCGAGAGCGCGCGCGACCCGCGCACGCAAAGCCTGCCGCCCGACCTCCGCCGCAAGCTGCTGTTCGGCCGCGTGGCGACCGGCGCGTATCTCGACGACGCGTTCTATGCCGACGCGAGCGGCCATATCGTCGAATCGCGCGACGGCCGCGCGTATCCCGGCGTCAATCTCGCAGACCGGGACTATTTCACGGCGCAGCACGAGCGCTCGGTCGGCATGTATATTTCGGACCCGATTCGCTCGCGCACGCGCGAAGGCCAATATTCGATCGCGCTGTCGCGCCGCGTGAACGAGTACGACGGCTCGTTTGGCGGCGTCGTGCTGCTCACGATGCGTCTTGCGTATTTTCAGCAACTGTTCGACCGGCTCGACATCGACCCGAAGGGCAGCGCGTTCATCCTGCTCAGCGACGGGACCTTGCTCGCGCACCATCCCTATTCGGACTACGAAGTGGGTGCGCAGATCGGCGAGCTCGACTACATCCAGCCGATGCTGAAAAACAGTGCCGGCTCGTTCATCGCCGTGGGCGAGGCGGACGAGGTCGAACGCATTTATACGTACAAGCGCGTTCCGCACACGTCGCTCGTCGCGGTGGTCGCGCCTTCCGTGGACGGCGCACTCGACGCATGGCGCCACCGCCTGCGGATCTATGCGCCGATGGCGTTGATCTTCGGCGCGCTGATCGCGGCTTCGTCGTGGCTACTCGCATTTTCGATGCGCACGCGGCTCGCCACGCAAAAGGAATTCGAACGTCTCGCGGTCACCGACGCGCTCACGGGCCTCTTCAACCGGCGCGCACTCGACTTGCGCATCGAATCCGAATGGCAGCATGCGAGACGCGCGGGCGAGCCGCTCTCGGTGCTCTTCATCGACATCGACAAGTTCAAGCTCTTCAACGACTTCTACGGGCATGCCGAGGGCGATAAAGTGCTCGCCGCGGTGGCCCGTGCGATACGCGAGGCCTGCCGCCGCGCGACGGACATGGTGGCGCGCTACGGCGGCGAGGAGTTCGCCGCGGTGCTGCCGGCCACGCCGATCGACGGCGCCGTGAAAATCGCGGAAGCGGTGCGCCAGCAGGTGGCGGCGCTGGGCATCGCGCACGAGCATAGCGAATACGGCACGCTGACCGTGAGCATTGGCTGCGCCACCTGCGTGCCGCACAAGAGCGATGGCGCGCAGGCGCTGCTGCGCGCCGCCGACGCGGAGCTTTACGCCGCGAAGCAGGCGGGGCGCAATCAGGTGAAAGCGCGCGAGTTCGAGGGCGCGCCACCCGACCCGCGCGACTCGCTGCCCACCCTGAAGGCGTAAGTTTCTTTTAGGTATCCTCGCGATACCAGCGCGGCGTGTAAATCCACTCGCTGCCGTCGCCGCGAGCGAACCCGCGCGTGGCCGACGACCCGACGATCACCATCGTGCGCATATCGACGTCCGCCGAACGCAGTTCGCCGAGGGTCGTCGCGCGCAGCGTCTCGCCGGGGCGGCCCACGTCGCGGCCCAGCACCACGCGCGTGTGCGGCGCGCGCACGCTGCGCACGATCTCCAGCGCGCGCTCGAGCTGCCAGGGCCGCGCGCGCGAGATGGGGTTGTAGAACGCCATCACGAGATCGGCCTGCGCCGCATGCAGCAGGCGCTTTTCGATCACCGTCCACGGCTTCAGGTTGTCGGAAAGCGACAGCATGCAGAAGTCGTGGCCGAGCGGCGCGCCGACTTGCGCCGCCGTGGCGAGCGCTGCGGAAACGCCTGGTACGATCGCCAGCTCGACGGCATGCCAGCCGGCGTCACCCGAGCCTTCGAGCGCTTCGAGCACGGCGGCCGCCATGGCGAACACACCGGGGTCGCCCGACGAGACCACGGCCACGCGCCGGCCCTCGCTCGCCATCTCGAACGCGTGGCGGGCGCGCTGCAGTTCCTCGCGGTTGTCGGTCGAGTGGCGCTGCTGGTCCGCGCGAAACGGGCCCGCCATCTCCACATAGGTGGCATAGCCGACGATATCGGTGGCGCTGTCGAGCGCGGCGCGCGCGGCGGGCGTGAGCAGGTCGGGGCGTCCGGGGCCGAGGCCCAGCACCGTGAGCTTGCCGCGCGCGCGGCCCAGCGTGAGCGGGTCGAGCGGCGCGGCCGCGCAGGCGAGGGCGACGCCGTTATCGTTCGGCGCGTAGCGCTCGACATTTGCCGCGAAGTCGAGGGCGGCGAGCGTGGCTTGCGCCGTGTTCTCCGCGCTATCGACGAAGCGCAGCGGCACGCCGAGTTCCGCTGCGGCCTGCGCGAGCGATGCATCGCGCGTGTGCGCAGCAGGGGCGACCAGTGCCGCGAGCGCGAGCGGCGCGAGGCCGTGCGCATCGAGTGCGCGACGCACATCTTCAGCAAGCGCTGCGCGTGGCGCGCCCACGGCCGCGACGATGCTGCGCGGATGAATCACGAGATCGTCGGGACTGCCGTCCCAGGCGTTCGCGCTCACGCGGATGGCATGGCGTGCCGCGACGTCGCGCGGCAGATCGACGTTTTCCAGCCACGGTGCCTGGCCGTCCACGCGTGTCGTAGCGCCCGCAAGCAGATCGGAGACGAAGCGCTTGCCTTGCGCGAGACTCGCGAGCGCGTAGCCCGCGGGCGGATTGAGCAGGCAGGTGCCGAAGCGCAATTCGCCGCTCGTGGTGATGGCGGGCGCAACCGCGAGCGCCGCGCCAATTTCGCGCGCCATGACGTTCACGCCGGTGAGTCCACCGAGCAGCGGCACGACGGCGCTGCCGTCCTCGGCGAGCGCGAGCACCGGCGGCTCCGCGCCCTTGTTGGCGAGGAGCGGTGCGAGGCAGCGGATCACGATGCCCGCCGCGCACAGCGCGACGATGGGCAGGCCGCGCGTATAGCATTCGCGCAAATGCGCGCCAAGCTCGCTGAACGCGACATCGCCTGCCACGCGGCCCTGCAGTGCATGGACCTGCGCGCCGGGGTAGAGCGCCTGCACGCGCCGCGCCGTGGCGAGCGCGCCGGGCCCGAGAATGACGATCGCGGGCGGCGTCACGACTGCCATTTCACCCCCGGTACGACGAGCAGCGAGAAGTAGGGCGAAGCCATCGGATCGACGTCGTCGAGCGGGACGATGCGCTGGTTCGCCATGGTTGCGCGCTCGACATACCGCGCGCGATGCGCGAGGCCCAGTTCGCCCAGCACGCGGCGCACCTTGTCGAAGTTGCGGCCCAGTTTCATGATGACGGCGGCGTCCGCGTCGGCCAGGCGCCGGCGCAATTCGTCCTCGGGCAGCACGCCCGAGAGTACGGCGAGGCTCTGGTTGCGGTAGACGAGCGGCACGCCCAGCACCGCCGCGCCGCCCAGCATCGAGCACACGCCCGGCACGACTTCGGCCTCGTAGTGCGCGGCGAGCCGGTCGTGCAGATACATGTACGAGCCGTAGAAGAACGGATCGCCTTCGCAGATCACGGCCACGTCGCGTCCGGCGTCGAGATGGCGCGCAAGCATTTGCGCCGCGCCGTCGTAGAAGTCGGCGATGATCGCTTCGTACGAGAGCGGCGGTTCGAGCGCTTCGGTCGTTACGGGGTACACGAGCGGCAGGCGTTCCTGCTCCGCTTCGAGATGGGCCTCGACGATGCCGAACGCATTGCCTTTCTTGCCCTTCGCGACGAAATACGCGACCACGGGCGCGGCCTTGAGCAGGCGCAGCGCCTTGAGCGTGAGCAGTTCGGGGTCGCCGGGGCCGACGCCAATGCCGTGCAGACGTCCTTTGCGGATCATTTATTCGGTCTCCGAAGCGAGTGCGTTGACGGCGGCGGCGGCCATCGCGCTGCCGCCGCGGCGGCCGTGCACGACGACGAAGGGCACGCCGTGACTTTCGGCTGCGAGCTGCGCCTTGGACTCGGCCGCGCCGACGAAGCCGACGGGAAAGCCGAGGATGAGCGCGGGGCGTGGGGCGCCGGCGGCAATCATGTCGAGCAGATAAAAGAGCGCGGTGGGCGCATTGCCGATCGCAACGACGCTGCCTGCCAGATGCGGCCGCCACAGTTCGAGCGCGGCTGCCGAGCGCGTGTTGCCGATCTCGCGCGCGAGATCCGGGACGGCGGGGTCGTCGAGTGTGCAGATGACGGCGTTGTCCGCGGGCAAGCGCGCGCGCGTCACGCCATAAGCGACCATTTTCGCGTCGCAGAGAATCGGCGCGCCGCCCGCTAGCGCGTTGCGGCCCGCCGTGCCCGCGCCCGCGGAAAACGCGAGGTCGGCGACCACGTCGACCATGCCGCATGCATGAATCACGCGCACGGCGAGTTTTTCGAGGTCGGCGGGAATGCGCGAGAGGTCGGCTTCGGCGCGGATCGTCGCGAACGACTCGCGATAGATCGCCTGGCCGTCGCGAATGTAATCAGACATCTTGGGTACTCCGGGGCCGCTGCGCGAGTGCCAGCGCGGCGGCTTCGATCGTCAGGCTGCGCGCGACGAGCCGGCCGAAGCCGCTTTGCGTATCGTCGCGCTGGTACAGGTCGTAGTGGTCGGGGGCGCTGGCGAGCAACGTGAACGGCGCGCAATGCGCGGCCGCGCAGGAGCGCTCGCAGCCGCTCAGGTGGGCTTCGGCGCCGGGCGGCAGCAGGGCGGCGAGGCGCTGGGCGTCGGCTTTCGTGTCCGCGCGGCTTTTTGCGCATCCCGTCGAGCCGGTGCACGCGATCAGGCGCGCGAGCGGGTCGGCGCGCGAGACGATGAGACCGAGCGCGTGCAGGCGTTCGAGCGCGGCGGGCATGGCGTGCGCGGGCACGTTCGGCAGCAGCACGCCTTGCCAGGGCGTCACGCGCAGCGTCGCATCGCCCGAGTCTTCCGCGAGCGCGGCGAGTGCGCGCAGCGTTGGCGCGTCGATACGGCCGAGCACGGGCTGCGCGCCCACGTAGCCGCTGCCGTCGGCGTGCAGCGCGTGCGCGCCGAGGCGCAAGCCGGCGGGGCTCGGCGCGCGGCGCCACGCGTGCAGCGCGGCATCGACACGCATCAGCGTGCATTCGCCATGCTGTTGCGCGCGCTGCAGCAGCGCATCGAGCGAATGAGTGGCGAGGACGTCGCGCATGCGGGTGGCGTCCGCGTCCGCGAGATCGAGGAACGCATGCAACAGCGCGCGCATCGATGCGCAAACGTCTTCGGCCGCGAGCGTGCCGACTGGCTGCGCCGTGGGGCAACCTGCGAGCCCCAGCGCGAAGCGCACCGTTGCGCCATAAGGCAGCGCGGCGAGCCAGATGTCGTGCGGATGCTCGAGCATCGCCACACGCTCGCCGCCGTCCAGTTGCAGCGCGAACTTGGGCGAGAGCGCGGCGAAGCGTGGCTCGCGCTGCATCATGTCGATGAGCGCGGCGGCGAGTTCCGTCGTGTCGCACAACGCGTCAGGGTCGAGGCCCGCGAGCGGGCTCAGCATCACGTTGCGCAATTCGTCGGCGGCGCACGCGCGCTCGACCGGGCTCGCGGCGTCGATGCCGGCGGGGCCGAGGCCCGCGCCGATCAGCGCAGCGCTCAACGCCGCTTCCTCGCCCGCGCGCACGCCGCGAATCTGCACGTTCGCTCGATTGGTCAGTTCGAGCACGCCGCTCGCGTGCGTCGACGCTGCGTCGGCGAGGGCGCACGCACGCGCGGCGCTCAGCACGCCGCCGGGCAGACGGATGCGGCACAGGCCGCCGTCGCGCGCCGCGACCACGCGCACGAGCCCCGGGCACGCCGAGGGGCGGAGCACGGCCAATGCGGCAGCGGGCGAGACGGGCTTCGTTGCGTGTTTCAAGGCATTACCGGGTAAGCATCACGCTGGAGCGGCGCGCTGCAGGCGGGCAGCGGCAGCGATATCGGTACACCCCGCCCGATATGGGTTCGCGCGAACAGTCGGCCGGCAGGTCTCCTGGCTCACAGGTCGTCGACCGCATCGGCCTTCCCGGTAATACCAGTGGCTCAGGTGGATGCGGTCTCGCTGCTCACAGTCGCGGGGGCGGCCACAGCTTGCTGTGTTCCCTTTTATGCCTTAACGGCGCCGTCGGACACGGTATTATGCCCGTTTTCACGCGCGTTCCGCCCCACAATCGGGCTGCGGGCCCGTGGCGGCGTAGAGAAACAGGCAACAAAACAGGCAACGGCGGGAGAACGCATGCAGGGCAAGCAGGCATGGCTGACGGTGGTGGGCATCGGCGACGACGGCTACGCGGGGCTCGGGCGCGACGCGCGGCGCGCGCTGTTCGACGCGGCCATCGTGACGGGCGGCGAACGCCATCTCGCGATGCTGCCCCCACGCGTGCGTGCGCGGCGCGAGGCGTGGCCCCAGCCGTTCAGCGTGGAGGCGCTGCTCGCATACCGCGAGTCGAATGCGTCCGTATGCGTGCTCGCGAGCGGCGACCCCATGCTGTTCGGCGTGGGCGCGACGCTCGCGCGCCGCGTGCCGCCCGGTGAAATGCGCGTGCTGCCCGCGCCGTCGTCGCTCTCGCTCGCGGCGGCGCGCATGGGGTGGGCGTTGCAGGATACGGCGATGGTCTCGCTCGTCGGCCGTCCGCTCGATGTGCTGCGCCGCCATCTCTACGCGCGCTCGCGCGTGCTCGCGTTGAGCGCGGACGGGCGCACGCCCGCGGCGCTCGCCGCGCTGCTCGCCGAAGCGGGCTTCGGCGCCACGCGTTTTGCGGTGTTCGAGCATCTCGGGGGCCCGCTCGAACGCCGCATCGAAGGCCGCGCCGACGCGTGGCACGTCGAACAAGCCGCGGCGCTCAATCTGGTCGCGTTCGAATGCGAAAGCGATAGTGCGCAGACGCCCGCGCGCGGTTGGACGCTCACGCCCGGTCTTCCCGACGACGCCTTTCGCCACGACGGTCAGATCACGAAGCGCGACGTGCGCGCGCTCACGCTCGCGCGTCTCGCGCCGACGCCCGGCGCGCTGCTGTGGGACGTGGGCGCGGGCAGCGGCTCGATCGGCATCGAGTGGATGCGCTCGCACGCCGCCTGCCGCGCGATCGCGATCGAGGCGCACGCCGAGCGTCAACGCTTCATCGAGCACAATCGGGCGGCGTTGGGCGTGCCGGCTTTGCAACTCGTCGCGGGCCGCGCGCCCGACGCGCTCGCAGGACTCGCCGCGCCCGACGCGGTCTTCATCGGCGGCGGCGTGACCGTACCCGGCGTGCTGGACGCATGCTGGGCGGCGCTCGCGAGCGGCGGGCGGCTCGTCGCGAACGCGGTGACGTTGCAGAGCGAAGCGGCACTCGTGGCATGGCGCGCACAGCACGGCGGCACGCTCACGCGCATCGGCATCGGCGAGGCGCAGCCGCTGGGCGGCTTCGACACCTGGCGTCAGGCCTTGCCCGTCACGCTTTACGAGGCCGTCAAGCCATGACGGCGCGCATCCTGCTGCTCGGCGGCACCGGCGATGCGCTGGCGATCGCGCGCACGCTCGGCCCGCAGCACGTGTACTCGCTCGCGGGCCTTGGCCGCGTGCCCGCCGATCTCGCCTGCGCGGTGCGAGTGGGCGGCTTTGGCGGGGCAGAAGGGCTCGCGCGCTTTCTCGCCGACGAAAACATCGCGCTCGTTTTCGACGCCACGCATCCCTATGCCGCGCAGATCAGCGCCAACGCGGCGCGCGCATGCGTGGCGGCAGACGTGCCGTACTGGGCGCTGCGGCGTGCGCCGTGGCAGCCGCAGCCCGGCGACGACTGGCGCATGGTGAGCGGCTGGGCCGGGGTAGTCGAGGCGATTGCGCCGTTCGCGCGCCCGCTCTTCACGCTCGGGCGCGAGCCGCTCGCGCATCTGAGCGAAGTGCCGCCGCAGCAGCACTGGACGATCCGTTGCCTCGAAGCGCATCCCGGCCACGCCCGCGCATGCATCATCGATGCGCGCGGGCCGTTCACGGAAGAAGGCGAGCGCGCGCTCTTTACCGAGGCGCGCATCGACGTCGTGGTCAGCAAGAACAGCGGCGGCGCCGCGACCGAAGCGAAGCTCGCCGTCGCGCGCGAACTGGGCTTGTCGGTGGTGATGATGCAGCGCCCGCCGCTGCCCGACGCGCAACGTGAATTCACGTCGGCGCAAGCGGCAATCGACGCGCTCGCGAACCCTATTCAGCGGAGTTTCCACGCATGACCGTTTTCTTCATCGGCGCGGGGCCGGGCGATCCTGAACTGATCACCGTGAAGGGCCAGCGCCTCGTGCGCAGTTGCCCCGTGATTCTCTACGCGGGCTCGCTCGTGCCGCCGGCCGTGCTCGAAGGCCACCGCGCGCATAAGGTGGTGGACACGGCGCCGCTCACGCTCGACGAGATCGTCGCGCTGCTCGAAAACGCGCATGCCCAGGGCTTCGACGTGGCGCGCGTGCATTCGGGCGACCCGTCGCTCTATGGCGCGATCGGCGAGCAGATCCGGCGCTTGCGCATGCTCGGTCTTCCTTATGAAGTCGTGCCCGGCGTGACCGCGACCGCTGCGTGCGCGGCGGCGCTCGGCAGCGAACTCACGCTGCCCGGCATTTCGCAGACGCTCATCCTGACGCGCTACGCCACCAAAACGTCGATGCCCGAAGGCGAGCAGCTAGGCGACCTCGCGCGGCACAAGGCGACGCTCGCGATTCACCTGGGCGTGCGCCATATCGCGCGCATCGTCGACGAATTGCGGCCGCATTACGGCGAAGATTGCCCGGTCGCGGTGATCTATCGCGCGAGCTGGCCCGACGAGGAACGCGTAACGGGCACGCTGGCGGACATCGCGCAGAAGGTGCTGGCGACTGATATCGAGCGTACGGCGCTCATTCTCGTGGGGCGCGTGCTCGCGGCGGAAGGGTTTGCGGATTCGACGCTGTATGGGGCGCAGAAGCGCTAAGGCTACGAAAGCGCGCGTAAGTGTGCCCGCAGCTTGTCCACCTCGCCCTCGGCGAATTCCTTTTCGATTTCGTCATGCGTTTGCTGCCAGAGCGGAAACGCCGCGTTGAGCAGCCGATGCCCCTCGTCCGTGAGGCTCAGCAAGCGGCTGCGCTTGTCTTCCGGGTCCTGCTCGATCACGACGAGACCGCGCCGCTCCAGCGGCTTGAGCGCGGCCGTGAGCGTGGTGCGGTCCATGGCCAGCAGCGACGCCACGTCTTTCATGCCGGGCGGATGCGGCCGGTTCAGCGACATCAGCAGCGAAAACTGCCCGTTCGTGAGATCGAGCGGCCGCAGCACGTCGTCGAAAATGCGCGCGAGATTGCGTGCCGCCCGCTGCATATGCAGACACAGGCAGCAATCGCGCACCAATAGCGTGGTTTCGAAGGGAAGTTTCTTTGCGCGTGCCATGTTGCAATTATGTTGATATCAACCTATGCTGTCAAGGCCGGATGAGCGACATACCGTTGCTCCCGTTTTCAGACCAGCAACCAGACCAGCAGTTGGAGGACACATGAGCGATCAGAAACTGTTTCTCGCTGTTTTTCTCGGTACCAAAGACAACGCGCGCATGAAGGGTTGGGCGGCGCTTTCCGAAGCGGATCGGCACGCAAAGGAAAAGGAGGGCATAGCGGCCTGGCACGCGTGGGTCGAAAAGCACAAGGCGTCGATCGTCGATATGGGCGGCCCGCTCGGCAAGACCAAGTCGATTGGCGAGCATGGCATCGCGGATACGTCCAACGCGCTAACGGGCTATACCGTGCTGCGTGCCGCATCGCACGAAGAGGCCGCGAAGCTGTTCGAAGGGCACCCGCATTTTTCGATTTTTCCGGGCGAGGGCGTCGAAGTGATGCCGGTTCTGCCGATTCCCGGTGTCTGAACGGAGGCGCGCCATGAAACTCTACGGCTTTGCTGGCACCCGTTCGCAACGCGCGCTATGGGGCCTCAAGGAAGTCGACGCCGATTTCGAATTCATCTCGGTCAATCTGCTCGCAGGCGAGCACAAGCGGCCGGAATACCTGCGCATCAATCCCGCGGGCAAGGTGCCCGTGCTGATCGACGGCGACCGCGTGATTCCCGAATCGGCTGCCATCGTGCTGTATCTCGCGGATAAATATCCTGAGAAGGCGCTGTTGCCAGCGGATCTCGACGAACGGGCGCAGGCGTATCGCTGGACCCTGTTCGCGGTCACCGAGCTGGAGCAGCCGCTCTGGAGAATCACGCGGCATTCGTTCCTGTATCCGCCGGAAAAGCGCAGCCCCGCCGAAATCGAACTCGCGCGGGAGGACTTCAGGACCATGGCCGCGGTGCTCGAAAAGCATCTCGAAGGACGCGAGTTCATCGTCGGCAACCAGCTTTCCGTCGCCGACTGCGTGACGGTGTATCTGATGGACTGGGCCAACGAAGTGCAACTGCTGGACGGCTTCCCGCGTTTGCAAGCGTATCTCGAACGCCTCTACGCGCGCCCCGAGGCGCCGCAGCGCATCGCCGAAGCGCGCAAGGCGGCATAAATGGAAAACGGCCCAACCGGATCACGCCGATTGGGCCGCCTCGCTATCGCGTTACGCCATCTCAATGCGCCCGCGCATGCTCATGATCCACATGCGTGCGCGGCTGCGTCACCGTGCTCACCACCACGAGCACGATCACGTTCACGAACAGCGCAAGGAAGCCGATGTTGACGTCCTTGAGCGCGTCCGGCGCGAACGGAATCAGCTGAGCCACGCTCACATGCGTGAGCGTCGTGGCGATCACCACGAGCACGCCCGCCACGATGCCGCAGAACGCGCCTTGCTTCGTCACGCGATTGTGCGCAAAGAGGCTGCACACCAGCGCCGGGAACAGCTGCGTGACGAAGTTGTAGCCCATCAGCAGCAGCGCGACGATGGTGTCGCCGCCCTTGAGCGTAAAGCCGACCGCCACGAGCGCGATTACCGGCACGAAAATGCGCGCGAGCTTCGCGACTTGCGCGTCGTCCGCGCTCTTCGAGAGTGCGCCGCGATAGACGTCGTTGGCGAGCAGCGTCGAAGCCGTGGTGAGGATCATCGAGCCCGGCACGAGT
Organism: Paraburkholderia sp. EG287B; assembly: GCF_040965595.1. Taxonomy (NCBI): domain Bacteria; kingdom Pseudomonadati; phylum Pseudomonadota; class Betaproteobacteria; order Burkholderiales; family Burkholderiaceae; genus Paraburkholderia; species Paraburkholderia sp. EG287B. Next base: position 133,754 of record NZ_JBFRCG010000012.1, read on the forward strand.
GCGGTGAGCACGCCCGCAGCGCCGATGACGCCCACGAACCACGGATCGAACGTCTGCAGCGCGAGACGGAACAGCGAGAGGTCGATGTCGGAGCCCTTGAGGCCCGGCACCTTGAGCACGGCCGCGAAGCCGCAGAAGAACACGAACAGCAAAATGAGTTGATAGAGCGGCAGGATCATCGCGTTGCGGCGGAAGATGCGCTCGTTCTTCGCGGTGTAGACCGACATGAACGTGTGCGGCCACATGAAGAAGCCCAGCGCCGTGAGCAGCACGGTGGACTGGAACCACGTCACGCTCTGGCCTCGCGCCGGGAACGTGAGGAAGCCGGGCTTGGCGGCGTCGATGGCGCGGAACATCTCGCTCAGGCTGCCATAGTGGTGGATCGGCAGGTAAATGCCGAGGAACACGGCAATGGCGAGAATCATCGTGTCCTTCACGACCGAGTTCCACGCGCAGCCGCGCACGCCCGAAACGATCACGTAAGCCGTGACCACGGCCGCGCCGATCCAGATCGCCGCCGTGGAGGAGATCGCGCCATAGGAGGCCGTCGTCACGATGATGCCGAGGCCCTTGAGCTGCAGGACGAGATACGGCACGAGCGCGAGCACGCCCACACACGCCACCAGCACGCCCAGCGCGGGGCTCTGGTACTTGCGCGCGAAGAAGTGCGGCTGCGAGACGAGCCGGTGCTGCTTGGCGAAGCGCCATACGGGCGGCAGCATCCAGTACGAGAGGATGTATGCAAGCGTGCCGTAAGCCAGAATGTAATAGACGGGCGCGCCCTTGCCATAGGCGAAGCCGCTGCCGCCGAGGAACGTGAAGGTGGTGTAGATCTCGCCCGCCATCAGCAGGAACACGAACGCGGTGCCGAAGCTGCGGCCGCCCACGGCCCACTGCTCGAGGTTCATGTCGTGCCCGCGGCGGGCGCGCATGCCGAGGTAGAGCGCGACGAAGGTCATCGCCGCGATGATGATGAGGGCGCTCATGATCGCACCTCCGCATCCGCGTCGCCCGAAAGCCGGTTGACCGGGTCGAGCCGGTAGACGATCCCCATGATCACCGCGGCCAGCACGACCCACATGACGATCCACGCGAGCACGAGCGGCATGCCGAGCACGAGCGGCTCGGTGCGATTGACGAACGGCACCCCTAACAGGATGCCGATAAAGGGCAAGGCAGCGAGCAACCGCAGTGACATGGCAACTCCTCTTTCATATAAGAAGAAAAGAAACGTCGCGTCGGGGTGCGAGGCCACTCACTCTATGCTTGTGAACGCGCCCCGTAAAGCTGCCAAAAATACTGAAGGACTTGCCGTAAAGTTTGGTGCAATGCGCCATTTTCGGGGGCATCGAGCGACATCGATCCGGCACGCGTGACGCCGATCCGGCTACACTTCTGGCAGCCCGGCGCGCTTTTTGCGCATGCCCTTAACGGATCGACTCCATGATCGAGAGCCTGATTTCAGACATCCTGTTCGGTTTCACCGGACTCATCAGCATCATCAATCCCTTGAGCGGTGCTTTTGTTTTTCTCGATCGCACCACGACGCTTACCGACGAAGAGCGGCGCCTGCTCGCCAAACGCGTGGCGATCAACGCGTTCTTCGTACTGGTCGGGGCTTTTTTCGTCGGCACGCCCATCCTGCATTTCTTCGGTATTTCAATGGAAGCGCTGCGTATCGGCGGCGGCCTCGCCGTAGCCGTGGCCGGCTGGCAAATGCTCAACGCGCCCGAGCCGGAGCCGCCCGCGGTCGATCATCCGGTCAAGCCCGTGAGTGCGAGTTCGGCTTCCGGCAAGGCCTTTTTTCCGCTGACCATTCCGCTCACCACCGGCCCGGGCTCCATCGCCACGGCCATTGCGCTGAATGCCAACCGCACGCACAAGCTTTCGGCGTGGCTGCTCTCGAGCTTCGCGTCGCTCGTGATCTCCGCGCTTGTCATGCTCGTGATCTATTACGTGTACAGCCGCGCTGCGCGGCTTTCGCAGTACCTGGGTGTGGAAGGCACGCGCGTGGCCATGCGCGTGTCGTCGTTTCTGCTCCTGTGCATCGGGGTGCAGATCATACTGACTGGCCTGACCGGCTTTCTCACGCCGATCGCCGACCTGCGCGCCGCGAAGTAGCGGCGCTGTCAATCGGGCCGGCGTACACAAGCGTTCTCACGCGAAGGAGACCATCATGTGCCGCTGGCTTGCGTATAGCGGGAACCCCGTGCAACTCGAAACCGTGCTATTTCACGCACGGCATTCGCTGATCGACCAAAGCCTGCATTCCACCAAAGGCGCGACCACCACGAATGGCGACGGCTTCGGCATGGGCTGGTATCAGGACCCGCACGACATTCCCTATCGCTACCGCAGCGTGCATCCCGCCTGGAACGACCGCAACCTGCGCGAGCTGGCGCGCGCGGTGCGTGCGCCGATGTTCGTCGCGCACATTCGCGCGGCCACGCATACGCCGGTGCAGGAAACGAACTGCCATCCGTTTCGGCACCGGCGCTGGATCTTCGCGCACAACGGCCTGATCCGCAGCTATCCGCTGATGCGGCGCGATCTGTTGGTCGCGATCGATCCGGGGCGCTTCAATGCGCTCGAAGGGTCGACGGATTCGGAAACGATGTTCTATCTCGCGATGACATTCGGCCTTGAAGTCGATCCTGTTCTTGCGCTGGAACGCATGGCGGGTTTTGTCGAGGCAACCGCGCAAAAGCATGGCGTCGAGCCGGCGCTCAACATGACGGTTTGCGCATGCGACGGCGAGCAGATCGTCGCCGTGCGGTATTCGAGCGAACGCAATTCCCGCTCGCTTTATCACACCACGGCGTTCCGGCATCTGCGCGAACTGTATCCCGACGACCCGCGCATCATCGCGGCCGGCGACGACGCGTATCTGCTCGTTTCCGAGCCGCTCGGCGATGCGCCCGATGTATGGGCCGAAGTGCCGGAATCGACGGCCATTGTCGTGCGCGGGCCCGAGGTCGAATACCGGCCGTTCGCACCTATCTCACCTTAAGGCACCGTAACTTAAGGGCGCGATAAGTCGACCTCACGCGCTGCGGCGCCTTTGCCTTGCCGCCGCGAGCGCGAGCACCTCGTCGAACAGCGTGACGTCCACGGGCTTCACGAGGTGCATCTCGAAGCCCGCTTCGTGCGTGAGTTCGATGTCGGCGGCCTGGCCGAAGCCCGTCATCGCGGCGAACAGCGTGTGTTTGAGCGGCGGCAGCGCGCGCAGGGCGCGCAGCGTTGCATAGCCGTCGATCTCCGGCATGGCGATGTCGATGAGCGCGGCGTCGGGCGTGAAGCCGTCCACTTCCTCGCACGCGTGGGCGGCGCTGTAGGCCACGCGCACGTCGTGCCCTTTGAGTTCGAGCAGCATGGCGAGGCTGTCGGCCGAATCGCGGTTGTCGTCGACCACGAGCACACGCAGCGGCGGCACGCCGGCTTCCGCCAGCGCGGCAAGCTCGGTGGTGTCCGGCGTGAGCGGCGCCGGCTGCACCGCATGCGCGCTCTCGCGCGCGAACGGCAGGCGGATCGTGAACGTGCTGCCTTTGCCGGGCCCGTCGCTCCTCGCGGAGATGGTGCCGCCATGCAGCTCGACGAGCGAGCGGCACAGCATGAGGCCGATGCCGAGCCCGTTTTCCGTGGGCCCCGGCATCGAGCGGTCCTGGCTGAAGAGGCCGAAGATCGACTCGTACGTGCCGGGCCGCAGGCCACGGCCTTCGTCGTGCACCTGGATCTGCACGGCGCGCGCGGCGGAACGTACGTCCACGACGATGCGGCTGCCGTCGGGCGAGAACTTCGAGGCGTTGTGCAACAGGTTCTGCAGCACCTGCACGAGGCGCGTGTGATCGCCCGTCATGGTGAGCGTCGCGTCGGGCATCTGCACGTCCACATGCTGGCCGCGTGCCGAGGTGAAGGGCTGCGCCGCGTCGATGGCGTGCGCGACCACTTCGTGCAGGTCGAGCGGCGCCTCGCGCAACTCGATCTTGCCCGACGTGATGCGCCCGACGTCGAGCAGGTCGTCCACGAGCCGTGTGAGGTGCACGATCTGGCGGTCGATCATTTCGCTCGCTCGCTCGATCTCGGGGCTCGGCGCATCCATGAGGCGCATCGTGGCCACGGCGTTGCGCACCGGCGCGAGCGGGTTGCGCAGTTCGTGCGCGAGCAAGGCGAGGAACTGCTTCATCTGCTCGCTCGAATGCTCGAGTTCGTCGGTGCGGCGGCTTTCGGTCATGTCGCGCGTGACCTTCGCGAAACCCGTGAGGCGGCCGTGGCCGTCATGCACCGCGGTGAGCGTGACGTTGGCCCAGAACATCGAGCCGTCCTTGCGCACGCGCCAGCCCTCGGTCACGACCCGGCCCAACTCCTTCGCGCGGCGCAACTCGCGCTCGGGCTGACCGGCGGCGACCTCGTCGGGCGGATAGAACACGGAAAAATGCTGGCCGACGATCTCGGCCGGGCGGTAGCCCTTCAGGTTGGTCGCGCCGGTGTTCCAGCTCACCACGTGGCCCTGCGGATCGAGCATGAAGATCGCGTAGTCGCTTACGCTTTCCACGAGCAGGCGAAAGCGCTCTTCGGAAAGGCGCAGTGCCTCGACCTGACGGCGCTCGGCAGTGAGGTCGCGCGTGACCTTGGCGAAGCCGGAGAGCGAGCCGTCGCGCTCGCGCAGCGCGGTGATGACGACGTTGGCCCAGAACATCGAGCCGTCCTTGCGCACGCGCCAGCCTTCGTCGTTGAAGCGCCCGTGCAGCGCGGCCTGCTCCAGCTCGTGATCGGGCCAGCGGCGCGCGTTCGCTTCCTCGGTGTAAAAACGCGAGAAATGCTGGCCGATGATCTCGTGCGCTTCATAGCCCTTGATGTGGGCCGCGCCGCGATTCCAGCTCGCGACGTAGCCGCGCGTGTCGAGCAGGAAGATCGCGTAGTCCTCGATCGGCTCCACGAGCGCCTCGAAGCGGCGTTCGTGGTGGCTTTCGGTCGCGGTGTCGTGCGGGGCGATGCCGGGGTCGGGCGTCGTCATGGTCCTCGGGTCTGTCATGGGGCCTGTTCACAAGTTTGACAGGCTCTGGCCTCTTGAATGGACGTCCCGCGCGCAGCGGGCGCCGCAGCTTACCACGCGCGCTGCCCCGAGCGGTCGTACTTTTCGGCCATTGCCGGAATGCCTGCGCGCACGTGGCGTTCCGCGCGGCGTACCTGGCGGGTGAGCAGTACGACGTGGGGCGGCACCACGCGGCGCGCGCGCAAGGTCCAGAACGCGCCGCGCAGCAGCGCCACGCCCGCGGGCCCGAGCGAGCGCTGGCGGGCGAACACGGCGAGCGCACGGCCGGTCGCCGCGATCGCATCGCGCGCGGGCAGGCGCATCCATGCCACCCAGGCGGTGTTGCGCGCGTGCGCGCATTGCTGCGCGCGCGTGAACCAGCGGTAAAGCGGCTCGCGATGCGCGAGCGCCTGCTCGCAATAAACGATCTGGTGGCCGGCCGACAGCATGTCGAGCGCGGCCAGCTCCTCGGCGCCGCCGTGCGAAAGCCGCTCCTCGTAGCCGCCGAGCGCGCGGAACACGGCTGCGCGGAAAATGCACGCGCCGGCCATGAAGTTCGCGAGCCCCGGCCCGGCCTCGCCTTCCGCGCCCGGCGATGTGGCGGCGAGCATCAGGCAGGCGGGGTGAATTTCGCGCTCGTCGCCGCTCACCACGCGCGCGTTGAGCACGGCCACCTGCGTGTGGGCGTCGAGCAGCTGCGCCGCGCGTGCGAGCCCGCCGGGCGCGAACCAGGTGCTGTCGTCGCAGCACGCTACATAGTCGGTGCGCGCGAGCAGCACGGCGCGATTGAAACCGGCCATGCCGTGGTCGCCCAGCGACTGGACGATGCGCACTTGCGGAAAGAGCGACGCCAGCAGGGAGACGGTGGAATCGGTGGAGCCGTTGTCGGCCACGATGACGTCGGGGTGTTCGGGAAGGGCGGTGAGGCGCGCGACGGTATCGATGATTTGACGCACGTGATTGCGCGTGAGGACGACCACCGTCACGCGTGGCGCGCTGGGGGTTCCGGGGGCAGGGGCGGAGTCGTTCATCGCAGCAGGCGGCGGGAGCCGGCCGGTGAGTTGTCGAATTGACCTATGTCAGCATACGCCGATGGCGCGCGACATGCAGTACATGGCGTGCGCCAGTGGCGGGGCGGCACAGCGGCGGTGCTGCACTGCACAGCCGGGAACTGCGCAATTTTCGCGCCGCGTGCGGCGGCGCGCGCGATCAACCCGATTCGCGGCTCGATCCGCCGCTCAATCGCGCGCGCAGACTTCGTCGAGGTGGCCGAGCAGGTCGGCGGGATCTTCGTACACGCGCAGCGCGCCCGCGCGTTGCAGTTCCTCGGTGCCGTAGCCGCCCGACTGCAGGCCGATGCCGAGCGCGCGGCAGCGCTGGGCCGCGAGCATGTCCCAGACGCTGTCGCCCACCACGAGGCAGCGCTCGATCGGCACGTTCAGCCGCAGCGCCGCGGCGACGAAAAGATCCGGGTCGGGCTTGGCGTGGCGCACTTCGTCACGCGTGACCACGGTCGTGACGGACGGGTCCACGCCGAGCGCCTGCAAGTTCACGGACGCCGTGGCGAGCCGCCCGCTCGTGGCGATCGCCCAGGGCACCTGTGCGGCGCTGAGCGCGTCGAGCAGCGCGCGAGCGCCGGGCAGCGGACGCACCTTGTCGGCGTGGCGGCGGTAGGCGTCGGCGTGTAGTTTTTGCAAGCGCGCGATGCGCTCGGGCGCGATCGACTCGTGGGCCTCGTGGGTCTCGCGCAGCAGCTGGTTCATGAAGAGGCCGCCGCTCATGCCGATGCGACGGTGAATGCGCCACACCGAAAGCTCGATGCCGTCCGCGTCGAGCGCTTCCTTCCATGCGAGCACATGCTGATACACGCTGTCGACGAGCGTGCCGTCGAGGTCGAACAAAAAGGCCGTTTCGTTGCGCATGGGGGGCTCCTGTTGCTACACGACGATTACGCGGTGGTGGCGCAAAAAGTGTACGCCGCGCGGCGACGGCGTGCGCCGCGGAGGGCGCGCGGCGTCGCCTCAGGGCGCGCTGGCCGCAGACGCGTCGGACGCCGCCGGTGCGCCTTGCGCGGCGCCCGTCTGCGGATACAGCTGCAGCAGCACGCGCAGCACGCCGTTGGTCCATCCAAAGCCGTCCTGCAGCGGATATTCGCCGCCGCCCGCCGACGAGGCCTTGGTGGCCGACGCGCTCACGTCGTACTTCTCGACGAGCTTGCTCGTTAATTCCCGATGTCTATACTCTAGTAACGAACCGCCTTATTTGGGCAGGATGACCATGTTAGTCAAAGCGCGAAAGCAACCCCGCAACCACAACACAATTGAGCTAGCGCCGCAGCCGCCGAGGGTTTACAGCTACCTCCGGTTTAGCTCCCCCCAACAGGCGAAAGGCAACTCAATTGCACGACAGTCGGAGTACGCAAGGGAATGGGCGGCCAAACGCGGCTTCGAACTTGACGAATCCCTTACGATGCGCGACGAGGGTTTGTCGGCATTCAAGGGCACCCACATCAAGCGCGGCGCGCTCGGCGTATTTCTCGAAGCAGTCGAACAGGGGCTGGTCCCTCAAGGCTCGGTGCTCATCGTCGAGTCGCTTGACCGACTCTCACGCGCCGAGCCGATCATCGCGCAGAACCTGCTAACCAGTATCGTCATGTCGGGCATCACTATTGTCACGACTGGCGACACCCCGACTGAGTACAACCGCGACACGGTAAAACAGAACCCCGGCATTCTTTTCATGGCGCTCGGTACGGCAATGCGTGCACACGAGGAAAGTAGCACCAAGAGCGACCGCGTGCGGAAGTCGTACAGGTCGAAGTGTGAGCGCTGGATCAAAGGCGAGTATCGCGGCCTGGTCGGCTCACCCCGACGAATCGACGCGCAGGGCAAAGTAGTCAAAGGCACCGATCCCATCTGGGTTCTATACAGCGAAGAAACAAAGCGCCTTGAACTTGTGAAGGAAAAAGCAGAAACGATGCTGAGAGTCATCGAACTCTATAAGGCTGGTTTCGGCTCCGTCGAGATCACGAGACGGCTTAACGCCGAAGGCATGTCTATCAGTGACAACCGCCCGACCATCAGAATCCATAAGCTCATTACCTACCCGGCGCTGAAGGGCGACAAGGTGGTGGTCGCTGACGGCAAGGAATATACGCTCAAGGGATACTATCCGCCGCTGATGGACGAGCCCGAGTTTGAAGCGCTCCAGCTACTCGTCGGCAAGCGGGTCCGCAAAGGCAAAGGAGAAGTACCTGCGGTGCTCACGGGTCTGAAGTTATGCCGTTGTGGGTACTGCGGCGAATTCATGTCCGGTCAGACACTAACGACAACGATGGCAGACGGCACCAAGCACAGGAATTTTCGCCGTCTGCGTTGCGGTTCGTATTCGCTTCGGGCACAAGAGTGTCGCGGCGGAGCCAGTTGTACGGCCGTTCCGATTGAACTGGCGGTTATGAGGTTTTGTGCAAACCAGATGAACCTTGATCATCTTTTCAGCGGTAACGACAAGTCGAACCCGCTCATGAGGCAACTCTCCGCGAAACGGGCGGCGCTGGCCAAGACAGAACTGAAACTCCAAGGCATCAAGGACGAGATGCTTAACGGGGATGGTATGCCTTCCATGTTCCGCGAAGTCGTACGCGAACTGGAAGCGAACCGGCGCACGCTTACGCAGGCGATTACGAAACTGGAGCGGGAGCTATCCATCAGTTCAACGTCGCGGCCAGCACCCGCAGAGGAATGGACCCAACTTATTTCTGGCGTACAGGTTCTTGACTACGATGCCAGGATGAACGCACGTCGGCTGGTCCGGGAGACTTTCGAGCGTATTGACGTTTTCGCAAAGGGCCTTGAGTGCGACGGCAAAAATATGCATGTGCGCGTGACATCGAAACGAGGCGTCGTGATGGGATTCGATCTCGACCGGCGAACTGGCGAACTGATCGAAGCAACGAAGGTGCCGAGCAGTGAGAAAGTGGCAACAGGCAAGCATGCGGAGCGCAAGCCGCGCACAAGGTAAGCACACGCGCTCGATGCAGAAAGGCGACTCTCGACGGGTCGCCTTTTTTTAGTCGTGGTCCTGTAGCAGACCTTCGGGTGTCGAGTAAATGCGGAGCAGACCTTCGCCGACGAGATACTGGCGATATGCGAGCACCGCCAGTTCCCATAGCTCGTGTGCGACCTGTGGGCCCGCGTCGAGCACGTGGCCGTCCTCGTCGAGAATCGCAAGTGTCGCGGGCCTGCCATCGTCGCCCGTGATCGTGAAGCGCTCCCACATCAACGCCGTCACGGTCGAGTGCCTGAGGACCGGCGCATTTTCCGGGTTCGGTGCATCAGCGGTGGTACTCATCGTGATTCTCCTGTTACACCTGCTGCTCGATGCATTCTAGGCTGTCAAGCCGCCACGAGTCGAGCGTAGGCCTGTCCGAAAAGCTCGTGCGTGCAAGCTCGCGGACTGCCGCGACGAATAGCTCCTGCCGCGTCGAGTTACGCGGTGCGTGGATGTCCACAAACCCATCGTAGGTGGCCCACATACCGGGCGCGCTGTGAAGCCACACGCGCCACCGCAGCAGGCGTGGCTCGGGCGGTGCGAAAAAGTCATCGTCGGGGTCATAGTCACCATCAGTCATTCTCGGCCCCGAGCGTCATGCCGATCGCTCCACAGACCGTATTGCCGGCCTCGACCTGCTTCGGCGTGAGCAGCACATTGAATATCTCGGCCTTGTGCAGCCTGCAGAACGTGGCGAGTGCCTGCCGTGCACTCTCGACGTGGCCGGGGTTGAGTGCATCGCATGACGCGAGCAGCAGCAGCGCCACGAAACAATAGCGAAGTTTCATCACTCGTTCCTCCTTCGCGCATAGAGCGGGATGCCGTGTGGCAAACTTCCGCCCTTGACCTCAAACCGGATGACGCGCAGCACGAGCACAGGCACGTTGTCGGGGTTCACTTCCACACGCGCCGACGCGACACCCTGAAGCGGCTCACCATCGACGAGCACAAGCGGTCGCGGCCCCGACAGGTCAAGCTCAGCCACCGGGCCCATCGTTGTCTTGATTGTCGTGCTGCTCATCGCCATCCCTCACAATTGCCATCGCGTCGGCCAGTGCGTCGGCGCATATCTCGCAAGTGCCGTGGACTATCGCTTCGACTTCGCCTGCGAACGTGAAGACATTCAGGTCACTGAATGGCTCACCGCAATTGACACATCGATAGAAACGGCTGCTGCGCTCCATTGCATTGCCTCACCTGTATCGCTCACCGACCTCGACGAGCGCGATGCGGAGCCTTGGACGGCTTACCTGCCCGAACTGCGGCGCGCCGCGCGATGTCGAGCGCGACGGCGACGGCGGCCTTCTGCGGCCGTCCTGCCCGCATCTCCGTCGCGATATTCCGGCTGATGCTGCGCTTCGAATAACCTCGAATCAGTGGCATAGGGTTCCCCTTCAACGTCAGGCACCGAGAACTTCTCGTGCGCCCTGCGACTATGTGAGGACATCGGCAACCTCCTTGAGTGGTTCGGGCATGTCATGCGATGCCTGATTGACTCGCACCTTGTACGCATACACAACCCGCGTTTCGAGCATCATGCTTTCGGCAAGGTCGATGAGCGCTTCGGGCCACTGCAGCGGCTTCACCTCGTCATGAATCTGCAGCAGGCGGATGAGCAGGGCAGCGTGCAGGTACAGGAACTTGCGGAACTGCGTGTAGCAGCGCGAGCTAAACTGCGGCGCGGCGAAAAACCATTCGAGCGCCGTGATGCCTTTGCCTTCCATCGCCGGGTCATACACCGACTCGGGCACTACCGCGCCGACCGCGCACGCGTGGCCGCGCCCATCGCGGTACATGCAATTACGCGTCGGGCCTTTCGTGCTGCGCTCGCCCTGTTCGAGCAGGTGTGCTGCAACGTGATCGAATACGCGCTGCCGCTTCCACGTCACAAGCTCGTCGATGGTCGGATAGGTCACCATGCCGGTTCTCCGAGCGCAATGTCATCGAGCGACCCAAGCCGCGCCGGGTCATACTCGTGCAGGCCCTGATCGACCACTCGCGCATTCAGGCCGTTCTGGTGCGCGATGCCGCGCAGGCGCGCGGGCCACTGCGCGGGCGGGTTCGAGTCGTGCATGTGTTGCAGGTCACTGAGCAGCACCATGTGGCGTATGAGAAACGCCGCGAAGGCGTGGTACTCGTGGCGCGTCGAGTCGAGCATCATCGAGGCAAGGTCACGCACGCTGAAAAATTCGAGCGACCGCGAATACACATCATCGGGCATGAGCCACCCGACCGCGCAGCGCTTGCCGTCAGGCGCGCGGTACATGCATTTTGATGTGCCCGGTGCAATCGCCTGACCGTGCTGCCGCAGCAGGTGCCACGCGGCGATGTCAAATACGTCCTGCCCGTCAAGCTCGGGGAGCATTCTTGTCGTGAGTCTCATGGCCTAGTCCTCATCGTCCTCATCGTCGCGCGCTGCCTGCTTGCGCGCATTCTTCGGGTCGGTGGTCACCGCCTTCGACATGTCAGTGCTTGCAGGTACGTCGTGCTTGAGCAGGCTTGCGAGCTTCGCCGTTTCGTCAGGCGTAGGTAGCACCTGGGCACGCGCGACGCATGAGCAGGTGCCACCTTCCTTCGGCTGCACAACCAGTTGGCCGAACGTCGATTCAACCCATAACAGGTCACCTTTGCCGCGTCCGTTGCCGGTGTGCAGGTGGAAGCCGACCGATGACCACTCGGCTATCCACGGGAACTTGCCTTCCTTGCCTAGCTGCGGATAACGCAGGTGCGTGAGGTGATCGCCATCGGGGCCGAGCAGGTCGGGGTCGCTCGACGCTTCATACAGCGACTCGCGCAGGCCCGCCGCGATATCGTTTAGCCGCATGTTCGGCAGATCGAAGGTAATCTTGATGTCGAGCGCGTTTACGTCCTCGTCGCCGTGCTTCTCGGTGCGCAGGTTAAGGTGCGCAATCTTGACGGGGTGCCGCTTGAGTTCCAGCATTGCCATTCTCCTTTCGTTTCACCTGATGCCCTTGCCGAACCGCCGCGACTCGATGTGCAGGCGTTCGAGCAGGGACCGCGCGACATACTCATCGAGTTCGGACAGTTCGCGTGTCGCGTCAAGCATTCCCCGGAACCCCGCGTAATAGGCAGTGCGCAGTTCTTGCAGGCGCTCGGGTGGGGTGCCGTGATCGATGCGGCGCAGCCGGTAATTCGTCCAGCGTTCCTCGATTGTGAGCATGGCGTCACTCCTCGAATTCGGCGGCGCGTGCCTTGAATGCCTGCTCAAGCTCGGCGCGTTGCTTCGCGTCCGCAACGTGCTTGATGAAGTCGCCCGCGTCATTCACCTCGTCAAGGCTGCGCGCCTTGTTGAGCATGTCGGTAACTTCCGCATAGGTCACGGCATTCGACGCCGCGGCGTCGGCAGCTTTCTTTTTCGCGCCTGCCTTCATGCGTGTCTTGACCGCAGCTGTGCCGCCGCCTTTCGGCGCGTTGGCGCCGCCGTCAGCCGGTTTGCCTGCCGCATCGCCACTGCCAGCCTCGAACCATTCGCTGGCATCGCTCATGCCGTCGCGCAACGATGCATAGATGCGCTTCAGGCCGACCACCTGTGCGGGGGCAATCGCGTTGAGGTGCCGCTGGATGCGCTTCTCGATTTGAGCTTTCGTCACGCCGAACTCGGCGAAGGCGACAACCATTTTTTCCATCGCTTCGGGGCTGGTGTCGGCTTTCGCCTTCAGAGTCTTGTCGGCCTGCACCATAGCGACTTCCACAACGTCGCTCGGAATGACTGCCTCAAGGCATGCGCGCACACGACGTTGCGCGGCCGACGCGCAAAGCTCGTAGACGTCGCGCTCATCGCGCAGCGGATAGCCGCCCTCACGGGTGTCGCGCCAGTGCGGCACCATGAAGGCAATGCGCTTGCGCGTGCGGGTCTGAAGGTCAACGGCTACGGCTTCGACTTCCGAGTAGGCAACGCCGCGCGCATCGACACCGCGCGAGCGCTCACGCCATGCCGCGTCGATGTTTCCCCAGATGGCTGCGATACGCTCCATCGCTTTGATGCTCGGGCCTCGAATATCGGTGACGCCGCGCGAGTACGCGTACTGTGCTTTCTCTGCGAGCCCGAGACGCGTGAACGCATTCTCGATGAGGTCAACGGCACGCACCTCGTCGCGCGGGTGCTCGGCAGCCGTCATGTAAACGACCCGCAGTTCGAACATCTCGCGAGCCTGATCCGCACGCGCCGCTGCCGTGTCAACCACTTCGCGCTTCTGCGGCGTCAACTCGGGATCACTAAAATCATTCATGTCTTTTCTCCTTTACGTGCTGAGAAACGAAAATCGACATAGGTGCTCGGCTCGACGGTGTAGCCGTCGCGCTTGATGACCTTTCTCGTGTAGCCGCCGCCGTTCGGCAACAGGCCGACCGCTGCCTCACCCATCATGTGCAGGATGCGGGCCTTCGCCGCGTCCGCGCCCTTGCTCATCAGTTCGGCCTGTTCGGTGAAATCGAGCCGCGCATAGTGCATCGCCTCGGCTTCGGCGGGCAGCCGGACCGTTTCGCCGCTGCTACCGGGAAACAGTCGCTTGAGCAGGGGAATTGCGGTCGGGTGTTGATAGTCGAGCGGCGGCGCTTCGTTGCGCTCGATGTGCTGCCAGAACTCCGCTTCGCCGTGCTCGATTAACTCGACTAGCTCACTGTCGCGCTCGACGCGAAAAACTTTCAGGGTGTTACCGCCGACACACGCAGCGAGCACCCACGCGTCGTATCCGCTGACCGCCAAGTAATGAGCACACTGGAGCAGGTATTCTTGCGGCACCTGGTCAGAATGCTCATCGCCCCAGCCGCCGAAGCGGTACGAAAGCGAGTCAACGTTTTTGCATTCGAGGCCGATGCGTTGACCATCGACCGTGCGGTCAAAAGAGCCGATCATCCACGGAAAACGCGGATGCACCGCGAGCCTGTTATGTTTTCGCAGCCGCACGTTATAGCGGCGGGCATACATGTCCGCGATGACCTGCTCGATGAGCTTGCCGAACTCCATGCGCTCGACAGCATCAGGACTCGCCATGACATCGCCGGGTATCTGTCCAGTCTTTTCCAAGTAAAGCTGGTGCGCGGTCTTGTGTCGGCTCTGACCTAACGCGGCAGCAGCGTCGGACCCACCGATGCCGCGCTTTCTTTCTTCGAGCCACTGCGCTCGTGGTTCATTCATGATGTACTCCGAACTAAGGTGCCTGCCCTGCAACACCGTCACTCGCTCCGACCTGCCGTTCCCCAACGGGCCTAAACATGCCTTGCGTTGCACGCCGACCGAAGCCGATGTCTGCTCCGACTAGATCCGCACTTCCTATCCGCGCAAACCCTTGCGGGCCTCTTCCTGCGTTACCTCAACAGAACTCGTCCAGTCATCTCTAGCGATGCCTTGCGGGCCGTGCCTTTTCTAACCTAGACAGGTCCTAGACGTGCGCCGTCGTGCGTGCCTCGACATGCTCCGCGCTGCCTCGCCGGTACACCGCAAGCGTCGCCAACCACGACTGCAAGCGGCCCGCCTCGATCCAGCGTGCCCAGCCTTGCCGTTGCACGCCGCGCCGTGTCTGTTCGTGCCATGCGTGCCACGCCTAACCTAGACTCGCGCGAGCAGGGCTCGCCTTTCCTCACTTCGCGACGCGTGCCGAGCGGTGCCCCGGCTGACCATGCATAACCGGGCCAAGCGTGCGTTGCCACGTAAGACCGATCTGGACATGGCATGCATCGACCGGACGTGCTACGCGTGCCGACCCGACCCGGACAAGTGACGCGCTCACACACGCAACCGCGCGTGCCAAAACTTGCTCGACATTGATCAACCGAGCTACACCCGGCCCAACCCAAGCGCTTGCGCCACGAATGCCTAAGCTTGCCCGAGCTTGCCATTCCGAACCCGGCCCGACCGAGCGTGACAGCCGTGCGTGCGTGGCAATAACCAACCTCGCCGGTCCCGGCGCTGCCGAGCCTAGCGCTGCGGGCTCAACCGTAACCTCGCAGACCCGAAGGTCATCGTGCTGCTCAAGCTGCGCGCCGACGAGCGCTATTAAAGAATTCGCGCAAATGCACCATCAGCGCTGTGTAGTCGTTCTCCATGCGAAGCTCTACCGCAAGCTCACGCATGCGTTCGAGTTGGCCGCGCGCATTGGCGAACGCCTCTGCGATCACCATGCGGGCCACTTCCGGTTGTTCGCGCAAGGTGTCAAGCGAGCTATAGCCGCCGCGCAGCGGGTGATGCGCATACACGCGTGGCGTGACATCAGGTGTCGGCGTGTCGGTCTGTTCCTCGCTCACAAAGCGCACGCTGCGGATGAGCGCTCGCGCCTGCTCGTCGCGGTACAGATCGGCAGCAGTGCTGTCGTTCCACTCGAACTCGGGATGCAGCGGATGCTTGACCGGCTTCGATTCCTGCCACACATTGCGCGGCATGAGCACGCCGCCCGCCTTGTCGTGCATCTTGCGCAGCGTGTCGCTCACGGTGCGCTGCCGGTCGGTGCTCATGCCGCCTCCGTCGCCAGTTCGCTTTCGTCAGGAGCGTCGGCCTTGCCGCGCTTGCCTTTCTTCGGCGTGTCTGCCGCCTGCTGCCGACGCCGCTGTACCTCTTCACCGAACCACGAAAGCAGTTCCTGTGTCTCGGCGTTGTAGGCAAGCGGCTCATGCATCGCCTGCTCCTGCACCTTGCGACCTCCCTGCTTGCGAATCTCGACGAATTCCTCATCGTCGGGGTCGCACACGCGGAACTGGCCGTAAGAGCCCGCGCCTTTCTCCACCCGGAAGTCACCGATGCCACGGATCATTCCCGCCGCCGCAAGCAGTCGTACAATCGCGGCGTCGCTCAGGTTCGGCGTGATGAATGCAACGGGAAAGACGAGGCACCAGCGTTCGAGAATGCATCGGCTGCGGATGTCAGGCGTGCGGTTTATATCGCTGTTCCGCACGACCGACATGAGAATTTTCGGGATGCCGTACACGCCGACCATTTCAACCGGCACCGTGGTTAGCCGACCGATTTGTGCGGCGGCGACCTTGCCGGGAAGGTCTTTCGCGGCATCGGCCATTGCGGCCTTGATTGCGCCACCGGGCACGCATAGCAGCGTGTCGCTGGGATTGTCGAGCACGTATGCTGCCGAGCGGAATTCATCGATCGGCTCGTGCTTGAGCGTCACGGCGCGCTCGGCGCTGTTCTTTCGCAGGCTCGGCAGGAGTAGCTGCTGGCGTGCCTTCTCCGCGAGCCGGTTGAGGATGAGAGGTGTCTGTCCGCAGATCGCAACCGAGATGCGCTTTTGTGAGAGCAGCGGGACGAGGATGCTCGCATCGGCTGCTTCAGGTGCTGCTTTCTTCGTTGCCATTTTTGAACTCCGTAAGTGTCACGCGTTAAGGGTGCAGGAGGTCACATGGCCGTGCGGCCTCCTGCGGGTACAACTCGACAGAAGTGCTAACTACTTTCTATGCATCCTTTTCACATGCGGCCTTGTCCGTAATGGCTGCTTCGCCAATTCATGCCGCGCCATCAACTTTCACGCGCTGCGTTGCGTGCCTCGCCGGTACTGACCGTGCCTGGACCAGAAACGCCCCGCGACGCCTAAACTGCCTCGACTCGACGGGCTCCGACTCATCCCGCCCGGTTAGGCCTGACCAGGCCGCGCCTAGCCTACCTGTCTCGACTTCTCATGCCCTGCACAATGCGGCGCGACCTAACCGGGCCCAGCGCTGCCGAGCGTGCCAGTGCGCACCGCGTCACGTTTGCCCAGACCGGACGCGCGTTGCGCTGCCTCGCGTGTGCTGCCACGCCTGTGCTCGCTTCGCCGTGTCACGTCATGCGTGCCGCGCTATGCCGAGACACCCCCCGCCTGACGCCACCGCGCCATGTCGCGCGTGCCTAGCCCTGCATCGGCTCGGCATCGCATGCCACCCGCGCGAGCCTGCACCGGGAGATGTGCGGCCTGAACGTGCGCAGTGATGACACGCGTGCCAAGCTGAGCCGTGCCACGTCAGAACAAGCCGAGCAATGCCACGCGTGCCCTGACGCGCCAAGAACGGTGTGACCTTGCCGGACCGAGCGATGCCAAGCGCAGCGAGCGATGCCGGAACCACAGACACGTCACGACATGACTAGCCCGGTGCTGCCATGCACGCACCACCCGGCCCTGACATGGCGGGCCAAGCGCTGTTTCGCCAAGTCAAGCGGGCCTAACCTCATCGTGCGGTGCGACTGCTCAGCAGAACGCGCCTGCCTTAACGCGTCTTGCCCGTAGCACGACTCGGAACGCCATAACGGGCCCAGCGCGTGAGCGCCTGTCCACACCGTCCAACCCCTGCGGGGCTCTTATTGCCTACCGCTTGCCTGCCTTGGTCACATCGATTGAAGGCCAACGGCGGGCGACCGCGCGCTGTACGGTTCGCTGCTGGCTCGGCGTGCCGTGCTGAGCTACACGCGCAAGCGCATTGCGGGCTCGCGCTATCGTGTTGATTGGATAGGCGCGCTTCGACGGAAAGGCAAAATTCGACGGCTTGATGCGTGCCCGACCTTTGGCTGTCAGTGTCATGGCTATACCTCCTGTGATTGCGATCACGCCTTCGCGGTGTCCGTCGAGGATGTTGCCGTGCTCATCGTATTCGACGGGAACGAGCAGCACGCCACGGTCTTCCATGTCGGCATTGAGTGCTTTAATTTCCTCAAGCGACACCTTCGCCACTATCTGATAAACACTGGGGTTCATATCGAAGTCCTCGTGCGCAGCCACGCCACGGCGCGATAGCTGCCTGTTCGTGTATCGAAGTCGGGGCCAAACATCTCCGGGTCCGACTCGGGCGGTGCCTCGTCGACGGTCCGCTGCGCGGTGGCGCGTACCTCATCGAGCGTGATCCCGTTCACGATGACGCGGCGGCTGCCGCTGTACGTTTCGACGCGAATGCTTGCGCTCACGCTGCCTCCGTATCGATGTCACGCAAGTCGAGCCCGTAGGTCTGCAACACCTCGCGAATCTCGCGTACCGTGTCGGGCCCGAACCACGTCACGGCGAGAATGTCTGCGGGACGCTTCGCACACAGCTCGGCGACGGTGGTGATGCCGTGCGCGCGCAGGCGACGCGTCATCTGCTTCGGCAGGCACAGCACGTCGATGTCCTGTGCGGGGCGGATGGTCGCGGCGCTCATGCGCGTACCTGCTGACGGCGTGTGGTGACGAGCGCGCGAAAGCCGCCCGATTCGAGGTCGATGCGCGGCCCGAACACTTCGGGGCACTGCTCGACCGGCATCGCGTTTTTCTCGTCGAGCGCAGCGCTTAGGACGGTGTCGTGGTCCGCGCCGATGACGAGCACGCGCAATGCGCCGAATTCGTCGGTTTCCCGTTCAATCCGAATTGACGTGCTCATCTTTTCGCTCCGACCGGCCCATGAATTTGTGGGAAGGATAGAACCGGTTATTTGAATTACGCAAAGTGCGAAAAGCGGCCCGCGCGTCGGGTTAATCGCGCTTTAATGATTAACTGTCAACTCGACAAATAAGGTTTCTGTGATACACATAATGTGCTTTTGCTGAGTTCTCAAAACTAGACTAGGAGCCGCTGACAGCCAAAAATGCGCCCACGCAGCGCCCAACTTGCGCCCACTTGGCGCCCAAGTCGCGCCCACGCCGCGCCCACTTCGCGCCCACGAATGCTCGTCGAGGTATGCGGGTATACACCTACAAAGTAGGTTAGACGGGGCATGATAGGTGCGCGCAGACCGAAATATTTTGAGAAGGTCTGGAAGCCTTTCCAGCACTGGCGTTGCCCGGAAACGCACGCCCGGAGCCACTTCGCACATGTTGTCATCGGCGAAACATGGGACTACGATTCATCAACCTGTCATTCGTCGGAGTACACGAGGCCAGTGATGGCACGGGTGCGAAGTCTGAAAATTGCGCAGGGGCATGCCGCCCTGCTCGAAGCCATCGACCTCTGCGGGTCGATGGGCGAACTCGCTCGCAGGGTTAACCAGTACGTGCCATGCACGAACGGCCGCATCGATCAGTGGTTGCGCCGTGGTGTGGCCGTGCCGCCGGCCGTTGCGCCGTTCATCGCCCACGCTGTGAATGACCAGGTATCGGTTTACCGACTGTGCCCCGAATACGCGCGGGGCTGGGCACTGCTGCACAAACAACTCACTGCCGCCAACAGGCGACGGCGAAAGGCTGACGTTGGCCTTTAATCGCCAGAAGCTCGGCGGCAACATCACCGAACTTCCGTAGCAAAAGAAACCGGGTTGGTTGTTATTGAACCAGCGCGACTTTTTGCGCGCTCCGTTTTAACGCTTTACTCACTTGGAGGCATCAAGAGAGCGCTGGAGCTTTTGCCGTTCGTTTTATCCGAGCAGCGATGCTGTTCGGAATGAATGGCAATGGGCCATAAGAAAGTTGAGAGATGGATTTTAGTGCCACTTACCATGTTTCCTTATTGAGGACCGAAAGTGGAGACGCCAATAGTTGAATCGGTCGAGGGCCCTGAATTACGCAAGCTGAAACCGCATCCGCTCACGCTGCTCGTGCCGCCGAGCCCAGGCATCAGCGTGCGGGACGCCATCGATGTGCCGGTGATTCTGGCCGATGGTGATGTGCTCGATGGTCGGGCGCGGGTCAGCGAAGCGGTACGCCTCGGCATCCCGTGCCCTTACGTGAACCTGTCGCCGCGGCACCACGAGCATCCCGCTCTCGTGCTGGCACGGGCGATGGTGGCACGCGCGGAGCCGCCCGACCGTGCGCTGTGCGCGCTCGTGTGCGCACGTCTCGTGGACGCCGTGCGCAAGCGGCCCGCATGGCTCGACCACTATGACAGCGGTTTCAGCGCGCGTTTACACAAGCAACACCACCTCGTCGAGTTCTTGGAAGCGGGCGGGGCCACGTTGCGCTCGTACCAGCGCGCAAAAAAAATTCTCGAGGACCAGCGCATCGTGCTGGCCGTTCTCGACGGCGCGATCACGCTCAGGATGGCCGAGACGCTTGTGCGCGAGGTGCCCGGAAAAAAACGTATGGCGTTCGTCAGCATGACGGACGAGCAGCGCGGCGCGGCACTCGCGCACCTGCACACTCGGCGTCACAGGCCGCAGCGGCTCGAAGGCTGCTAGTGGATACACACACAACGGCGCGCGCTGCGGCAGCGGTGGGCGCCACACAGGAGAAGGACGATGAGCACCCCGCGACGTAATGCCATCAGGTTTATTCCAGATTCCACAGAAAATCTCGAACGCGTCATCAACGGCACGCTCCGCAAGTGGGCGGCAGCAAGTCGTTGCAACCGACCCGGCCCGTGGATCGCCCTCGACCTTGCGGCCATGCCCGACGCCGAGCAGGAGATGCATGCGCGCAACCTGATGACAGTGCGGCCCCTGCCATGCGAGTGCAACGAATGACACGACGGGGAGCACGATCATGGCATCGCGATATGAGCGGCAGGGGCGCTCGCGCTTCCGCACGATACAGGTGCGCATGTGGGGTGATGAGAAGTTCAAGCGGCTGTCACCGATTCCGCCGTGCGGTCAGGGCCTGTGGGTGTACCTGCTGACCGGACATCACACGGGACCGATTCCAGGGCTCTTTCACACCGGCCCCGCTGCAATGGCCGAGCAGCTTCACTGGTCCCTCGAAGACTTCGCGAAAGCCTTCGATGAAGTCTTGCAGCAAGGAATGGCGCAAGTCGATCTCGATGCCTGTGTCGTGTGGATTCCGAAGGCTGTCGAATACAACAAACCGCAGTCGCCGAACGTCGTTCTGTCGTGGGCCAACGAGTGGGACCTCATGCCCGAATGTGCGCTCAAGTGGGAAGCACGCGAAACGCTGCGCGCCTTTATCGGCGGGCTCGGGAAAGGGTATCCGAAAGCCTTCGCTCAGGTTTTCGACAATCACTCGCCAGAGGCTTTGCCGAAGGCTTCGGGCAAGACTACGTGTAATCAGGAACAGGAACAGGAACAGGAACAGAAAGACTCTAAAGAGTCTTTAAAACATATACGTCCTGCTCGCGCGGACGGCGCTGCGCGTGACCTGCTCGGCGACGAACACGGCAGCGCGAACGGCACCGCACGCCATGTCGGCATCGCGGAAGTGCGCAAGGTGTTCGGCTACTGGCAAACCGTCATGCACTCACCGCGCTCGAGGCTCGACGACAAGCGTGAGCGGAAAATCCGTATCGCGCTGCGCGACTTCACGCCCGAGGAACTGCAAACCGCCATACGCGGCTGCTCGAAAGACCCGTGGCACATGGGCACGAATCATTCTGGCCGCGCATTCAACTCCATCGAACTCATCCTGCGCGACTCGCAGCACATCGAAAAATTCATCAGCTATGACAGCAAGCCAGCGCTGCCCGTGAAGCCGAGCGGGCCCGTAGCGCGGCAGGAACGCCGCGCACGCACCGCGAAGGCGTTCGGCCTCGTGACGAGCGAGGGCGTGGTTGACGTGCCGCCTGAGGACTGCCATGACATCACCCGGCACTGAGACGCGCGGCGCGTGGCTGTGGCGCAAGATGGCAAACGTGTACGGCGCGCAGTTCCTCGACATGTGGGAAGGCGTCGATGCCGCTGACATGCAGGACACATGGACCGAGGCCCTGCGTGCGGCGAACGTCACGCGCGAAGGGCTCATGCGTGGCGTGTCGAAGCTCTGGCACGTTAGGCGCCCGCCGACGCTGCCCGAGTTCATCGAGCTATGCGCGCCGCCGTCCGCGATGTACCGGCAACGCGCGCTCGCGCTCACGGACGAGCGTCGCACGTCGCCCGAAGAGGCGCGGGCCCAGCTCGCGAAGGTGCGGGCGCTGGCCGAGCAGGTGCTCGTGGATTCGCGCGGCACGAGCGCTGCCGGTATCCGCTGGGCGAACAGGCTGCTCGAACGTGCCGCTTCTGGCGAGGACGTCACGCCGGGACAGGTCGAGCACGCGAAACAGGCCATCGAGCAGTGGCTCATGACGCACGGCAGGCACGACAACGGGCACGAGCGCGAGCCCGGTTGCGATGACGAGGTGATCGAATGACCCGCATCGAATTCACGATACTCGGGGAGCCTGCGAGCAAGGCGAACTCGCGAGAGATAGTGGCGCGCACGACACGCGACAAGGAAACCGGCGAACTCAAGACTCGCCCGATGAGCATCAAGTCAGACAAGGCGCGCGACTATGAGGCGGCATGCATCAAGCAGATTCCGCCGAAGGCACGGCAGCGGCTCGAAGGCCCCGTGCGTGTCGCTATCCGAATCTGGTACGCAACCGAGCGGCCCGACCTCGACGAGTCGGTGATTCTCGACTGCCTGCAGGATCGGCATGCATGGGTAAAGCACGGCACGGGTGAGCGCAAGGTGCTCGTGCATCGTGGCTGCTATCGCAACGACAGGCAGGTGCGGCAGAAAGTCGTGCTGCACGGCATCGACCGTCACAACCCTCGCGCACACGTCATCATCGAGCCGTTGCAGGCGCAACAGATGGAGTTCGCGCTCGATGAATCCTTTGACCCCTTCGCACTGGTTCACTCATGAGCACCGACCCCGTAAGCAAGCAGCATCACCTTGTGCACGCGCTCGCGTGGAAGCAGCACCTGCAGCACGAATGCGAGCGCATGCGCGATGCCCTGCATCACATCGAGGACATTGCCTCGACCAGCGCCGATCCGAAGTCGCTGCGGACCATCGCACAGGTTGCACGCAGTGCGCTCGCGCCGTCGCAGCCACCGAACCCGAAATTCGGAGCGCAGCGATGAGCGGCTATCAACCCGGACCCGGCAGGCTCACGCCGCCACCGTCGACGCACACGCACCGATGCCTTTGGCCAGGCTGTGAGGTAACCGTCAACGCCGACATGTGGGGTTGCCGCCCGCACTGGTTTGCGTTGCCGAACAACCTGCGTGCGTGGATCGGTCGCGCCTACCGGCAGGGCGTGCGCACGAACACACATCCGTCGCAGTCATGGCGCAACGCACACGCTGCTGCGCTCGCATGGATCGCTGAGCATGGACAAGGTTGACCGCATCCTGCTTGACTGGTTCGAGTGGGACAACGGCTGGGAACCCGTCGCGGGCTACGGTCGCGATGACGCCACCTGCGGGCTGTACCAGACCTCGCGGCAGTGGACAGGCTTCGATGACGAGGAGGTTGATCGGCTCGTGCTCGAAGCGACCGCGCAGCTTGTCGGCCCGCTCGTCGCGCGGCTCGACATGCGCATGCGGCTCGCCGTCAATGTCGAGGTGTACAACCTGCACGTGGGCGCGAAGGTGTGGCGCAATCCGCGCTGGCCCGAGACACATGACGCCGACTACCGGCGCGCGAAGTTGTGGCTCGCGCCACAGTTCGCCGCGTGCGAACTCATGTCGCGCGAGGAACTTGGCGATGTACGCAGACCGCAAGCCGCGCTCAACCGCGCACAGGTCACCACGCACACCGCGACCGCTAACGGGCGGACAGAGGATCGAAGCTGCACACAGGCAGGACCGCGCGGAAGCCATGCGGCGTCGCCACCCGAGCAGCGCGGGCAGCAGCGCGACGGCGGCACGCGTGCTGTGGTGGTGCATGGCGAACCGCGCCCACGGCGAGGGTGAGCCCGACGAATGAACCTTGCGGTTTGAAAATTTTTGTACCAGAATGCGCACCAAGGCCCGCAGTGTGTCCAGAGAAAAGCGAAAGCCCGAACCTTCACCGGTTCGGGCTTTTTCTTTTTCTGGCTGTACCGCCCGCCGCCATTAGCTTTCCGGCCTGACCCCGCCCCCCTGTACCGCTGCTCCCCGGAGTGAACTGCCATGACTGCCACGCCCCGCACCCGTGGTCGGAAGTGGCTGCGCATTCGTGCGCGACAACTTAGGCTGCATCCGCTGTGCGCCGAGTGCCTGCGTGCTGGTCACGTCACGGAAGCCACCGAAGTCGATCACATCGTGCGGCTCGAAGACGGAGGAACCGATGACCCCGGCAACCTGCAGAGCCTGTGTCACGAGTGCCACGCGGACAAGTCGGCCCGCGAGTGCGGCCACACGCGCCCGACCGGCTGCGATGCTGACGGAAACCCGCTCGACCCGGCCCATCCGTGGCGCGCGTGACGCGGCCCGCGTGGTCGCCTCGGCGGGCGCGGCTCGGCGGGGGGCATTTTTAAAAAAATACTTCAAACCGCGAAAACCCCGCGCTCACCTTTTTCTGCGAGATCGCAGGATAGGGCGGGGGGGGCGGAACGCAGAGCCAGAGACGCGAGAAGCGCTCAAGCTCGCGCGAGATGCGTCGCTGTGGCGTTCGCCATGCTGCGGCGATGGTTGCGCGTCATGACACGCGCGCCATCGCGTCAGTGGCCCGCTGACGCTGTTGAGCGTTGGCCCATCGAAAAGCTGATTCCGAGCGCTCGCAACGCGCGCACGCACACCGACGAGCAGATCGCGCAGCTTGCGGCGTCGATACGCGAGTGGGGGTGGACCATCCCCGTCCTCGTCGACGAGTCGGGCGGGTTGATCGCCGGTCACGGGCGGGTGCTCGCGGCGAGACAACTGGGTGTGATGGAGGTGCCCGTCATGATCGCGCGGGGTTGGTCAGAAGCCCAGAAGCGCGCCTACATGCTGGCCGATAACAAGCTCGCCCTGAACGCGGGATGGAATGACGAACTGCTGAGCATCGAGCTTGCCGACCTTCAGTCGATGGGCTTCGACCTGCCGTCTATTGGTTTTTCGGATGCCGAGATCGCGGACGCGCTCATGGGCCACGACTTCACACCGGGCGATGCGGGCGGGCAAGGCACGCTCGACGCAAAGCAGCCGATCGTTTGTCCGAAGTGCGGCCATGCGTTCACCCGTTGAACTTCGCATCGACTGGTGCACGCCTGAGGCGGCGGCGTACGCAGTGCTGCACTGGCACTACTCACGCCGCATGCCGATGCCACCGTGCGTGCGCATCGGCGTGTGGGAAAACGACCGCTTCATCGGCTGCGTGATATTCGCGCGGGGCGGCTCGCCGTATCTCGGCGCGCCGTATGGTCTCACGCAGCTTGAGTGCTGCGAGCTTGTGCGCATTGCGCTGTGCAGTCACGAGACGCCTGTGAGCCGCATCGTGTCGATAGCGATCAGGTTCCTGCGCAAGTCGAATCCGGGCCTGCGGCTCATTGTGTCGTTTGCCGACACCGCGCAGGGGCACCACGGCGGCATCTATCAGGCCGGCAACTGGATCTATGCGGGCCGCACTGCCGACTCGATTGAGTTCTGGCACGAGGGCCGATGGAAGCACAACCGCGAAGTCAGCGGCGGCGCGTTCGGTGGAGCGCGCAAGGTCGCGGACCCGTCGCGGCTACCGAAGCGCAGGACACACGGCAAGCATCGATACCTCATGCCGCTCGATGACGAGATGCGCACGAGGCTCGTACCGCTTGCCAAGCCGTATCCGAAGCGGGAAGCAACGACGCGTGAGAAGCAGGCGATGGCTGGTTCCACCAGCACAGCGGCAGTGCAGCGCTGACCCTCACGCTCCACATTCACAGAGGCAACCATGCCGGGACCGAAACCGAAACCGACAGCGCTCAAGCTCATCACGGGTAACCCTGGCGGGCGCCGCCTGCCGAAGCGGGAGCCGAAACCGCGCAGCGGTGTGCCACGCCGCCCGCCGCATCTCGACGCGACCGCAGCTGCGGAGTGGGAGCGCATCGTGCCCGAGCTACTGGCGACGGGCCTGCTCACCGTCATCGACGGCATGGTGCTCGCGGCCTACTGCATGGCGTACTCGCGCTGGGTTGACGCCGAAGAGGCACTGCGGCGCATGAAGGAACGCGACGGGCTCACGCACGCGCTCATGATCAAAACGTCGAACGGCAACGCCATCCAGAACCCGCTGGTCGGCACCGCGAACAAGGCGCTCATGGTCATGTCGCGACTTGCCGGTGAGTTTGGCATGACGCCAGCCGCGCGGACCCGCATCGAAACAGGTGTGCCGAATGGCGACACGGGCGACGAGGCGCGCCACTACTTCTGACGTGGTGACGCGCTATGCGCGCTCAGTGGTAACCGGGAAAGAGATCGCAGGTCCGCATGTGCGCGACGCGTGCAGGCGGCACCTTGACGATCTCGAACACGGGCCCGCTCGCGGGCTCAAGTGGAGTATCAAGGCAGCAAACCGCGCCATCAATTTTTTCGGTGACGTGCTACGGCTCAACGGCGGCGAGTTCGAGGGTCTGCCGTTCAGGCTGCTCGACTGGCAGGCATTCGTCATCGGATCGCTGTTCGGCTGGCTGCGTGTCGACGGCTCGCGCCGCTTTCGTGAGGCATATGTCGAAAGCGGGAAAGGGTCGGGCAAGTCACCGCTTGCTGCGGGCGTCGGGCTGTACATGCTCACCGCCGATGACGAGATGCGTGCCGAGGTGTACGCCGCGGCGACGCGGCGCGACCAGGCGATGATTCTCTTTCGCGATGCCGTGGCGATGGTTGACCTGTCGCCCGAGCTATCGCGCCGACTGCTCAAGAGCGGGCGCGGCGAGCGCTGCTACAACCTCGCGTATCTCGCCAAGGGCTCTTTCTTCCGGCCTATCTCAAGCGACTCAAGCGGACAGTCGGGACCGCGCCCGCACTGCGCGCTCATCGACGAAGTGCACGAGCACCGCGACCGCACGGTGATCGACATCATGCAGGCTGGCAAGAAAGGCCGACGCCAGCCGCTCATCTTCCAGATTACCAATTCGGGTGTTGACCGCACCTCACTCTGTTACGAGAAGCATGAATACGGCGCAAAGGTGTCCGAGCGCGTGCTCGATGACGATGCGTTTTTCGCCTACATCTGCGCGCTCGATGAGGGCGAAGACCCGTTCAACGATGAAGCGTGCTGGGTCAAGGCGAACCCGTCGCTCGGCGTGACCATCCAGAAGTCGTACCTCGACGAGCAGGTGCGGCAGGCGCGCGGCATGCCGTCGCTCGAATCGGTGGTGCGGCGGCTCAACTTCTGCGAATGGGTGGACGCTGAAAACCCGTGGATCACGGGCGAACTGTGGCGTGCGTGTGAGTGTGAAACGCTCACGCTCGCGGACTTCGACGATGCCGTGGTCTATGGCGGGCTCGACCTCTCGGGCCTGCGCGACCTGACCGCGCTCGCGGTTGCGAAGCGCAACCCCGACGACTCCGTTGATGCGTTCGTCGAGTTCTGGACTCCCGAAGACACGATGCTCGAAAGAGCCCGCCACGACCATGTGCCGTATAACGCGTGGGTGCGCAAAGGCCATCTGTTCGCCACGCGCGGAAAGGTCATCAAGTACGACGAGGCCGTGAAACGCCTCGCACACCACGTCGAGCGCATGCACTTCGAGGGCATCGCCTACGACCCCTACCGCATCAAGTATTTCCGCGACGAACTCGAATCGGCCGCGCTCGCGCTCGACATGGTGCCGCACGGTCAGGGGTTCTATCGCTCGCAGGATTCGCAGCTTTGGATGCCGCGCTCGATTGAACTGCTTGAGCAACTGGTTTTCAGCGGCAAGCTGCGCGTGGTTTTCAACCCATGCCTGCGGTGGAACGTTTCCTGTGCGGTCATCGAGCAGGACGCGAAAAACAATCGCATGTTCCGCAAGCGCAAGGAAAACGGCCGGCGTATTGACGGCATCGTTGCGCTCGCAATGGCCGTGGGGTACGCGCTCAACAAGGCGAGTGAGCGCGAGCCCGAGTACCAGATGTTCGTCATCTAGGAGCACACACCATGAACCGTGACTACTGGGCGCTCGAAGTCAGGAGCGCCGATGATGATGCGCGCGTGATTGAAGGCACCGCCACGACACCTGTACCCGACCGTTATGACGACATCGTTGAACCGATGGGCGCGCTGTACAAGCTGCCGATGCCGCTGCTGTGGCAACACAACCACGACGCGCCGGTAGGTCATGTCGAGTTCGCTGAGCCGAACGAGAAAGGCATTCCGTTTCGTGCGCGGCTCGCGCGACTCGACGAACCGGGTAAGCTCAAGGATCGGCTCGACGAGGCGTGGCAATCGGTGAAGGCCAATCTCGTGCGCGCCGTGTCGATCGGCTTCCTGCCGCTCGAAGAGTCGCAGCTTGAGCACGGCGGCTACCGGTTTCTCAAGTGGGAATGGGTCGAGCTAAGTCTCGTCACCATTCCCGCGAACCCCGAAGCAACGATTCACACCATCAGGTCCATGCATCGCCGCACTGTACCCACCGCGTCAGGCAACAAGGGCAGTGTCGTGGTGCAGCTTGACCACAACCCTGCGCGCGTCGGCGCTAAGCCATTCGTGATCCGGAAGGTTCACGTACAGGAGTAGCCATGAACCTCGCAGAACAGATCGCCGCGTATGAAGCGAAACGCGCGGCGCACGCAGCACGTATGTCCGAACTCATCGAGCTATCGGGCGACAAGGGCGAAACGCTCGAAGCTGAAGCGCAGGAGGAATTCGACACCCTGCAACGCGAGATCGAAGCCATCGACGGGCACCTGAAGCGCCTGCACATCGTCGAGGCCGCGCAGCTTGCGCAGGCCGCGCCTGTGCGCAATATCGGCTCCGCTGCCGCTGCTGCCGCAGTTCGAACCGTGCAGCCTGCAACCGCGAGCGTCGCTCCGGTCATCAGCGTGCAGCGCAACCTCGAACGCGGCACCGCATTCACGCGTTTCGTGATCGCGATTGCACGCTCGAAAGGCAACCTCATGCAGGCCGTGGAAATGGCCCAGGCATGGCGCGAAACGACACCTGAAGTCGAGACGGTGCTACGCGCCGCAGTGGCGGCGGGCACCACGACCGACCCGGCATGGGCCGGTGCGCTTGTGCCGTACCGCTACATGGCCGACGAGTTCATCGAACTGCTTCGGCCTGCCACGATCATCGGTCGCATCGAAGGCTTCCGGCGCGTGCCGTTCAACGTCAAGATGCCAGCACAACTCACGCCGTCAAGCGCAGCGTGGGTCGGTGAAGGCAAGCCGAAGCCGCTGAGCAAGCTGACCTTCGAACTGCTCACGCTGGGCTTCGCCAAGGCAGCGGGCATCGTGGTGCTCACCGAAGAACTAGTCCGCTTTTCCGATCCGTCTGCCGAAGCGGTAGTGCGTCGCGACATGATCGAAACCATTGCCCGCTTTCTCGATGAGCAGTTCATCGACCCGAGCGTGGCGGCGGTCGCGAACGTGCACCCCGCATCGGTCACGCACGGTGCCCCGACCATCGCCGCGAGCGGCAGCGATGGCAACTCGCTGCGGGTCGATATTGCGCACCTGTTCGCGCTGTTCGTCGAGGCGCACCTGTCGCTCGCTGGTGCCTACTGGCTCATGTCGCCCGTGACGGCATTGACTATCGGCATGATGCAGAACCCGCTGGGGCAAAGCGAGTTCCCCGGTATCGACATGAACGGCGGTCGTTTCTTCGGTCTGCCCGTCATCGTGTCAACCACCGTAGGCGACATGATCATCCTCATCCAGCCGCGCGAAATTCTGCTGGCGGAGGACGCGCTCACCATCGACATCTCACGCGAGGCATCGTTGCAGATGAGCGACACGCCGAGCGACGGTGCTGCTCAACTCGTGAGCCTGTGGCAGCAAAACATGGTCGGCGTGCGTGCCGAGCGCTATATCAACTGGGCCTCGCGCCGCCCCGGTGCTGTCGCCTATCTCACCGGCGCGGACTACACACCCGTCATGATCAATCCCGGGCTGCCGGGTGCCGGCGGTGGCACTGAGCCAGGCACGATCGGACTCGGCGGCGCCACGCGTCCGAGCGCAGACGAAAGAAGGCGCGAGCGGCGCGCACAGGAGGAACGCGACAAACCGCAGGCATGAGGCTCGCACCTCCTATCAATCAACCGCACAGGGCGGGCCTTCGGGTCCGCCCTTTTTCAATCGGAGCGCGGACATGAAACCACAGGCCGAACAGAAGCAGCAGAAAAAGCGCAAGGGCAAGAGGCGCGACCCGCAGCCTGTGACGCGTCATGACGCGAAGCCCGAGAAGGGTCGCTATGCACGGCGCGACATGCGCGCGCTCGACGATGACGGAGCGTGAACCATGCGCATTCTCGGCATGGAGATCACACGCGCCGCGCCGCGCAATGAGGTTGCTGCAGGCGGCAGCGCCGATGACGAGCGGCTGTGGAACTGGAACGGCAACGGCGGCGGCTGGTGGCCCCTCATCATCCGCGAGCCGTTCGCAGGGGCATGGCAGCGGAACATCGAGCTTGCGCCCGAAACGCTGTTGGCCTTTCACGCGATCTATGCCTGCATCACGCTTATCAGCAACGACATCGGCAAGCTGGAAATACGGCTGATGCGGCGTGACGATGACGGGATATGGCTACCGGTCACCAATCCCGCATATACGCCTGTGCTGCGCCGACCGAACAGTTACCAGAATCACATCCAGTTCACCGAAAACTGGATCATGTCGAAGCTCACGCGCGGCAACACATACGGACTGAAGGAACGCGACGAACGCGGAGTCGTGCGAAGGATATTCATTCTCGACCCGGAGAACGTGTTGCCTGTCGTGACACCTGGCGGCGATGTCTACTACCAGCTAAACGCAGACAACCTTTCGGGCATCGCAGATTGGGGCATCGACTGGATCGAAGGCGTGGAGGTTGAGGGCCGCGACGTCACGCGACAGATAACGGTCCCCGCGAGCGAGATGATTCACGACCGCATGAATTGTCTTTTTCATCCGCTCGTCGGCACGTCTCCCATTTTTGCATGCGCGCTCGCTGCGCGTCACGGGCTCGCGCTCGAAGGTGGGGCCACCGCGTTTTTCGAGAACGGTGCGATGCCGGGTGGCGTGCTCGTCGCGCCCGGTGCGATCAGCAATGAATCCGCCGACCGCCTCAAGCGGCAATGGGAAGAAAAGTTCTCGGGCCCGAACCGTGGGCGCATCGCGGTACTCGGTGACGGGCTCAAGTACGAGCAGATCGGCATGTCGGCGGCTGACTCTCAGCTAGTCGAGCAGGCGAAGTTCAACGCCGAGATAGTGTGTTCGGTTTTCCATGTGCCGGGTTTCATGCTCGACATCGGCAAGATGCCCGGATACAACAATGTCGAGGCACTGCTTCAATTCTATTACTCGCAGTGCCTGCAATCGCTCATCGAGGCGTATGAGCTAAGTCTCGATGAAGGGCTCAACCTGCCGAACGGCTACCGTACCGAACTCGACCTCGACGGGCTCCTGCGCATGGACAGCGCAGCGCTCATGAAGATGCTCAAGGAAGGCGTTACGGGCGGTCTGCTCGCGCCGAACGAGGGGCGTCGGCGGCTCAACCTTCGCCCCGTGCGTGGTGGACAGACACCCTACCTCCAGCAGCAGAACTATTCACTCGAAGCGCTTGACGAGCGCGACCGTGGGAGCCCGCTCGGGCCGGCTGCGGCACCTGCCGCGCCCGTAGCGACACCCGATCAGCCACCCGCACAGAACGCGGTGACTGCCGACGAGCTTTTGCAGTTCGGCAGGGACAGCCTCACGCGCGAGGTAGCACTTCTCGACGGAGCGCGCCATGACACCGAGTGAAGCCAGGCAATTCATGGGCGTGGTGGCTCAGCTGATCAGCGAGCACGTCAGCAGCGCACTCGCGCCGTTTGGCGCGCGCATCGCTTCGCTCGAGGATCGTGCGCCGGTCGACGGGCGTGACGGTAAAGACGGCGAACCGGGCCGCGACGGGCGCGACGGCATCGACGGAAAGGACGGCGGCAATGGCACGAACGGTATCGACGGAAAGGACGGCGGCAATGGCACGAACGGAATCGACGGAAAGGACGGCGCACCTGGTCGCGATGGCGTGGACGGCGCTGCCGGTGCTGATGGTATTGCAGGCCGTGACGGCATCGATGGCCGCAATGGCGCTGACGGCGCAGCAGGCCGAGATGGCATCGACGGTGCTCCGGGTCGTGACGGCGTGGATGGTGAGCGCGGGGCCGTTGGCCGTGACGGATTGGATGGTGAGCGTGGGGCCGATGGCCGCGATGGCATCGATGGGGCGCCCGGTCGCGATGGCATCGACGGGCGTGACGGCGAACCCGGCAAGGATGGCGCTCCGGGGACCGATGGTCGCGACGGTCGCGACGGCAAGGATGGTCGCGACGGCGCGCCCGGTCGCGACGGTATTGACGGACGCGATGCTGCGGAGCTTGTCGTGCTCGACGGCATCGACTCGAACCGCACCTATGCGCGCGGCACGTTCGCATGGCAGGAGGGCGGACTGTGGCGCGCGGAGGCGAAGACGGAAGGCATGAGCGGATGGCGATGCGTCATGAACGGCACGGCAGCCGTTGATGTTATCCATGACGGCGAACGTGCCTTCTCGATGCTCGTGCGTCGTACAGATGGCACGGTCGAGCCGCACGCGTTCACGCTGCCCGTCGCGCTCTATCGTGGGGTGTATGAGCAGGGCCGCACCTATGAGCCTGGCGACATCGCGACATGGGCCGGTTCGATGTGGCATTGCAACGCGACCACGACCGACAAACCGGATGCAGGTTCAGGCGCATGGACGCTTGCGGTAAAACGCGGGCGCGACGGTCGCGATGGAGGCAGGTCATGACACGCCAATGGTGGATGTCCGATCACAGGCTTTATCTGGACTGGATCTATGCGCCGCTTGTGTGGGATGACAAATGGGGCCGCTTGTGGTTCTCGATCGACCTGCCGCCCGACGACGAGCACGAGGAAAGATACCGGCGCGAAATCCAGATGCTTTGCAGTGTCGAGCAAGCGAAGGAATGGCTTCGTATCGATACCGATGACATGGTGCCAAACCTGAAGATTGCCATTGCGGGCGTGAGCGAAATGGTCATGACGTACCTCAAGCGGCGGCGCAATTTCAGGGATGACGAGATACCGCCGAGCGTGAAGCTCGCCACGCTCGCAGGCGTCGGCTACGTGATCCGTGACCCTGACGGCGTGGAGGCCGCGCAACTGGAGATGGGCTTTCTGCCGAAGCACGTCCTGAACATTCTCTATCCGCGCCGCACTCCCACTATCGCTTGAGGCTCCTGTCATGGCAACCCGCACATCAGGTATGCGCGCTGGACGCCTGCGCCATCGCATCAAGCTGCAGGCCCCGAAGGTCGAGGTGGACCCTAACACAGGGGAACCGATCATCGTTGCGTGGCTGGACGTCGCAACCGTATGGGCTTCGATAGAGGCGCTCTCCGGTCGCGAGTGGCTTGCGTCGGACCAGTACCGCCCCGGCGTGACAACGCGCATCCGCATCCGCTGGCGCGACGGCGTGACCTCCTCCATGCGCGCGCTGCATAAGGAAACGGTCTACAGCATCGACGCCGTGATTCCGAACTTCGAAGGCATGGCCGAGATGCAGCTGATGTGCGGTGACGGCATCGTGACGCAGGGAGGCGTGGCGTGAACTTCTCGTTCGACGTCAGGGGCCTCGCTGAGATGGAGCGCTTTCTCACGACGCTTCCTGAGGAGGTCGAACGAAAGATGCTCTACGGCGCGCTGATGGGTGCCGCGTTTCCGATTCTGGAGCAGGCGCGCGAGAACGTGCGCCGCAACTTCGGAACTTCAGTCAGGTACACCGGCACGCTCGAAAGAGCCCTCGTGCGCGGGCGCAACCGCCGCACCAAATTCGCGGCGCGCGTGGACATCAAGATTCGCAGGCCGAGGCAGAAGGGCAAGCGAACGATGCGCGGGACATCTGGCACGCCCGTATTGAAACCGTTTGGAGACGATGCCTTCTATGCGCGCTTTCTGGAGTTTGGCACTTCGCGCATGATCGCGCGCCCCTTCCTGCGACCTGCAGTCAATGCCAAAACCGCCGTTGCGACCGAGCGCTTCGCGAGAACACTGCGCAAGCGCATGGAGGCTTATTGCAAGCGAAACGGCGTGACGTATCGCCCATTCTGAAAGAGGGAGGCGCACCGTGAACGAGGCACAACTGTTCAGGCTGGTCGAGCCTGCGCTCCCCGGCAAGGTGTTTCTGATGCTCGCGCCAATGGAGGCACGCGAGCCATACGTGATTCTCTCGCTGGTCAGCGGCACGCCGAGCCTCACGCTTTGTGGCGATGCGAAGGCAACGCAACTCGACTATCAGATCGACTCCTACGCGCGCACCTATGGCGACGCGCTCGAAGTCATGCAACGCATCGCAGACATCGTTGACGGCTGCGACGGCGATCCAATCATCAAGAACAGTCAGAACCTTTTTGAACCGGACACGCGAATTCATCGCGTGAGTGTCGTCGTTTCAACGTGGTCCCAACCGGAAGAGGTGCAATCGTGAAGAAGGCAATCAGCGCGCAAAAGACGAAGTTTATGCTTGAGAACCCCAACGCACCTGCTGCGGCAACGGGATTTATTACCAGCCTCTCGAAGTCGGCCCCGGCGACGGCGATCTTTAGCGATGTGTCTGCGCTGCGTGAAGGCGCGCCGGTCTACATCATCGGCACCGGCTTCGCAAGCATCGACAATCGCTCCTGGGTGGTGCAGGGCATCGACATCAACTCGCGTGCTGCGACGCTCGCGAATTCGGACACCTCCCGCGAACCCGGCGACTTCAACCCGACTGCTGCGTTCATCATGCGCGCGTTTACGGACCTCTGCGTGGTCTCCTACCAGATCAATCAGACCGCAGCGGCCGAGATCAACGTGACCACGCTTTGCGACGACGAACAGTCGTTCCTCGCAGGCTTCAGCGACCCCGGCACGCTCACGTTCGACTTCTTTATCAATGCGACCGACCCCGCCTATCAGGCGCTGCGAGAGGCGCAGAAAGACGGTATGGAACGCATGCTCGAAATCATTTACCGGAACAAGGCCGTGCGGACGGTCCCGGTGATCGTGCAGAGCATTAACGAGAGCGGCGGCGTCGATCAGGCGATTCAGGGTTCAGCGACGCTGAAAATCACCGGCCCCGATGTCCTCACGATGCCACCCGGCGATCAGACGCTCGACTATGTGCTCATCCCTGTAGTCGTGCCGACCTCGGGTAACGTGCCGCTCGACGTGACGCTGACGCTCAACGAAGCAGGCGGGCAGGCCTCGCAGTTCAAGATCGACTGGAAGGACGGCTCTGCGGTCCAGACGACCAACAACCATCAGGCAACGCACGCCTACACCAGCGCGGGCCAGTTCAGGCCTTCCGTTGTTGCCGTGATTGCCGGATACGAGACGGCTCCGTTCGCTGCGCAAAACACCGTGACGGTACAGCGCCTGCCGTATAGCGCCGAGGCGCGCATCGATCCTTCGACGGGCGACGCGCCGCTCGATGTGGCGCTCACGATTGATGAGACGAACGGCCCCGCTGAACACTTCAACGTCAACTGGGGAGATGGCTCGACCATTCAGCAGATTGCCGAGCTAACGGCGACGCACACCTACGAGGAGGCGGGCCTGTACTACCCGACCGTCGCGCCGCGCGTCGATGGCGTCACGCTGACGCCGATTTCAGCAGGCTCGATCTCGGTGAGGCCTGCATACGAGGCCAGCGTGAGCGTTGTGCCGACATCAGGCTCGGTTCCGCATGACGTGACGCTGACGGTCACGGAGACGGAAGGCAGCGCGGAGTCGTTCAGCGTGCTCTGGAATGACGGCAGCGCTGCGGAAACGATCACCGACACCACGGCCTCGCATACGTACACCGCTGCAGGCACCTATACGGTCAGCGTCATTCCGAGCGTTGCGGGTCAGAACCGCGATGCCCTCTACTCGCAGCAGATCACCGTGAGCGCCTAAATGAACGACTTGGCTAAACCTCCAATCCTCTTCGAAATCCCTGCGCCTCTCTCCGAGAAGGTGCCGACGCGCAATTTCGGCATCGTCACGATGACGTCGCCGCCGCCGCACGTTATCGAGAAGGTGTTTGGCAATCAGGTCAACGGGAAGGACGACGAGGCCCCGTATCGCGAACTCGTTGCCGAATGCGCACGCGGCGAGAAGGGCGAGCGCTTTACCGCTGGCCTGCTCGCGAACCTCCCCGGCCAGTGCTTTGGTGACTGGCTCGACCTGCGCTCCTCCGTTGTGCGTGTGTGCGGCCTGAACAGGGAGGCCGTAGCAAAAAACTGAGCAACCCCGTCACTCGCCTCGTGTTCGCAGTCGCCCAGCAGCTCGGCATGACAGCGGGCGAGGTGCGGGGTCGCATGGATTCGCATGAACT
Source organism: Paraburkholderia sp. EG287B (assembly GCF_040965595.1). Classification (NCBI taxonomy): domain Bacteria; kingdom Pseudomonadati; phylum Pseudomonadota; class Betaproteobacteria; order Burkholderiales; family Burkholderiaceae; genus Paraburkholderia; species Paraburkholderia sp. EG287B. The sequence goes on from NZ_JBFRCG010000012.1 coordinate 169,846, forward strand.
CTTTTGCTGGGCGTTGTTGCTTTCTCCTCCAGATCCAAGGCGCGATGACGTGCCTGAGTTGATTGATGTCGAGGATGAGATAGCAGCCTGGGGGAACTGAAATGGCAAGTGCGGGCAGTCTCGTATTTGACCTTGTAGCGGATGTCGCGCGCCTTCGTGGTGACATGAAGAAGGCGAATGACGTTATCTCTTCGTCACTCAAGAGCATTCAGAACGCGACGCGGGCAATCGGCATAACGATGGGCGCGAGCATGGCGATGAGCCTCGCGCGTAGTTTCGCGTCATCGATGCAGGCCGCTCTCGATCAAACCGATGCGCTGGGCAAGCTTGCGGAGCGCTACGGCACGACCGCAGAGGCGATGTCGGTTCTGCAATATCAGGCCAAGACGTCAAACGTGTCGGTCGAGACGCTTACGACCTCGATGCGGCAAATGGCGAAGGCGATGGTGGACGGACAGAACCCTGCTTCGACGCAGGCGCAGGCGTTCCGCGCAATCGGCCTGAGCATCGACGACCTGCGCCGGAAAGGCCCGGCACAGGCGATGGCTGATATTGCAGAGGCGATGTCGGGATTCGCGGACGGCGCAGACAAGGTAGCCGTTGCGCGCGCAATCTTCGGTCGCGCAGGCGACGAACTTATCCCGATGCTCAACAAGGGGCGTCAGGGTTTCGAGGATGCGAAGAACGAGGCGGAAGCGCTCGGCCTTGTCGTGTCCACTCAGGCTGCGAAGGCTGCTGCAGAGTTCACAACCGAGCTGACGAAACTGCGTGAAGCAGGCGACGCAATGAAGCGGCAACTTGCCGCGGAGTTGCTGCCGTCCCTGCAGGAAGTCGTTAGCTGGATGATCGAATCTATCCAGACTGGCGGCTCGCTTATCACGATCATCGAAGCCATCGGTGATGCTGCTGCGCTTGCCGCAAAGGCAATGATCGGCGCAGGCGGTCTCGTGCAGGCAGGCAAGCAGTGGTTCAACATCATGAAGGGGACGACGCAGATAGGGAAACTGTCTGCGGAGCAGCTTGCGGAGAATGCGAAGAAGAATGCGGAGATGACTGAGGAGTTGCGCCGGGGCCTTGATGCCACTGCTGACGCGATGGCGAACGTCACGAAGCGTCGCGACGAATTCAAGCGCAACCGGGGCCAGCCAGAGAAAGACCTCGGCAATGAGGCCGCTGACGCCGGAAAGAAGGTGCTGAGTTTCAACGATGCACTCAACAAGGCAGCGCGCGCAGGCAGGGTCGAAAAGGCGGGCGTCGATGAGTTTGCGCAGATGCTCAAGTCGCTGCAGGAGGAGTTCAGGCGCACGCAGGCGAACGGCGATGAGATGGCATTGCTGCTGGCTGACCCGCGCCTCTCGAAGTTCTCTCAGGATCAGGTCGCGCAACTGACTGCGCAAAAGCAGGCGACACTCGATCTCGCTCAGGCACAGCGTGCAGCGGTCTATGAACTCGAACAGGAAGTTGCCCAATGGGAGCAAGGCCGCGCGGCATACGAGGAGCGCAAGAAGGGGCTCCTCGACTTCGCCAACGCGACGAAGGATGCGCTCGACCCGACGCGCGACTACGTGCGCACCGTGCAGCGGCTTGTCGAGGCAAACCTCGCTGGGCATCTATCGGCAGGCGAACTCGGCGCGGCTATCGACGCGCTGAAGGACAAAACCTTCAACGCCATTGACCCGATGCGGAAGCTGGCTGACGAGATGAAGGATGCGATGCTCGGTTGGGGCAAGCAGGCGTCCGACACGTTCATCGACTTCATCAGCGGCGCGGGCGACGCGAAGAAGTCATTTGGCGAAATGGCCGCTTCGATCCTGCGCGACATTGCCAAGATGCTCCTTTACAAGAACGTGATTGAGCCGCTATTCAGGGGCATTTCTGGCGGCTTCGGCGGTGGCATGGGCGGCATCTTTGGCGGCTTCTTCGGTTCAAGCGCAGACATCGGCACAGGCGACACAGGCGCGCTCTCCTTCGGTGGCAATCGCGCGGTCGGCGGCCCGACCTATCCGGGGCAGTTCTATCGCGTGAACGAATCCCCCTTCGCATCCGAGTTCTTCGTGCCGAGCGCGCCGGGGCGCATCGTGCGCGATGGCGGCGGCGACACGCCGATGAATGTCTCAATCACGATCAACACGCAGACAGGCGGAACGGATGTCGAGGGCGACACCGCGCAGGCGATCGAACTCGGCAAGCGCATGGCAATGGTTGCGCGTCAGGTCATCGCGACCGAGAAGCGAAACGGAGGCCTGCTCGCATCATGATCAACTATTACTGGCTGCTCAACGAGCAGGGATCGCCCCGCAGGATCACGACTGACGAGGACTGGCGCAGGCTATTCGCCGAGGTTGCGCCGCACGCGGTCGGCGCGATTTTCTACTGGTGCCCGACGGCTGCGAATGCTTCTCTCGAACCGCGCGTGATCGAAACGCAGTTCGGCGATGGTTATACCCAGCGCAGGCCTGCAGGCCTCAACACGCAGGATCAGGAATGGAACCTCGAATTCGCCAACCGGAAGAAGGTTGACGCTGATGCAATCCTCGCTTTCCTCTCTGAGCGAAACGGCGTCGATATTTTCAACTGGACGCCTCCGCGCACGTCAAAGGTGCTTGACGTTATCTGCCCGGACTGGTCGTGGACGTATGGCGAGACGCTTGCGGACGGCGCGCGCGCAATGACAGTCAGCGCCCGCTTCGTGCAGCAGCACGCGTAGCGGAGGCCCCATGAATATCCGAGGAGCCGCGCAGGAGTTGCGACCCGGCGCGGTGATTGAGCTATACGTTCTCGACATCTCGCAGTTCGGTGCCCCGATTGTTCGCTTCCATGCAGGCACGAACAAGATCGACGGAGACGTTATCTGGCAGGGCGCCGTCTATCAGCGCTTCCCGGTGCAGGCGACAGGCTTCGAGTGGAAGTCGCAAGGCACGCTGCCGCGCCCGACGCTCGCGGTGTCGAACATCACGTCGATCATCTCCGCGATGTGCCGCACGTACGACGACATGGTAGGCGCGAAGGTGATCCGCAGGCGCACGCTCGCGCGATACCTCGATGCCGTGAACTTCCCTGCAGGCAATCCGAGCGCGGACCCGAACGAGGCCTTTCCTGACGATGTGTTTTTCATCAACTGCAAAACGCGTGAGGACATGGAGGTCATCGAGTTCGAACTCGCGACGGCCTTCGACGTGGAGGGTGTGCAACTGCCGCGCAGGCAGGTGATCCGCAACGCGTGTCCGTGGAAGTATCGCGGCGACGGCTGCGGATATGCAGGCCCAGCGATCAACGCAGGCGACACCTGCGACAAGAGCCTCGCGGATTGCAAGGCCCATTTCGGCGTTCATGCGTGGCTTCCCTTCGGCGCGTTCCCCGGCGCAGGAGCATACAGATGACGCGCGACTTCTCTACGGTCATTCCTTTGATCAGGATTCACGCCGATGCTGAAGCGCCGCGCGAGTGTTGCGGCATTGTCATTGAGAAGCGCGACGGCGCGCTTCAGTACGTGCCGTGCAGGAACCTAGCGCGCGCGAAGGATCAGTTTGTCATTGACCCGAAGGACGCCGCGCAGGCCGAAGACTTCGGGCAACCGGTTGCGTATGCGCATTCGCATGTGTTCGAGCCGCCGACACCGAGCGCTGCCGACAGGGAGAGCATGGCGCGCTCGGGCCTGCCGTGGATCATCGTCAACCACCCGGAGGGTTCCTTCACGATCAACAGCGCGGCGCCGTATGTCGCGCCGCTTATCGGTCGCAAGTTCGTGCATGGCGTCCATGACTGCTACGGCATCGTGCGCGACTACTACTTCACCGAACTCGGCATCGCGCTCAACGACTACCCGCGTTTGTGGGGCTGGTGGGAGCGCACAGATGGGCCGGACCTCTATCGCGATAACTTCGCGCGCGAGGGGTTCACCGCGATCCACGAGGGAGCGCTTGACGCTCCTGCGCTGCGCCTGCTTCGTTTGCATGACGTGTTGCTCATGCGCATACGCACGCCACGCGACAACCACGCCGCAGTGTATGTCGGTAGCAACGTCATCCTCCATCACCTGATTGATCAGCTCTCGTGTCGTGCTGTGTTCGATGGCTTCTACCAGCGTCGCACGACTGCGATCCTTCGCCACCGTAGTTTCATCGAGAGGGACTAGCACATGGTTACGGTGAGGTTTTACGGGAGCCTGCGCCGCCTGTTCGGAGAGCAATGGACGCTCGACGTGCATAGCCCGCGCGAGGCCATTCACGCGTTGATGGTGCAACTCCCCGGCCTGCGAAGGTACTTTCAGGAGAACGCGACGAGGCACTTCCTCGTGCGCGGCGACGAGCAGGACTATGACGAGCACGACCTCGACTTCCCGCAGTCGAAGGGCACGCTCGCCATCGTGCCACTTGTGCATGGCGCTGGCGCGTTCGGAAAGATACTCGCGGGCATCGCCCTTATCGCAATCGGCTTCTTTCTGCCCATCGCAAGCGCTGCAGTCATGAGCCTGGGGGCGGCGCTCGCGCTTTCTGGCATCGCGCAACTCCTCTCGCCGCGTCCTGCTGCTACGGCGACGCCGGAACGCGCAGACAACGAGCCGTCGCTTGCCTTCGACGGCGCCGTAAACACGATGGGGCAGGGCGGGCCTGTTCCGCTCGGCTACGGCCGCATGCGCGTCGGCTCGCAGGTTATCAGCGTGGGCTTCTCCACAAATAACGAGATCATGGTGTAAGCGATGGACACCCGCAGCCTAGTTCCCGTTATCGGCGCCGGCGGCGGGGGTGGCGGCGGCAAGGGCGGCGGGGGCGGAGGTGGCTCGCGTTCTCCGCAGGAGTCGCCCGACTCGCTGCGCTCGATCCAGTACGCGCGCGTCATCAACCTCATCTGTGAGGGAGAGACAGAGGGCATTGTCGGCGGTCCTCGCGGCATCTTTATCGAGGACACGCCGCTTCAGAACCCTGACGGCTCATGGAACTTCGTCGGCGCTGCAGTCGAATGGCGCGACGGCCAGCCGTGGCAAGCTCCGATCAACGGCTTCTCCTCAACGGAGTCCGAGACCTCTGTTGGCGTCACGGTCACGGTGAGCGGACCGGTTGTGCGCGGCATTGTCAACCCCAACATCGACGCCGTGCGCGTCACTATCGGCTTCCCGTCCCTGTCCTCTACGGACACAGGCACTGGCGACGTGTCCGGTACGGAGGTGCAGCTTGCTGTCGATGTCCAGGTAGACGGCGGAGGCTTCCAGCAGATGATCGTGGACACGGTGCAGGGCAAGACGACCAGCCGCTATCAGCGCTCCTACCTGATCAATCTGTCCTCCCGCTTCGGCCAGGGGCGCACCTCCTACGATGTACGCGTGCGCCGTCTGACGCCCGACTCCAACACCGTCTATCTCGTGAACTCGTTTCAGTGGGAGACGATGACCGAGGTTATCAATTCCAACCTGATGTATCCGCACTCCTCAATCTGCGGTGTGCAGGTTGACGCCTCGACGTTCCGGCAAATCCCGAAGCTGGCGTTTGATATCAGGATGCGCCGCATACAGGTGCCGTCGAACTACGACCCGGAGACGCGCGCGTATTACGGCGTGTGGGATGGCACGTTCAAGATTGCATGGACCGATAACCCGGCATGGGTGGTCTACGACCTCATCACCTCGGCGCGCGTCGGCCTTGGCGACTATATCTCTCCCGCTATGGTCGACAAGTGGTCGCTTTATGCGATTGCGCAATATTGCGACGGCATCGTGCCGAACGGCTTCGGAGGCGTCGAGCCTCGATTCACCTGCAATGTCTACATCCAGACGCGCGAGGATGCGATAACGCTGCTGCAGAACTTTGCATCGGTGTTTAACGGGATGATCTTCTGGTCCGCAGGCCTCATGACGGTCATTGCGGATATGCCGGGAGAACCCGTCGCGACCTATAACCCTGCGAACGTCGTCGACGGGCGCTTTACCTACCGTGGCACACCGCTCAACCAGAGGCACACGGTCGCGCTCGTGACGTGGAGCAATCCGTCGAACCGGTACGCGCAGGAGATCGAGTATGTTGAGGACCGCGACGCCGTGAATCGCTGGGGCGTGCGGGAAGTTCAGGTCAACGCGCTCGGATGCACTTCGCGAGGTCAGGCTAGCCGCGTCGGTCGATGGATGCTCCTGACGGAGCAGATGCTATCCGAGACGGTCTCATTCAAGACAGGCATCAACGCGGCATTCGCGCGCCCCGGCGACATCTTTCTCACGACTGATCCTGTGCGGGCAGGTTTTCGCATGGGCGGGCGCATTCTCGCCGCAACAGACAACTGGATTCAGATTGACGAGGCCGTTACGTTCGATCCGTTTGTCAGCTATACGCTCTCGGTGCTCCTGCCTGATGGCACGCTGCAGCGCGTGCCGGTTCACAATCCCGGCAGGTCTACTGACGGCATCCTGATCAACGGCACGTTCCGTATGGTTCCCGCGCGCATGGGAATCTGGTCTATCTCTGCGAGCAACGCGCAGAACGAGCAGTGGCGTTGCATCTCGGTTGTCGAGGATGAGGAAGGAAACGTCGAGATTCAGGGCGTGGCCTACCGGCCTGACAAGTTCGCCGCAATCGAACAGGGCCTCCGTCTTGAGCCTATTCCTACCGGCGTGCTCAATCCGTGGCATATCGGCGTGCCAACCGAGCTGCGCATCACCGAGAGTCTTTATCTCATCAGCCCGGTTGTCGTAGGTGCGCGCGCAACGTTTTCATGGCTCGCGCCAATCGGCGCTGTGCGTTACCAACTCAGCTATCAGTTTCGCGACAACTCGCCTACGTTTGTCGATTCGTTCATGTCGAGCATCGACGTTCAGCCGATGAATCCCGGCATGTGGTTCTTCAACGTGCGCGCGATCAATGCGCTCGGCGTGAGCAGCGGATGGGCCTCGATAACGGTTGAGATCGTCGCGCTGAACCGGCCTCCTGAGGACGTGCAGGAGTTCGCGCTCGACATGCTGAACGACTCTGCAAACCTGCGATGGAGGCCTGCAGAGAATCTTGACGTGCTGGTTGGCGGTCAGGTCGTCATCCGCTATTCGAACCGGCTCACGACAGAGGTCACGTGGGAGGAGGCGCGCGAACTGACGCGGTTCGCAGGCGGGCAGTCGAATGGCTTCTCTCCCCTGCTGCGCGGCACGTATCTCGGGAAGTTCGTCAACTCCTCGGGCAAGTTCTCTGCGAACGCGGCCTATGTGATCAGCACAACGGGACCGCTGCGCGACTTCGTCCTCGTGGCCGAGCGGTATCAGCATCCCGAGTTCCCCGGCGCGCACGTCAACACGTTCGTTCGATACGGCGCGCTGCACCTTGCCACTGACGACGAAGGCTATGCGGTATCGACCGAGGCCGCTTACTACTTCTCGCCCTCGCCTGCGATTGACATGGGCAAGGTGTTCACGGTGCGCTGCCTCTCGGTCATCGAGGGCGCGCTCTACGGCCTGTTCGATACGGTGGACCGGTGGCCCGATTGGGATGCGCGCCTTGACGTCGATGGCCTGAAGGTTGACGAAGGCGGCGGGCAGGTGATGGCGCGGCTCACGAACGTCGATCCGGCGATTGCCGAGGCCGAGGACTGGAGTCCGTGGTCACGTCTCGTTGTGGCCGACCTGACATTTCGCTCTGCGCAGTTTGCGCTCGCGTTGCACGTTCCAGATAGAACGTGGGGCATCGGCATCGTTGAGCTTGGCGTGACCATTGACGTCCCAGACCGGCTCGAATCGCAGAACAATATCGTCGTGCCGGACACCGGCCTTTACATTCGCTTCGCTGTACCGTTCAAGGAGACACCTGCGATCAACATCATTGCGCAAGGGCTGCAGTCAGGCGACGCGTGGGGCATCACGAACCAGAGCCCTGAAGGGTTCTCGATCTTCTTCCATAACGCCTCTGGCGCGTGGGTTGAAAAGACCTGCGACTGGATTGCGCGCGGCTATGGATACGAGCACATAGGCCTACAGGGTATCGGGTACTCGAAGATGTGTGGGAAAAATCTACAACTCACTGCGCAGCGCGCGCAACTCGAAGTCGATAACGCTCCGAAGGAATAGTCATGGCTCAGGTAGACAACTATCAGGTCCCCGCGCATCCGACCGGCCTCGACATGCGCATCCAGTTGAACGCGATCATCCTCGCGCTCATTGGCGACAACGCAGGGCCGACCGAACCGGCCGAACTCTACCCCGGCATGTGGTGGGGCAACACGGCGAGCGGCCGGTTGATGCGCCGTCGAAACGACAATACAAGCTGGGTTGATATCGGCCCGCTTGACGATCCACTGCTGGACCTTCGCAACGCAGTGAACGCCGCAAATAACGGCCTTGCTGGCAAGGTAAACCGGGTCGGCGATCAGATGTACGGTGAACTCCAGTTCATTCGCAACGACTTTGACGCGCTTCATTCGCATGGCCTCTCTATGTTTTCCGGATGGGCGAATGACCGTAGTACGTTAATGCGTTATTCGTATAACGCGTCGGGTATCGGTGGGCTGGAATGGATTAATTCCGCTCGAAGTATAGTGACCATGAACTGTTCCGATAACGGTACATTTTCGGCGCGCGAATCGATCAATACCGGATATCGATGCTCGCTTGGTGGAATGCCGCTAGGCGCGACGGGTACGGGCTATGGCGAACTTGAATTGCGCTCGCAGGATGGCACGTGGTTTCGCTTGCGAGGCCGACCCGCTGGCGGCGGGATGCAATGGATCAATCATGCCTATAACGCAGTCATCGCTGATATTGACGATGGCGGAAGCCTGAATAGCATGGGCGAATACCGGATGCGTTGGGGCGCTGCGTGGGTGAGCGATGGGAATCTCTACATGCCGTGGGCGGGGAACTGGCTATCGAACGTGATCGGTGATATCAACAATCGCATCAACGGTCTGGGGGGCAGCTTTGCGACGAGGCACGCGCAGTGTCAGCACGATAGCGGACTCGCGGAATTCGGGCGCATCGTGCAGGGCTCAAGCGGTCACGGCGAGGTCACCTGTCCCGGCCCGTGGGTGATGGTCGGTCTGCGCGGTGCGGTGTGGGAAACGTGGGCGCGCGGCATCGTTCTGCGAAATCAATAACGGAGGGGTACATGGCTACGGTCACGAAACAACAATCGGACGCGCTCACAAGGCAGAAGGCGGGAGAGGGAGTGCCGCGCGAGCAGTGGATGACGCACGACGAATTGATTGCAGCGATCTCGATCCTCTACCCGAACGCGGTTCATGGGCGCGACTTCTATGTTGCGCACATGGTCGAGCCTCAAACGAACGTGCAGTTGTCGAGCGCATTTATTGCGCAGTGGACTATCGACGGCGTGCCCGAGCCTTCGCTCCCCGAATTGATGCAGGCCGTCGCGCCGCATGTGAACACCGCAAAGGCAACCGTTTGCGCGCGCGACGTTCGCTGGGAGCGCAATGCACGTCTCGATCAGTCCGACAGCTTCTTGACGCGGGCGATGGAAGCCGAGGACGCTGCGAAGGTGACGGCGCTCAAGGCATATCGCAAGGCGCTGCGCGATCTCCCTCTGCAAAGCGGGTTTCCGTTCGACGTTGACTGGCCTGAACTGCCTGCGGAGGCACAGCAATGATCGACATCAACCTTCTGGCCTTCGCGCTCTCGCAGGCGTACCCCGGCTCGACGCGCGAAAACTATTTTCTCTCCTACCATGTGGGCATCGACGGAAAGCAGGACGCCGATTCATCGATCATGTCGTGGACCCTCGATGCGCCGCAGCCGACGCCAGATGAACTGCCAGCGCTGTGCGAGAAGTATCGCGCGCAGTTCGAAGAGGACGGTCTAAAGAAGGACGCGCAGGCGATCATCGAATCGATGCTCATGCAGTTCAATCACGAGATTGAGGAGGCACAGAACAAGGGGGATGAGGCCCGCGTGCAACTCCTGCAGGACATCAGGCAGAAGGTGCTGGACGTGCCGAATCAGCCAGGCTACCCGAAGGACATCGAGTGGCCTGATGTTCCGCTTGCACCTCCGCAGACTGCATACGAATTCATTCCCGTCACGGCATCGCCCCCACCAGACCCGCCTATCCTTCCTCCGCAGGAGTAAAGCCATGCATTCGACCGTCTTTGCGCTGCTCGGCGCAGTAGGAGGCGGTGTGCTGCGGCTGTTCCCCGAGATGCTGGGTGCATGGGCCAGCGGGCAGCAGAAAGATAACGCCGTGCGGCTCGCGGAACTGCATCTTGAGGAAGTGCGCGCCGAACTCGCGGCGCGGCTCGACATCGCGAAGCTCGGCGCTGAGAACGTTGAGGCGGACGGGCGGCTTGCGGTTGAGCAGGCGAGGGCTGAGTCGATGGTGATCGCACAGTCGCACCTGACCGGCGTGCGGTGGGCCGATGCGCTCAATCTCAGCGTGCGCCCGGTTGCAACGTACCTGATGCTGCTGCTTTACGTCGCCTTCAAGCTCATCGTGATTCGCGATGCAGTCATACAGGCGGCGGGCCCGACGAGCGCCACTGTCACGTCGCTGGTTGCCATCGTGTGGGATGATGACGATGCCGCGATCTTCGCTGGCGTGCTTACGTTCTGGTTTGCCGATTCGGTGCTCGTGCGTCGGAGCAAGCGGCCATGAGGCTATCCCCGCACTTCTCGCTCGACGAGCTTATACAGTCCGAGACGGCCACTCGGCACGGCATCTCGAATCAACCCGGCCCCGCGGAACTCGACAACCTTGTGCGGCTGGCCGATGTGCTCGAACTCGTGCGCACGCTGCTCCACGGCAGACCGATGCTCATCTCGTCGGCCTACCGCGCGCCCGGTGTCAACCGTCTTGTCGGCGGGTCCGCGACGAGCGACCACATGAGCGGGCGCGCTGCCGACTTCATTTGCCCCGGCTTCGGCTCCCCGTTGCAGGTGTGCCGCGCCATCGATGCCGACGCGTCGATACCCTTCGAGCAACTAATTTTCGAGGGCACTTGGGTCCACCTGTCGATAGCCGCCGAAGGCCGCGATGTACGGCGGCAGGTTCTCACGGCTCACTTTGGGAGCGGCTCCGTCACATATACGTCGGGGCTGCCGTGAAGCAAAATAGAGGTACTCCGAGAATATCCGGGAAGACCGATTAAGGCTGTAGTCGGCTGTGAAGGGTCATTCGCTGGGACCATCGCACAGACATTCAGCCGTCGGTTCCGCTCGGTAACCGGCCGCTCAGCTTGCAATGTACCTCTCAGGGAACCGGCTACGTCGTCAAAACGCCCTACCTGCGAGAGCGTTTCTGTTCATGACATCCATGCGAGGGGAGTTATTCGCGACTCAGCCGGATTGGCGTACTTCAGACAAGAGCCATTTGCTCAACTTTGCAACTGCGTCCCCTGTTGGCATGTCCTCGCGAACGCAAAGGTAATAATCCAGACCGATGTCGAGCGTCAGATCGAGCGGCGCGACCAGTACGCCTTCCGCCAGCTCTCGCTCAATAATCTTCGCGCGCATGAGTCCAAAGCCGAGTTCAGCCCGAACCGCTGCCAGTGTTAATTGGCCGTCTTCGAGCAGTGGGCCTGTCAGGCGATCAGTTCGTACGCCCGCATGCGCGAACCACGCAGCCCATCGCGCTCGATTCCCATCATGTACTAACGGCGCCTGAGCAATGTCGCGGGCATGACGGAACGGACCGTACCTTCGCGCGAAGGCCGGTGTACATGCGGGCACTAGCACGCCGGAGAGCAAGCGGGTGGCTTGGTACCCGGGCCAGCGTCCCGTTCCCATGCGAATCGATAGATCTGTCGAATCGCTTGGGTAACTGCCGTGCATCGAATATACGACGCTGATACCTATGTCCCGATGCGCATCGGTAAATCGGCCTATTCGCGGCAACAGCCAGTTGCTTCCAAAAATGCCGGTCACCCCGATGGTCAATTGGGTCAGCATTGAACGCTCTTGCGCTTGACGGGTAGCCGTCCGCAGAACGGTGAATGCACTGTGAATTGACCGGTAATAATCGCGACCCTCGTCGGTGAGATATAGGGCGCGGCCCTTGCGCACAGTTAGCGCAGTCTGCATGTGGGTCTCCAGCACATGTAGCTGATGGCTAACCGCCGAGGGCGTGACATTAAGCTCAGCCGCAGCTCCTGCGATTGAACCACGCTCGGCAAAGGCCTCGAAGGCGCGGATGGCGCGCAACGGCGGTTCCGTATCGTTCGTTTCAAGTTCCATGATACACAAAAAAAATTCAACTGTTGATTTTGGCCTCATTCCAGGGGCCCTGCCGACAGGTAATCTTAGCTCCGTAGACGAGCATCCGCGCAGTTTTTCGGGGTATCAATTGAATTCAATGCAACTGAGCGCGGGATGCAGCGAAACTCGCCTTGGGCTGTTCGTCGAGGCGACGACGGCCGCGCTGCGGGAGCCCTCGCGCCGGTGCGTATTGGCACGAATTAGAATCTTTTGGAGGCACTTAATGATGGTCGCTCAGCCCCCCGCGGATACGCTGGTCCAGCCACGGTCAGCGGCGGAATCGCCCGGAATGACGAATCAAGGGGTTCGCCTCTGCGGGATCTCAAAGTTCTACGAGAATTTTCCCGCCCTCAAGAACGTCTCCATTGACATCGCCCCTGGGGAGTTTCTTACCCTTCTGGGACCCAGTGGATCAGGCAAGACGACCACGATGATGGCGATCGCCGGATTCACGGATGTGACATCGGGGGAGGTGTACATCGAAGGGCGCCGCGTCGACATGTTGCCGCCGCATAAGCGCAATATCGGCGTCGTCTTTCAGCATCTCGCTCTGTTCCCACACCTGTCTGTCGAGGATAACCTCGCTTTTCCGCTACGCATGCGGGGGGTGAAGGAAGCCGCGATTGCTACGAAGGTCCGCAGTGCACTCGAACTCGTGCACCTCTCTGCATTTGCCGACCGCCTCCCGAATCAGTTAAGCGGCGGTCAACAGCAACGTGTCGCGCTAGCACGAGCGATTATTTTCGATCCACCCGTTCTTCTTCTCGATGAGCCACTCAGCGCCCTTGATCGAAAGCTTCGAGAGAGCATGCAGAACGAACTGAAGAACCTGCAGCGAAAACTCGGTGTGACGACTGTAATGGTGACACACGACCAGGAGGAGGCGCTGGCAGTGTCGGATCGCATTGCGGTAATGAACAACGGCGAAGTCGTGCAACTGGACACGCCGGAGATGCTTTACGAAAAACCGAACTCTCTGTTTGTCGCGGACTTCATTGGCCATTCCACAAAGCTCGAAGGCGTCGTCACATCGCTTACTCAAACAGGATGTCGTGTCAGGACGAAGGGTGGCATGGAATTGTCGGGGCAACCTACAGATGCGCCGGTTGGTTCCACCGTTTCGGTCGTTATCCGCCCGGAGAGGTTCGCTTTCGATGCCGCAACCCGTGATGACAATCATGCGTTTGGTCAGATTGTCGAGTCTACCTATGCAGGCGATGCAGTCACTTACAGCATCAAGACCGAGAGCTCAGAAACGCTCATGGTGAAGCTGAACAATCTAAAAAACACGCGACATCCGGTTATGGGTGATCGCACTCAAGTTTCGTGGAAAGTGACGGACACCATGGTGTTCGCGACGGACCGCTAATAAAAGCAAACCGCTGCGGTCAGGCGTTCAAATGGAGACTCGAAAATGAATCGACGAGAATTTATAGCGGGATGTGCAGCCGCGCCGCTGGCAGTTGGCCTTGGTAGTAGCCGGGCTTTTGCAAAGGACGCTGGCACCGTCACAGTCGCCTCATGGGGTGGCACGTTCCAGGACGCCCAGCGCGAAGCCTTATTCAAGCCCTTCGAAAAGCAAACTGGGATCAAAGTGATCGAGGCGACGGGCCCGAGCTTGGCTAAGGTCCGTGCAATGGTGATGAGCGGATCGGTTGACTGGGACGTGATTGAGGCGGTGCCCGGTGACATGCTCACGATGTCGGAGTCGAATCTGCTGGAAAAGGTCGACTACAGCGCGCTGAACAAAGAAGTGATGAGCGAGCTTCTTCCGGGCTCCATGCACCCTTACGGCGTAGCGACGATCAGCTACTCATATGTTATCGCGTATAACACGAAGAAATTCACCAAGGAGCATCACCCACGTTCCTGGGCAGAAGTTTGGGATGCAAAGACCTTCCCAGGTTCACGCATCCTTCCCGCAGGCAGCTACGTCGTCCGTCCGAACGAGCTTGCGCTTCTCGCCGACGGCGTGTCTACCGACAAACTCTATCCGCTCGATCTTGAGCGGTCGTACCGCAGCCTGTCGAAAATTCGTCCCTCGGTGCTGAAGTGGGCGACCAGCGGCACTATGGTCCCTCAATCGCTCGTCAGTGGAGAAGCCGATATCGGCTTCGCGTCACAGGGCCGAATCGTGCAACTGAAAGAGCAGGGTGCGCCGGTTGACTACGACTTCAACCAGGGCGAACTAACCGCGGACTTCTGGACTATCCCGAAGGGCGCGAAGAACCGCGAGAACGCACTGAAATTCATCGAATTCGCTTCGCGAGCAGAGCCGCTTGCAGCACTTTGTCGTGCGGTTCCCTACGGGCCTCCCAATCGACGCTCACTTGACTTGCTGCCGGCTGAGATTGCTCGCCAGCTTCCGACCCATCCCGACAATCTGAAGCTGCAATTCAAGCTCAACGCGGAGTGGTGGGCACAACGCAGTCAAGGTAGAACGAACCTCGAACGCAACACCGACATGTGGAACAACTGGATCCGCCAGTAATCCGCAAAGGGCAACGCAATTCCATAGGATCTGAAAGACATGTCGAGTTTCATCTCACAAAAAGGCGTTTCACGATCGACTATGCGGCTGTCACCGATCTTGCTTTTGGTGCCCGCGATTCTCGTTCTTGGCGTTGTTTACGGGTGGCCCCTCGTCCGGCTTCTCCGAATCAGCTTTGGACAGAGCGATTGGACGATGACGCACTACGTCCGAGTGCTCTCCGACAGCTACAACGTGCTCGTGCTTTTTGAGACGTTTCGACTGTCTTTCTTCGTCGCCCTGATCTGTCTTTTGGTCGGCTATCCGATCGCTTACCTGATTTCGAGGCTCAGCAAGCGTTGGAGCGTGATCGTCACTGCGCTCGTAGTTCTGCCGCTGTGGACAAGCACACTTATCCGAAGCTTTGCGTGGATGGTTCTGCTCGGACGTCACGGTGTAGTCAATGACCTGTATCTCAACAGTGGACTCGGCTCAACGCCCCTGAGCATCCTTTACAACAGGTTTGCCGTCTATGTCGGAACGGTGCACATCATGTTACCGCTGATGGTGTTCCCGCTGCTGTCGGCGATGAAGAAGGTTGACTGGCGGCTCATCGATGCAGCGAAAAGCATGGGGGCGAGGCCCGCTGCTGCTTTTTTTCTGATTTTCGTCCCGTTGACAAAATCAGGCATGGTCGCCGGCTTTCTACTGGTGTTCATCTTGACGCTGGGATTCTTCGTGACACCCGCATTGTTGGGTGGACCGCACGATGTGACATTCGTCATGTTGATCGAGCGCGCCGTTAATGAGCTTTCTGACTGGGAGGCTGCTTCGGCAATGTGCGTGATTCTCCTGCTCGCGACCTTCCTTCTTTATGGTCTGTACCGCCTAGTTGTGATGGTGAGTGCGAGGAGATCTCGTAACGCTGGCCGCTCCCGATCGAACCTGCTGCGCATCGCGACCCAGATCATGGGCCGTCTTCCCACCGCGTCGACCTCCAACTGGGCTCCTAAGGCTCGGTCTCCGAAGCTGTCAAACCGGCCAGGAGCGGCTGCATGGATCACCGGAATTCTCATTGTCACGTTCCTCGTGCTTCCCATACTCATCATCCTCCCGATCAGCTTTTCGGCCTCTCCCTACCTCGACTTCCCACCGCCCAGCCTATCGCTACGATGGTACGAGAACTATTTCACACGTGCCGATTGGATCAAGCCAACGTTGACGAGCCTTCAAGTGGCTATCGCGGTAGCAGTGATCTCCACGCTGATTGGCAGCTTGGCCGCGATCGCGCTGGTGAGAGGTAAGTTCGCGGGAAAGGCTGTGATCACTGCCTTCCTTGTCTCGCCCTCAGTTGTTCCTACGTTGATAACCGCAGTCGCAATTTATTTTCAGTTTGCGAAGTTGGGGCTTATCGGGACATTGACCGGACTCACGTTGGCGCACACCGTAATCGCAGTTCCGATCGTCCTTATCCTTGTGATGGCGTCGCTCAAGAGCGTTGACACTCGACCCGAGGTTGCAGCCCAAAGTCTCGGTGCCCACCCCATCGTCGCGTTCGCCAAAATTACGCTTCCTGCTATTCGGCCAGGCATCATATCGGCCTCGCTGTTCGCGTTCCTTACGTCGTTCGACGACATCATCATCGCGCTTTTCGTGAGCAGCGACTCGGCAAAGACCTTGCCGATGCGTATGTGGGAAGGTATCCGCTTCGACCTTGACCCGACTATGGCAGCGGCTTCGTCCGCAATCATCATCTTGTCCATCGTTTTGCTGGCAATTGCGCGACGCGTCGCCCCGGGCGCTGGAGAGAAGGCAGGCTAGAGCACACATCAATACCTTCAACCTACCTAATTAAAGTGATCCAATGCCACGTAATCTAATCTTCAGCGAAAGTGAATATCGGCAACGAGTGACGAATGTGCAGGCGGACATGCGCGAGAAGGAATTAGACGCACTGATCGCCCTGGAGCCGGAGTCGGTCGCCTATCTGACGGGATATCTCTCGCCTCGGGGGTACAACGGGTTTCATTGTGCTGTGGTGCCGGCGGAGGGCGAGCCCGTCATCGTCTATCGACGCGCGGAGATCTACCATTTTGAGAAAAGTTGCGCCTTCGAGAAAAGCTTTCGCTGGTCTGATGGCGACAACATAGAGCAGTTGGTGGCGAAGGCGGTTGCATCGGTTTTAGGCAACAAAAAGCGCCTAGGCGTGGAGATGTTCTCTTGGCAACTCAATGCCTCCCGATTCAAGGCGCTCAAGGCCGTGCTGCCCGGAGATCTTCAAATCGAGGACGTAGGCAACCTGGTTCGTCGTCGCCGCATCATCAAATCCACGGCGGAGCTGAACTATATGCGACGAGCTGGTCGCGCTGCTGAGGCAGCAATGGACGCCGCGCGCGGTGTCGCACGCGTCGGTGCGAGCGAACGAGAAATTGGCGCCGCGGTAGCAGCAGCGATGGTTCGCGCTGGAAGTGATCGTGCTGAGCCGGGTCCGATTGCCTCCGGCGAAGCGGCACATTCGATCCATTGCGTGTTCACCGATCGCGTCTTGGAGCGCGGTGACACGGTGCAACTGGAAATGTGTCCCCATGTACACAATTATCACGCACGATTCTTCCGGCCATTGAAGGTGGGCGAGGCGTCACGTGACGAGATCGACTTCGCTCGGCGGTTGTTCGAGATTCAAGATGAGGCTCTTGCGCAAGTTCGGCCGAATGCGTCTGTACGGGCGGCCGACGCGATTTATCGGCGAGGCGCAGAGGCTACTGGGAAGGTGAGCGAATACCATTACAAAACGTTCTATTCGGTCGGACTGATGCTGTACCCCAATGGCGCAGAGTATCTTGAGGCGGCTCCTGTGTCGGACTGGTATTTCGAGCCAGGTATGACGTTTCACACCTACCTGTTCGTCGATGGTTTTGGCGTGAGCGAAACGATTGCCGTCACCGACAACGGCTATGAGCCGATCACCCGCTACCCACGCGAATTGCTCATCTCGTGACCTCCAAGCTGCTTTTTTCGATACATACCTGTCAGGATTGCTAACATGTCTGAAACGTTTCCGCTAGTTGGGGTGTCCGCGTGCTACCAGACAATCGAAGGATTTCCATCGCATACCGTTCACGATAAGTATGTCGAAGCGGTGTCCATTGGTGCTGGAGCAGTCCCAGTTATTCTGCCGGCGTCAGGCGAGGCGCTGGCTGAACGGGTAGTCGAATCCCTCGACGGGATTCTCTTGACGGGAAGCGCATCGAACCTTGATGCGTCGCTGTACGACAGTGATACCGTTTCGGACGGGCCGTTTGATCCGCGCCGCGACGCGACCTGCCTGCGATTGGTTGCCCTTGCAATTCAACGAGATATTCCGGTACTAGCGATCTGCCGAGGTATGCAGGAGCTGAACGTGGCTTTAGGCGGCACACTTCAGACTCAAATGGATAAGGACCCAGACTTCGCCGTGCACGTTGCAGCAGACTCCGAGGATCTTTCCGTGCGTTATGGCGCCCGACATGAGATCCACTTTGCTAGTGGTGGACTGTTCACCAAGATCATCGGTCGAACGTCGGCACGTGTGAATTCTCTTCACACTCAGCGTATCAGGGATCTTGCGGATGACCTCGAAATTGAAGCGAAGGCGGAGGACGGTGTCATCGAAGCAGTGCGACTGCCGCAAGCCACGTTTGTTGTGGGCGTTCAATGGCACCCTGAATGGGAGTTTCAACGAGATGATGTATCGTCGCCTCTTTTCAAAGCATTTGGGGACGCTGTGCGAAGTCGCTGTCGAGCACGAGCCGCACGCTAAGGGCCGCCCTCGAACAGTATGATGGACGGTCCCTTTAGAGGGCTTTTGGGTGAAACGCAAAATGACAGAAAAAGTTTTAGGGATTCTTGAGCTGGAAAACAGGCCCATGATGCATCCGGGCGCGCTCAGCGCGCCCGGCACATTCGGCTTCCCGGTCAAGCGCCTGACAGTGCCGGGGGCGACCACGAATTCGGTCGTGGGATCTTCGAGCGCGATTATCAAAGAGGCGTACATCGCTTGCGCCAAGCAGCTTGAGAGCGAAGGTGTGTCGGCGATCATCGCAAACTGTGGATTCAGCGCTCCCTTTCAGAACGACGTGGCAGCCGCCATCAACGTTCCGCTCGCGCTCTCAAGTCTCTTGCTGGTGCCACTTCTTGCTCGAACGCTACCGGCCGGAAAGGTGGTGGGGATTCTGACCTATGATTCCACGAAGCTGGAAGAGCGACATTTCGCTGGTGCAGGCTGGTCAACGCGTGAGATAAGTGTTGCTGTCGGCGGAATTGAAGGTTCCGAGACATGGCGTGAGCTCGCTGAGCCGAATCCGGTGATCTCCCCGGAAGTGGTGACTGGCGATATCGTTTCAGCCGTGGAGTCTCTGATGAAGGCGAATCCAGCGATCGGAGCGATCGTATTGGAGTGCGCAGGCTTCCCGCTGGCCGCAGATGCAGTGCGAGAGGCGACCGGTCTTCCCGTCGCTGATTACGTTAGCTTGGGACGATTAATGATCGAGATGAGTCCGTGCTTGTAGCAAGCTGAGGCGGTGACTTCCAGACGCCGATCCAAAGCCAGCGCCCGGTGCTCGTGGTCGCTGGCTTTCGGTAGCGGACGCGGTTATTCACGTTCCATGCGTTCAATCGAATCGTGCCGGAGTTCGAGCTAACTTCGCCTAGCCGTACCGGCCTGGTTAAGTGCAGGCTTTTCACTATCTGTGTCAGCAGTTTTTCACTTACCTGGCACAATTTTCACTTTCTCTGTCACCCGACAGCCGTCACCGAAGGTGCCCCTCTCCCGCCACCCATTCGGATCGACGAGCCCACATTGCGGTCTGATGACATCTCTCATGAGTTGTGGATCGGCACGTCATAGCCGTGGCTCACCTTGGCTTCAATGAGCGGCCGGTTTGAGGCAGTTAGCAGCGCGTTCGCCCAACCATTCGTTCGAGCAGGCCCAACCGCGTCTCTCTACGCGAATCGATGAACGGCCGTTGTGCTTTTGAAGCTGCCATGGATGTTGCGATGGGTCAGATGGGTCGACGGACCGCTACGGGTCGGACAGAGCCCACCCGGAAACTGCGACGGCAAAAAAGAGCCCGCCGCTCGGCGGGCTGGCGTGAGACTACAGACCCGTTGCGCTGTGTCGGGGCGACGCCGGGAGGATCGTGTGCATTCCAGCAATCAGGCGCGCCATCCGCTCGCGAGTGCCGCGCGCATGCGTCAGGCGTGCGCGAGAGACGACCAGCGACGCGATGCGAGCGCCCCAGCGACGCTGGCCGGTCGGGCGCGCGTGTTTGTGTTGGGTGGAGCGCGCCAGGGCACTGCGCGACGTTCTGGGCGCTTCGCACGTGTGGTCGAGC
This sequence comes from Paraburkholderia sp. EG287B, assembly GCF_040965595.1. Lineage (NCBI taxonomy): Bacteria > Pseudomonadati > Pseudomonadota > Betaproteobacteria > Burkholderiales > Burkholderiaceae > Paraburkholderia > Paraburkholderia sp. EG287B. The sequence goes on from NZ_JBFRCG010000012.1 coordinate 189,857, forward strand.
ACCCATAAAAAAGCCCCGCTTTGGCGGGGCTTTTCAGGGCGCGAATGCGTCATCGAGTCATGCGCCTCCCGTGTCGATGATGTACGTGCCGTAGTGCGTGAAGTAGCTCAGGTTGACTTCGCCACCGTCATGCTCGTGGTACACGGTGAGCCGCGCAGTGTGCTCGGGCAGGAACCCCAGCGCGGCTATCGCGTCGCGCACTGCCTCATCATCGGTCGCGCCGTACCCGTACACGGTAGAGGCCAGCGCCGAGAGCTTCGCAACGTAACGCATGCTTACCTCCATCTCAAGCGGTGCGCGTGACTCGAAAGAGCCGGAAAGGCGCTTCCTCGAATCCGTGCGCGAGTCCGTAGCACAGCGTGACTTCGAACGCTGCGCCCGGTACGTTCTCTGCGCAGGTGCACAGATACCGGCGCGTGTGTGCGTGCTGCTCAAGCTCGACGAACGCCTCGCCGACCTGCAGTTCACTGATGCGATACGGGACCGAGCCCGGGACTAACGCGCTCGGGCGACCGCGCCCGCGCAGTGCCTCGGTTGTCTTGCTCATCGCTCAGTCCTCCATCATCGCTGCTGCGATCTCGTGCCAGTTGACCATCCCGAGTGCGTGAGTGAGCAGGTCGGTGTACACGCTCGTCGGCATCGGTGGCATGTGCGCCTCGTGCTCAGCTTCGAGGTGCCTGGCAAGCTCCCCAACAATCTCCGCATGCGCGTCCTCGTCGCCCTCTTCGAAGTTGGCTTTCAGTTCGTCGATGACTTCGCAGAAGTAGTGATACGTGCCTTCATCGTTCGTGAGCCACAAATGGACCGCCCAGGTTTCATAGTTAGTCCATCCGTTGTACTTATCAACCATCTCGCTTGCCTCTTTCAGTTCCGGGCTACCTCTAACCCTTCACCTGTAGCCTACGGGCATGTGGCGTATGCAGGGAAAATACCCGTTGGTGAACCGCTCTAGGCTCTGGTTGAGAGTAATTCTCGATATGGCGCGCACATGCCATCGCACGTGCTGGACGCGAGCGTGCGTGTTGAGGGGGAGCGGAAAGCTCGCGCAGCAGTGCGAGCAGCGAGCGCCGCGGCGCGCGTGTGCGCTCTCTCATAACTAGATACACGACGCGGCAGCTAGCGAAGCGCCTACTATATAGCCGTCGTCAACAGCCAGATGCGTTGCCGGGATTGGCTCTCTGGCGATTTGGCTTATCGTGGAGCATCTAGCGCGCCGGGTCGCGGCGTCGGCCCGATGAGCCTGATCGATCCGAAGCGGTCACTAGGTATGCTCCGAAGCGGATGTTCGCCCGGGGCGCGGTTGGGTGAGTGGCGATTCGGGTTTGGTTTCGCGCTTGGCCTCGAGCGTGCGGCGCGTCTGGCCAGGGGCACGCTCTACACGTCGTGCTGGATGTAGTCTGCCGCGAAGCGCCGCCCTCCGGCACAGAAAGCCCTACGTCACTGGCCGGAGTGGCGTGTTGTCAGTGTTCCAGCGCGTAGATGGTGTTTTGAAGGCGGCCTAGCAAGTCATCGTAAGTGATGATGTCCATCATGTTCGCGTACTTGCGCTTGATGATTTCAAAATCGAGTTGCTGGCTATCAGTCATCTTCTTTCCGCCAAGCTGGTTGCGGCCGACGATAATGATTGCCTTCGGATTTGATATCCGGATATCAAATCCAGGAGGAAGCTCGGAGGCGTAGGCCTTGGTGAGGGCGCGCTCTCCGTCGACACCCCATTTCGACAGGTGAAAGAGATACTTCTCTGCCTGCATGACGCTACCGGTCAACTCGGCAGTCGGAATGTTGTTACCTCGGTACAGTCCTTGGCGAAGAATTTTGTCTTCGAAAGGTTTTTTGAGTTCAATGACGTCGAGGTTCCCGCTCGCGTCCACTAGCCCGATATCGATATATCGCTTGGACGTTTTGCCGGACTTGCTGTAGTAGTCGTTAATTGTGATGTTTTGAAGCACCCTGATGTACTTTGGAAACAACAGTAGAAGGAATGAAACCATCCGCTGTTGCCATTCTTTCTCGGACAGGTTCTTACCGCTCAGCAGACTCTGTTGAATCTCGTCATGGATAAGGCGGTACTTGAGAACCTCCTGTTCCTTCAACGCTTTGAGTTCCGGCGGCTTTTCAGCAGAAAGTGTTCCGTTCAGTGCTGACCGCTTATCGAGGTAGGACTCGTAACGCTCCCGTGCATCCTTCATGCCGTCCACATACTGCGAGAGGATGGTGTGAACGCGTGCAGCAGCGTAGCGATTAAGCTCGTGTGTGGTCGGAAATTTCTTGAGCAACTCCTGATAGACGGGCAGTGGGATGGTCCCGGCGCGGCTGCCTCCGATAACAATAGGCTCGTCGTTATCGAGAAGATCGGAGAGTCGCTTCATAATTGACACATTTCGTTCCGCGACAAAGATCGAACGTTTGAGCCGAAGCTCGCGGCTTACGAGGACATCTCGCTCGATAGAAAAGACACGACCGGGGATCCGCAAGTACTCGTCTTCAAACGTGCCAAAGCGAAATGTATAGACGTACTCAGTAAAGTCTGTTTTGTTGGTGGGCGGATTCTTGAGGTCTGCTTCTCGAAAGGAGAATACGCGAGATACCTCCGCGGACTTCCCGCTCTTCATTTCCTCCCAGACCCACTGATTTTGAGTGCCAAATTCCGGCTGGTAGTCGCAATCGACGCCAGTCTTCGTGGTACGGAAATTCAACATGCTTCCTCTCAGTGCGGGATGATTTCGCGTCTAGTTGTGGGCTACCGAAGACTCTGGTCAAAAGTACCCACGCTTTGTCGAAGTACTGACTTTGCAGGGCCATCAGGCATTCCAACTGTGGCAGGGGATCCCGACCCACTGCAGACATTCGACGGACAGCGCCGGTGTTCGCTTTGGCGAGCCAGCGTAGGTGCTTAGATAGCGCGATGCGGTAAATCGGCACAGGACACTTAAATACTAAAGTGTCCTGCCATAGAGACGAGCTTGTGATATTGCTGAAGGCTTAGTTGCTTCGCCGCCTTGCTTGGCCCTGCAACGAGTCCAATTATCGCTTGGCGCACCACAATCCATGAATCTGTGTTTTCGCGCGGCTTTTCGTGCCATACGCCGTCCATGTACCTCAACAACCAGTCAAATACCGATGCCGCAATGGGACGCTGGCCGTGTGCGCCTGACTCTTGTATCTCGGGCCATCTAACGTCCTGATCCACATGCTGGCCCAATTCCTTGCGAAGCGCTGGCACCGCTCGGGTCCGGTCATATGCATCGAACAACTCTGGATGTGAGACGTACAGCATGATAAGGAAACTCATGAAAACTAGGTCGATTTCACCCGATTGCGTGATACGGATCGTATCCAGTATATCAATGGATCGCATAAAGTCTCGCGTTGAGAGCTTCATCATTTCGCCAATGCGAGCCAAAATGTCGGCGTGGGATGGCGTCACGTCAGGACGCTGCACGACGTTGATTATTCGCGGATCGTCGGCCATGTTCCGCTGGGTAAGCATTGCTGCGGCGAGTTGCCCAAACTGCGGAGTATCGAGGCGCGACTCGTGGTCAAAAAAGCGCCGCAAGTATTTGCGCGAATCAAACCTGGCGCCGTACACGGCCTTTATCGAGTGGGCCAATTGTTCCGAGTCCGTCGCAACCACGGTGTAAACATTCGCAACGCGGAAAACATGCTTTATCTTTTCGAGAAGTTCAATCGCGTAGGACGGGCGACATCTATCTAACTCATCCACCATCAAGAAAATCGGCAGCTTGGCCGCTGCCCTGATTTCGTATGTCTTTGCGAAGGAGGCAAACGAACTTTTGAATTCTTCGATTGCATTCTTCAGGTCTTTGTTTTGCTTTTCAAGATCGGCCTTGATTATGGAAATAATTTCCTCGCCCGCACCCTTCGCAGCTTCCTCGATATGGCTCGCAACATCGTGGAAATCTACGCCCGATAAATGCTTGATGACTGCCAGCGCGATGCCGGGGGCCGCTGTTTTTATTACTTTGGTCCCCGCGAGGGTCATCGCCTTCGCCTTGTTTGCAATTTTCCCCCTCGTGGGGAGACTGGCTGTAAGCTGGGCGTTGATTGCAGACATAAAGCCTACGAACGGATCGCTTGAGTAATCGTTCTCCCACGCATCAAAGTAAACAACGAAGTGCCCTTGTGAACGTAACATCTTTGCCCATTCGCGAAGGAAGTACGTTTTACCAAGGCCCCATTCGGCATTTACGTTCAATACAAAGCTTTCGTTTCCCGGCACACTGCCTGCAACTCTATGCCGCCCGACGAGGTAGTTAGTAAGGAATTCAGCAGCCTTCTTTCTATCGAGCTGATCGTCGTCAAAGGGTTGACTTGGTATTGCTTGTCCGTCTGCCATATCGTTCTTTTCTGGAATGGAGGTGAAGACATTAGCGCCGTCAACCGTCGATCCGCTTACGTTGCTGTATCTCCCTGATGCAGGGGGGCGCTACCGCAAGCGCAGAAGGGGTGTAGCGCGAATTGTTTGGCCGGACCGAACGCTAATTTTTTTTCAGTGGGTGCTCATCCATGAACCAGTCCGCCGCGAGCGAGAACAGGGCCGAGCGGTTCAACCCGCCGCGTCGCTTGCGATAGTGATCTATGCGCTCTAGCACTTCGGGGGGCACAGTAATACTTATCTTGATGCGGGCGCCGCCTTCGTCTTCCTCTATCTCCCCCGTACTGGCAGCGCGTTTCGTCACTGACATGTGAGCCTCGTTTGGTTAACGAGTCCGCACTATAGCAACGTCCGCAAAAGTTGATAACCGGTATGTTCACCGTGCCCCCCAAACCAGATTCCGTGTGACATGGTGTGCCGGAATACATACCGGCATGCCAAAAAATACGCATTAGCGCTACTTGTTTAACTGCCCGTTCGGACGCTAAGCGGTATCGCTTACGTGGTGTTTACGACACGGCGCGACGGTCACGGCGTTGAAAGTTCAACGTTGAACTTTCATCGGCTGGCATCGAATGTCTTGATCGGCCTCCAACTGCTTGGGGATATGACCCCGATGTGGCTGGAAGGTACGTATTGAGGCGTCGCGCATGCAGTGCGCTTCCTCTATACTGTATATATATACAGGTGTGAGAAAGTGAATGGAACCGATGTGGGAGTGGAAGTGGGCGTACTGGGACGAGAAGCTCGGGCGCTTTGAGCAGACTGCCGTCTGGATGACCGATGCGGAGGCGTGTGCCGACTTCTGGGCCTACTCGGACCAGCGCTCGCACAAGATTGAGCACTCAAAACGTGACCGCCATCGCGTTGCGGCCCGTGCCCTCGTCGATGCACCAGACAGCGAGGTTGACTGGACCAAAGAAGCACGCCAGCGTGGCGAGCGTAGTCGTTTCGGGCTCCCCCCATTCGTCACGCCAACCTACGAGGAACTTCGGCGCGCCTGGAAGGAGAACCCAGGGTGTCGGCGGTTCGCGCTCGAAGTTCAGACCGACCGCTACACATTCTCCGAGTTGGAGGCGATAGCTGCGGAGGAATACTGGCACTTGTCTAAAGACAGCGCGACCGTCGAAGACGGCCGTAGGGCTCTTGCCCGTCTACGCCGCCGTTTGATGGCGGAACTCAACCGCATCGGGACAATCGACTCGAAGAGACGGCGCTGACCAGCCCGCGCGACGCTGGGCTTACCGACTGCTGTGTGAGGCTTAGACCTGCTTAGACCGGGGCTGCCGCACTTTCAGCGGATACAAACTGGCATCACTCGAAGAGGAACACTCCGCTGAAATGAAGATGGTGCTGTTCGTCCTCAAAGTACAGGTTGGGTATCAGTCGGATTTTCTTTTTGTAGTTGTCGAATATCTCGCTGTAGTTCGGATTGTTGCCCACTGCTTTTGAATGGAGCTTGGCGAGGTAAGCCTTCGTGTCTTCTTGGGAAAAGGTAATCACCCCATTCTCGCTCCTGTAGAAACAGCGAAACGCCTGTCCGTTAGCTAGTGGCTGTAACGCAAGGAGGTTTTCTGTGGACAGGGTAATGAACTCGGCTGTCCCCATGACCTTGTCTAGGCGTGCCTCATTTAGATTGGCACCCCTGACCATTCTGTTCCATGTCCTTTTTAGACATACGAGAAAGTCGTCCTTTTTCAGCCCAAGCTCAACAAATGCGAAGTACGTCAATAGCAGCGTGAGCTTCTCGATACGAATGGACAGGAGAGGCTGCTCATCTGCCGGGACGGTGATGATATCCCCGTGTGCTATCTCGTCTCGGATCTTTCTTAGCGTGGCAAAGGCGTCTGGAGGCAGGTCAATGATTCCGATTATATCGGCGTCGGCGTGAGACAGGACGATCTCAGTTTTCTCTTGAAGTGTGTATTCCCGAGTCTGGAATATTGAGTCTGCCAAATCCTTCACTCCCGTGGCCTGATCGGGCGTTAGGGCGAAATTATTTTTATCTATCTTCTCGCGAAAAATCTTGACTGCCTTCTTTGGTATTGGAATATTCTTCTTGCCAAGATTTTGTGTTTGAGATGAGACATATGCTTCCCACAGGGTGACATAGCCGAGGACCTTGTATTCCCAAAAGTCGTTATATCGCTTCATTCCAGAGAGCCGCAACCATAGCGGATCGCGCAACTTTGATGCATAGAAATTTTGGACTATGCTTTGCCAGTTGTCTTCAAAAATTGACTTTTTGATGAAAAAGTCCATCCCGCTCTTTCTACGAGCGTCCATGTCCGGTTCGCGTTTGTAAAATGGAAAGAATGCGTATCCAGTGCGATCTGTACTAGACTTGACAACAACACTCGCGATAGAGGCTGGCGTTCCAAGGAGTATGCTCAAGAGAGCCAGCAAATCGAGGGTGTATCGTCTCACGCTATCTATGCTTAAGGGGGAAGCGCTTTCAATGCTAAAGAGCACTGAATCCTTGATCAAATGCCCGTCGTCGGTCTGAACGATGTCGGTACGTGGGTAAGCCTTGACGGCAAGGTCATTGCCATCAAGCGTTAGGCTCGCACTTATCTCGTCGGGTGTGTTATGCCACTTGATCTGTGCTCCGGGCTCGCCACTCATGCGCTGGTACTCAAAGAACCACGGCGATACGTCCAGAACCTCTATTTCAGCGAGAACGAAAGCATCGGGAGTTTCTGTGCTAACAACGTATTCGCATGAGAGGAACAGTTGCTCAAACAGGCAGTCAAAGAGGGTAAATCTTTGACCGTCCTCAGTGACTGCGTGAACCTCATCGAGTGCTTGTCGGTCGGTGAGCTTGATGCTGCTTAATCTGAATTGGACGGTCGTGCCTTTGCCCGGCCCGAAAGTGAGCCTGCCATTCCCTAGTTCCCCGAGTTCGGTGTGGGATACCGAGACGTCGTAGCTATAGTCCTTGGTGAAGTCGATTTCTGGATTCATGGATTTAAACTATCACTGTGTCTCGTATTTTCGACCTATAAGGCCCCTCAACGACCGGACCAACAACGTGAACTATCGCTCGTCTGGTGTTCAGCGGGATCGATCCGAGCAGCACCGAATACGAAGGCTAGTTGGGAGCGGGCGCCAAGTCAGTTAATATGACGTCACCGCCAAATACTGCGTCATCGTAGCCAGGTACGGAAACGTAACAGCGTTTGTACCAATGATTCACGATAGAATTTTCGGTTGGGTGTTTCGCGCGATAGCCGTCGTACACAACCCTTGTCATAAGTATTGGGGGCGATTTCTGGCTAACCTGTACCGTTCGGGTAGTCGGATGCGCAGCAAACACGTACTGGTCGGAGTGGGTAAATAGATTAACGTTCGGCAGAAAATATTCGCTCTTCAAGCCGCTTATAAAGTCTTGAACTGATTCTGTGTTCCACGAGAACTGATTGGTCAACGGATAGTGTCGTCCAACATTGACAGCCGGTTCTTCTCGGAACGTGGCATTCTTATTCGCAATATCGGTCAGTTTCGAGGCGACGTTTGCTGGGCGCCCCAGCCAAACCAGTGACCTGTAATTATGTCTCTCGACTCCATGACGTCGGAACCCGGTTTTTGTCACTAGCATGCGGCCAAAGTCAATTCCGATCCCGCACGAGACCTCATTCTGCCTAAAATGGCGGTTGATGATCCGGGACGAAACGGTATTCATCGCTTGTGCGGTTCGGACCGCGTTCGTGAAGCAATCCGCAACGTCGAAGATGACCATTAAGCGGTCGCCGATGATCCCCCGGACGTGTCCATTGTATTGCTCCGCACATCGGACCATTGCCCGAACAAACGACGAATAAAGGCGAGATACCGTCTGGGGTCTATGTTGTAGGTTCAGTTCAGTCGAGCGACGAATATCTATGAATAAAACACAAGTCTCAACGATTTTGCATGATTGCCGCATCTCATCGAGATTGGGAAATGTAATTGCACCATCATCGGAATGAGGAACTGTCTGCGTACTGGTCACGTTAATGGCGAACCTTGAAGAGAGAATCGCCTCAACCTCGTCTTCAATTGTGACGCGGAGTTCATTAAGGTTCATTATTGTTGATCACAGTATTTGCCCCGCCGCCGGAGCAACCAGCATAACCAGCGCGACGAAGATGCAGCGCGCTCCCCAGTTAAAAAGGCGCATTTTCCTTGAGGCGATGCGGCTATTTATAAAAATCTGCGCTGATAGGTCAGTGATGTAACCGTCAGTTGTAGAATGATCGATTTCGGGAAAGTAGCGAGCGGCTGAGTTTTTTGAAAACGCCTCGAAAGTCATCTTTGCGATGTCGCCAAAGAACAGCATATTGGACGTCGCAGGAGGCGATTTCAGAATCGCCTTGATAGAAAGCTTCGGTACGAACGATGCAATAGCAAAGAGCGCGCCTATCGCGAAGAATATAAAGGACAGGCGAAGCCCACTGTTGACGAACTCGGGCACCTTCTTCCCAGAGGACAACAGGCTTGCAATTCCAAGCAGCCAGGCTGAGCAGAACGTAAGTAATGCCGCATTTTTTGTCTCTGCAAACTTGATGAAGTCGAGAACGCGTCCGAGGTTTGAGGACATCAGCTTTTCAAACTGTTCTTCTTGATCGTTTTTTGCCATGGTGGGCTCGGCTATTTTCTCCGTTTTCCTAGCGAAGGTAGACCGCCCTGCATGGCTTTGCCCTCGAGCGCGCCAAAATCTGGCTTTACGAATTCCTGCGCGATTCGAGTCTCGTTCGCCCGCCTCTGGTCCAGGGCTCCAAAAAGCGCGACGAAGTTTTCAACATCCAGCCGTTCACTCGCCGGTTCCGCGCGATTTGCCTTTTTCCGGGGTGGCTTCTCAACTTCGCGGGGCACAGGCAGGCGGGTCTTCTCAACTTCGAGCGCAGGGTAATCGGGCGGCCGACTACCCCGAGACTGGAAAACTATCTCTATGAGATAGCCGAGCGTCGAGTGAACGAGTGCGAAGGCAGGTTTGTAGCACGACTGCGCGCGATGTCGCGCTTCGATCAACCTGGTTTCGTTGTGAACGGCTACGGCGCTGAGTCGGGGAATCGGCAGCGAAATCTGATTCGATGGTGAGAGGAAGCAGTCACTGGAAAATTGAAGCTCTATCACCGTCGGGATGCGGGACGCCCACTGACTGATGAGTCGCTTCAGCAAGTCAACTGAGTCGCTGCGGTTGCGCGTAAAAAGATAAGGCTCAAGTTCCTTGCGATGCTGCAATAAGAACAATGACGCCTCGTGGGGCGTGTGCGGCTTATGGGCCGAGTTCTTAAGCAGCGCCTTGAGGGTAAGCGGACCAGAAAAAAGGGAGTCTAGGACAGCTTTTTGGGCTGAGGTGGGTTTCAGGTCACCTCGAAAAATCGTGTCAACGATGGGAGGCGACTCTTTCTGAACCGCAGTCGAGCGTTGCGGAACAACCGCCGGAATGCGAGAGGGTGTTTTCTCCGGCGCTGCATGAGGACGTTGGGAAGTGACAGACTCTCTGCGTGAGCGGTTAAGACCAATTTCGCCACCTGACGGGACCGTAAATGCCGTGCGTTTTCCGTCCTTCGTAACGCGGAACAACGTTTGTGACTGAGGACCCTGGGGGCGACGGTCTAATGCCGATGGGTTTTGGAGAAAATGTGCGTGCAAGCCTCGCAGCTCGGACGGCAACTCGTTGACGTTCATTTTGCTCATGCGTGCGAGCAGTCCATCTAGCTTCGGCGCAATAAGCAGGTAGGAGGGTGCGGCAAAAATCAGCGCTTGTGGAACCTTAAGCTCTTCAAGCCGCTCGCGACCTCGGCGCATACGAGTGCCAACGGTCGTGGTGAGCGGTGCCGTTTTCGTATTCGGGGCTATCTGTACGAAATCTTCGTCACGCAGAAGCCTGAGGGCGACAAACGTGCTTTTGCATTTCGAAACGATGGCCCGACATTCCTCCTCGCCATTGAACGAGGAGGAACTCACCGAGCTAGTCTTGTAGCTCCATGTGCTTCCAGTGTGACGCGTACCTTTGTACATGCGCCTCCAGAGATCAGTCACTCATCGGACAAATGCTAGCATGTGCATCGCCCTGGGCGCGCAAATCTCAGTGGCCGCGTGCGCTTCCGTACACTCTGACCGTGCGGCGGCTTCGACAGCCGCAGATCGCTCGCTTTCGATTTAGCGGACTGACGTACTTCCGGCGATAGGCGCGCGAAAAGTTGCCGACTGCATAGGAAGCCCTACAAGCCGCTCGCGCGACGTGGGTAAGGAGTAGGCCACGCCCGAGAATGGCTTTCGCACACTCTGCAAGACGAATATTTCAGCAACCTGCCGGGCTCGATGGCGAGACGCGTGCATTACGGCGATGCGTGCGCTGGCCTCTCAGGTGCCGTCGTGGCTGCGGGCGTGGTGGTTTGCGGATACATCTGGAGCAGCACGCGCAGGACGCCGTTGGTCCAGCCAAAGCCGTCCTGCAACGGGTACTCGCCGCCGCCTGCCGTCGACGCGTTTCCAGGCGCAACGCTCACATCGTATTTTTCGACCAACTTGCCCCCTGTTTCCCCCAAACCCTTATGGCACAAGGCTTTGGGGGTATCTGCGCATGTTATACTTCCATGGTCAACGAGCTTGTGCGTGCGGGTGTAGTAGGCGAGATTCGTGGTGATCCAGCGCGTGGCGATTTCCTGCGCGAGGTCCTGCTCGCCATAGCGGCGCAGCCCCATGACCGCGAGATATTGCAGCGGCGCCCAGCCGTTCGGCTCGTCCCATTGCTGGCCGGTCGCCACCTGGGTGGTGGCGAGGCCGCCGGGGCGCAGCAGTCCGGCGCGCAGCGCGGCGGCCACGTCCTGCGCCTGGGCTTTCGTCGCGACGCCCGCATAGAGCGGGTAAACGGTCGCCGCCGTGAGCCGGTGCGTGAGCGTATGGTGCACGAAGTCGTAGTCGCTGTACGCATGCAGTTGCGGGTCCCACAGCACGCGGTCGATGGCGTCGGCGCGTTGTTGCGCGCGCTTCGTCATCAGCTCGGCCTCGCGCGCGTCGCCCTGCAGGCCGTAGGCCTTCGCGAGCGTGCGTTCGAGGATCACCATCAGCGAATTGAGGTCGACCGGCGCGAGCGAGGTCACGTCGATGGTCGAGAGCGTGTGGCCGTCGGCGAGCCAGCGCGAGCTGTAGTCCCAGCCCGTTTCCGCGCCCGCGCGCAGGTTGCGCCAGAGGTCCGAGGCGTCGCGCTGCGGCGTGGCGCGCGCGGTCAGGATGTCCTCGCGGTACGACTCGTCGCGCGGACGGTTGCGCGCGTCCCAGTAGCGGTTCAGCAGCGTGCCGTCGGGCAGGCGCACGAGGTGGCGCGCGGCGTGGCCGGGCTTGAGCGTCTGCGCGCCGGCCATCCAGTAGTCGTATTCCTTGCGTAGTTGCGGCAGGTAATGGAGGTACACGGCGTCGCCGTCTTTCTGCGCGACGAGGCTCACCATCTGCGCGAAAAACGGCGGCTGCGAGCGGCTCAGGTAGTAGGTGCGATTGCCGTTCGCGATATGGCCGTAGCGGTCGATCAGCGCGGCGAAGTTGTTCAGCTCGTCGAGCGCGAGTTCGTGGCGGCCGCTCGCTTCCAGGCCGAGCATGATGAAGTACGAATCCCAGTAGTAAATTTCGTTGAAGCGCCCGCCCGGCACGACGTACGCAAAAGGCAGCGGCAGCAGCGACGAATACGGATTCGGCTTTGCGTCGGGGCGGCGGCTCAGCACGTTCCAGAGCGTGTCGATGTGGCCGACGACATCCTGGTTCGGATCGGAGACGTAGTGGTCTTCGGTTTGCGCCGGGGCCGTGAAGGACTGGTTCACGAACTGCGTGAGCGCGGCCTTGCGCGCGGCGTTGTCGTGCAGCCCTGCGTGCTGCTGGCGCCAGCGCTCGTAGGCCGCCGTGATCTGGCTCGGGCGCTCGTTGGGCAGCATGTCGGCAAACGTCTTGCTGTCGGGGAAGATCTGTGCGAGCTGCACGTCGTGATAGAGGCGGCCGTAGAGGTCGGCGGGTGTGGCGGGCTGGCTTTCTTTTACCGCGTCATGCTGAGCCGGCGAGCGAACCGGCTTTGCCGATCGCGCCGGCGTTTGTAATTCCTGCGCGGCGCCGGGCGTGCTGGCGGAGGCTGCGGCGTCGGCGGCCTGGGCGGTTTGCGCGAGCGGCCAGGCAAGGCACAACGCGGCGGCGAGCGTGGCGGCAAACGGGATGGGGCGGGATTTCGTGGTGGATTCGGGCGTGCGGGAGCGGAACGGGAAAGACATGGCCTTGATGTTTTTGATGGGCGAAGAGCGCGCCCGCGCGAACCAGGAGCGCAGGCGAAGCGTGTCCAAGAGCAATTTCCGTTCCGCGCAGCGGGCTGGCGAGGCGGCTGGCAACTGCGTCGCTATTCGAAATCGGGATAGTGCATATTCTTCATATCGCGTTGCGCGATAACGGGTGCAGCGGCGAAACTTGCGAAAAATCAATTCAAGCAACGCCGCATCAGGAGACATCTCATGCGCACTCAGGTTGGTATCATCGGCGCCGGGCCCGCGGGCCTGCTTCTTTCCCATCTTCTGCATTTGCGTGGCATCGACTCGGTCGTGCTCGAGCTGCGTGGCCGCGAGCAGATCGAATCGACCATTCGCGCCGGCGTGCTCGAGCAAGGCACGATGGACGTGCTCACCGAAGCGGGCGTCGGCGCCCGCATGCAGGCCGAAGGCGCGCTGCATCACGGCTTCGAACTTGCGTTCGAAGGCAAGCGCCGGCGCATCGATCTCATGGGCCTCACGGGCAAAGCCATTACCGTCTACGCGCAGCACGAAGTGCTCAAGGACCTCGTGGCCGCGCGCGTGGCCGCGGACGGCAAGCTCTTCTTCAATGTCTCGGACACGTCGATTCACGGCGTCGAGACCAGCACGCCGTCGATCCGCTTCATGCACGAAGGCGAGGCGCACGAGCTGCACTGCGACTACGTGATCGGCTGCGACGGTTTCCACGGCGTGTCGCGCGCCTCGATTCCGGCGGCGCTGCGCCAGGACTACGAGCGCGTGTTCCCGTTCGGCTGGTTCGGCATTCTCGTCGAGGCGCCACCCACCTCCGACGAGCTGATCTACGCGCGGCACGAGCGCGGCTTCGCGCTCGTCAGCACGCGCTCGCCGAACGTGCAGCGCATGTATTTCCAGTGCGATCCGAAGGACAACGTCGACAACTGGTCCGACGATCGCATCTGGGCCGAGCTGCACGCGCGCGTCGATTCGCGCGAAGGTCACCAGGTGCTGGAAGGCAAGATCTTCCAGAAAAACATCGTGGGCATGCGCAGCTTCGTTACGAACACGATGCAGCACGGCCGCCTCTTTCTCGCGGGCGACGCGGCGCACATCGTGCCGCCGACCGGCGCGAAGGGCCTCAATCTCGCGGTGGCGGACGTGCGCGTGCTGACCGCGGCGCTGGTGGCGTTCTACCAGGAAGGCCGCACCGATCTGCTCGACGGCTACAGCGAAACGGCGCTGCGCCGCATCTGGCGCGCCGAGCACTTCTCGTACTGGATGACGCGCATGATGCACCGCCTCGACGACGCCACGCCGTTCGAGCAGCGCCTGCAGGTTGCGGAACTGGAGCACGTCACCACGTCGCGCGCCGCCGCGACGGCGATGGCCGAAAACTACGTGGGCGCGGTTGCCGTGTGAGGTAAGCGCAACGCATGAAACGGCCGCGCGAGTCCCAAAGGGCTCGCGCGGCCTTTATGTTTACAGCGTCGCGTTGGACAGCCTCAAATCGCCGTGAGCGGCGCGATGGCCAGTTCGTTGGCGATATCGGCGAAAGGCTTTCTCACGGAGTCGGGCAGCGTGATCGTCTGCATGTGCCGCGCGCGATTTTCCGCTTCGTACTGGCCGGGGTATTGGACCGGCTGCGCCGGATCCTGCGGCGGGCAGCTGAGCAGATAGTCGAGGAACGATTCGACTTCCTGCGAGCGCCACGTCGTGTTGAAATCCACCTGCGGATCGAGCACCAGCGCGAACAAATTGTTGGTCGCCACGCCATTGCGCGGGTTGTCCGGATGGATCGTGCCGCCGCCCGAGAGCACGCCCGCGAGCAGTTCCGCCACGAGGCCGAGCGCATAGCCCTTGTGCAGACCGAACGGCAGCAGCGCGCCGGGCGGGTCGGCGAACAGCACGTTGGGGTCGGTGCTCGGCTGGCCGTTCGCGTCGATCACCGAGCCGTCGGGTGCCGGCAGGCCGTTTTCGGCGAGCACGCGCGCCTTGTTCACGGCGATGGCGCTCGTGGCGATATCCACGACGAAGGGCGGCCGCCCGCCCGGCAGCGGACCCGCGAAGCACAGCGGGTTGGTCGTGAGCCGGGGCTCGCGCCCGCCGAACGGCGCGACGGTCGGCGCGCGATTCACCACGTTGGTGAAGGCGAGCAGCACGTAGCCCTGCGCCGCGACCATTTCGCCGTAGTGGCCCATGCGCCCCAGGTGATGGCTATGGCGCAGCGTCACGATGCACTGGCCATGTTCGCGCGCGCGAGCGATCGCGTCTTCCATCACGACCTTGCCGACGTGCTGGCCGAAGCCGCTGTGGCCGTCATAGCCGATCAGGCTGCCGCGGTCGACGACACGCTCGGCGCGGCCGTCGGCGGTGACGAAACCCGCGGCCAGCACGCGCTTGTAATTCGGCAGGATCGACAGGCCGTGGCTCGCGTAGCCCACGCGGTCGGATTCGATCAGATGGTCGGCCACGTCGGCGGCGATGTCTTCGGGCACCGAGACGTTCGTGAGCACGGCCGTGGCGAAGCGGTGTGCGTCGTCGATCTTGACTTCCATGAGCGGCTCCTTGCTAACCGTGCAGCATTCGGGTGCAGCGTTCAGATCCAGCCCAGCCAGCGCCACCACGTCGCGGCGAACAGCAGCAGCAACACGTAGCCGACGACGGTCAGCACGATGCCCACGCGCGCGAACTGCTTCGCCGTGAACGTTTCGGTGGCGAGGCACACCATGTTTTGCGGCGCGTTGATCGGCAGGATGAAGCCGAAGCTCACGACGTAGCCGAGCAGCATGGTGAGACCGAGCCGGTTGAAGTCGCCCTGCATGGACTGCAGCACCGACACGAGAATCGGCAGCATCGCGGAGGCGAGCGCCGTTGCGCTCGCAAATCCGAGGTGGATGAGGATGAGGAAGGCCGAGAGAATCGCGAAAGCCATGAACGGGGTGGCGGTGTCGAGCCCCGTGTGATGCGCGACGAGGTCGCCGAGCCATTGGCCCGCCTTCGTCGTGAGCAGCGCCGTGCCGAGGCTGATGCCCACGCCGAACACGATCACCGTGCCCCACGGAATGCGGCTTTGCACGGTCTTCCAGTCCATCACGCCAAAGCGCGGCAACAGCAGCAGCACGAGCCCCACGTAAGTGACGGAGGTGGTGTCGAACGGGTGCAGCTTGCCTTCGGTCGCCCAGAACAGCAGCAGGCCGATGGACACCCCGAGCAGGCGTTTTTGCGGGCCCGTCATGGGGCCGAGTTCGCGCAGCGAGGTTTCGACGGCTTCCTTGCCGCCCGCGATGGCGTCGGCTTCGGGCGGCAGCATCTTCAGCACGATGAAGAGCAGCGCCGCCGACATCACGATCGCCCAGGGCGCGCCCGCAATGAGCCAGTCGAGCCACGTGACACGTGCGCCGAGCATCTTGTCCATGAAGCCCACGGTCAGCAGATTCTGTGCGGCGGCGGTCTGGATGCCGACGTTCCAGATGCTCGTCGCTTGCGCGACCACGATCATGATGCCCGCCGCGATGTTCGAGCGCTTGTCCACGCCGAACGCCGAGATCACGCCCACCATGATCGGCACGACGCAGGCGCTGCGCGCGGTAGCGCTCGGCACCACGAGCGAGAGCACGATGGTCACGGCGACCGCGCCGATCAGGATGCGCCGCGTGGTGGTGCCGATCAGCGAGAGCGTGACGAGCGCAATGCGCCGGTCGAGCCCGGTGACGGTCATCGCCGCGGAGATGAAGAGGGCGCCGGCCACGAGCGCGAGCGCGGAATTGGAGAAGCCCGCGAGCGCCATGCTGATGGCTTTGTTGGTGCCGTAATCGACAGCGGGGTTTTCGATGGTGGGCGCGGTGCCCACGAGAAACGCCATGAGCGAGGTGATGATGATGGCGCTCGCTTCGTACGATACGGCTTCGGTGAGCCACACGACCACGGCGAACGCGAGGATGGCGAGCATGCGCTGGCCGGCCGGCGGGAGGCTATCGGGCAGGGGCAGCAGCAGCACGACGACGAGCGCGATCACGCCCGCGCTCAGGCCCGCGGGTATGCCCTTTTTCTGCGGCGCGGCGCTCGCATTGGCGGCTGGCTGGGGTGCATTCATGGCGATGACTCCATGTTGGGCATGCACGCGGCATGGCTCGCGTGTCGCTTCTGGCAGAGCACATACCGCGTCGAAAAGCGGCGGTGTGGCGGCTTGCGAACGAGTCAGCGCATTCGCTTCGCGGATGGTACTGCCATTCGACTGATGAAGCGTTTAGTGTGTACAGCGGGAGCGCGCGAACGTGAAGGCGGGGAAGCGCAGCGTTGCAGCATGCTGCGGGTGATGCGGGCGAGTTGAGGGTGAAGGCGTTTTAACCGGCAAAACAGCCGGTTAAAACGGCCGCTGACGCGAATTACTGGCTGGCGCCAGCCGCAGCGTTAGCTTTCTTCTGTGCGTCCTGCAGGTTCTGCGGATAGTTCGGGTCGTTCAGCGCCGGCTTGTAGCCCGCGTCTTCCAGCTTCTTCAACTCGGCATTGTTCTTCGCGCGAGCCTGCTTGCGCTCGGCCTTGCGCTGCGCTTTGGCTTGAGCCTTGGCCTGTGCTTTCTGTTCCTTCGTGAGCGGTTGCGAGGCCGCGGCGGCGGCGGGTGCGCTGGCTTCCGTTTGAGCGAACGCCGGCGCGGCAACGCCGATCAGGAATGCGGCGGTAGCCGCGGCGAGAGTCAGCTTGCTGGTGGTGGAGCGCATTGATTCCCCTAATGTTGATTTGAACGACTTGCCCAGGGCTGGGAGGATGGGCGCCAACGGCTGCGGTGCGCCCGTCCCTCAATGTAATCGATCCCCACCAAAGACGGTAGCAAGCGCTGACCCTGGCTTGCCGGCAACCGCGGCGGCTAAGCCCGGCGGCCTCATCGGGCGTTCAGGCGCCGAGCTTCGCGGCCGCTGCCGCGACTATGCGTGCGCGTGCGGCGAGCGACGCGGCTGTCTGCGCGCGCAACCTTTCCACGATCGCGCGCGGCGCGCTGGCGGGATCGCCCGCATCGAACGGCGGCGCGGGCGCGTACTCGAGTTCGAGCTGGAGCGCCTGGGCGGCTTCGTCGCCGATCAGCTCGGCGGCTAGCGTCAATGCGAAATCGATACCCGCGGTGATGCCGCCGCCGGTCAGCAGGTTCCCGTCGCGCACCACGCGCGCTTTCACGGGCAGCGTGCCGAGCGGCTCCAGCAGTTCGTGGAAGGCCCAGTGCGTGGTCGCGCGGCGGCCGCGCAGCAGCCCGGCCGCGCCGAGTACGAGCGCACCCGTGCAAACCGAGGTGACGTAGCGCGCCGTGCTCGCCTGGCGGCGCAGGAACGCGAGCGTCTCGTCGTCGGGAATCAGCTGGGAGACGCCGCTGCCGCCCGGCACGCAGATCACGTCGAGCGCCGGGCAGTCCTCGAAGGTCGTGTCGGGCGTGAGCATGAGGCCGGTGCTCGAGCGCACCGGATCGCGCGTCTTCCAGATGAGCCGCGCCCGGCTGTCCGGCATCGAGGCGAGCACGTCGTACGGACCGGTCAGGTCGAGCTGTTGAACGTTGGGAAATGCGAGAAATCCGATCTGCAGTGCCATGTAGTGTTCCCGGTCAAGGTTGGACGGTCGAAAAGGGTCGACGGTGTGCCGATGATGCGGAAATCACTCTAATCTCGCCCCGGTCCACAACCATGCCAAAAACCGCGCAAAAACTGCCAGCGGCGCGCGAGCCGCAATCGGGAAGCACTCGGTGACCGGTACCTGCGCCGCGTTCAGCCGCCGCTTAATTTGTGGCAGCTGAACGCGGCGCGTTTGCTGCTTCGAACTCAGGCCGGCAGCTTGCGGAACGTCACCGCGATGCGGTTCCAGCCGTTGATCGCGATGATCAGCAGCGTGAGGTCGGCGATCTCCTGATCACTAAAATGCGGCTTCACGCGTTCCCACACTTCGTCGGGCACGTGCGTTTGCGCGAGCAGCGTGACCGATTCGGTCCATTCGAGCGCCGCACGTTCGCGCTCGGTGAAGAACGGCGTTTCGCGCCACACCGATACCGTGGCGAGCCGGCGATCGGTTTCGCCGCCTTTGCGCGCATCCGCGGTGTGCATGTCCACGCAATAGGCGCAGCCGTTGATCTGCGAAGCGCGCAGGCGCACCAGTTCCGCGAGGGGCTTTTCGATCGAGCTTTTGCTCGCGCGCTCTTCGAGCGCAATCATGGCCTTCGTGTTTTCCGGGTTGGCCTTGTAGAAATCCAGACGTGCTTGCATGAGCGTTCACCTGTCGAGTTGAATTTCGTGGCGCAGTCGTCGACAGCGAGGCTGACAACGATGCGTTGAACTTGCGAATTGCGTCACCACAGGGGCACTTTAGGCGTTGCGCTGGCGCGTTCACATAGCCATTCTGGCAATATTTCGGGTGACCACTTTCACCCTCGTCGAGCGCTACCTGCAGCATCATCATGGAACTCCACGTCACCGTGTCGGGCCGCCGCGACCTCGCGGGCCAGATCTATCGCCAGCTACGCGACAGCATCGTCGATGGCCGGCTGGCCGGCGGCACCCGCCTGCCGTCCACGCGCGATCTCGCCTTGCAGCTCGGCGTTTCGCGCAAGACCTCGCTCGACGTCTTCGAACGCCTGCTCGCCGAAGGCTATCTCGGGCGCGAAGGTCGTGCCGGTGCCGGTGGATCGCGACGGGCTCGTCGTCGCGCGGCTGCCGAAGTCGGCGCGGCTCGTGTACGTGACGCCCTCACACCAGTTCCCGCTCGGCATGCCGCTGAGTCTCGAGCGGCGCGTCGCACTGCTCGAATGGGCGCAGGCGTGCGGCGCGCTCGTGATCGAAGACGACTACGACTGTGAATACCGCTTCGAGGGCCGCTCGATGGAGCCGCTCAAGAGCCTCGACAACGCCGGCTTCGTGGCCTACGTCGGCACGTTTTCGAAGACCATCTTCCCCGAACTGCGCGTGGGCTACATGGTGCCGCCTGCCGCGCTGGCCGCGCCGCTCGCCCGCGCACGGCAGATCGGCGACGCCCACGGCTGCGTGCTCACGCAGACGGCGCTCGCCGACTTCATGCTCAACGGCCATTTCGCGCGTTATTTGCGGCGCATGCATCAGATGTACGCGCAGCGCCGCGACGTGCTGCTCGCGCATCTGCGCGGACCGCTCGCGCCGTGGCTCGAAGCCGTCGAACCGAACACGGCGGGGTTGCACCTGGCGGCGCGGCTCGTCGCGCCGCTCGACGCCGCAGCGGTGGCGCAGGCCGCGCGCCGCGCGTCGATCGGGCTGCATCCGCTCGCGCCGTTTCATCTCGAAGCACCTGTGCAGAGCGGTTTTCTGTTCGGTTACGGTGGGGTCGACGCAGAGCGTATCGACGCCGCGCTGACGTCGCTCGCCACGCTGCTGCCCACGCTTTGACTGCATCCTGGCGTCGCGGCGACACCGGCGCGGCAGCCGAAATCGTGCAAAAACGCCATACGTATGGCGCTTTCCTGACGAACGCGCCGTACGCCGCGCCGACCGAAGCGTGTCGTCCGTCAGTGATCCGGCTGCGCCAGGTGCACGTTTACCCCTGTAAACAGGCGTCAAAATGTGATCGGGAGTCAGCGCCGCGCAACAAAATCGTAACGACAATGCAAAAGCTTCACGCAAAACGCTTGCGCGTATGTAGAATCCGCCGTTGAAGCACGTGCATTCCGCAGTGCTTCTTCGATTCACTGACCAACACTGGTAGGAGAAACATGCCGACTTCCGCAAAGAAAGTGGCCGCAAAAAAGGCAGCTGCCCCGGCCAAGAAGGTTGCCGCAAAGAAAGCGCCCGCCACCAAGACGGCCGCAGCTAAGAAGGTCGCCGTGAAGGCGTCCGGCGCACCGTCGCCGATCAAGGACACCTTCACGAAGGCCTCGCTGGCTACCCACGTCGCTGAACGTGCAGGCGTCGAGCCGAAGGCTGCCAAGGCCGTGCTCGCCGCGCTGGAAGACACGATCCTCGGTTCGGTCCACAAGAAGGGCGCTGGCGAATTCACGCTGTCGGGCCTTCTGAAGATCGTCGTCCAGGCCGTGCCGGCGAAGAAGAAGCGCTTCGGCAAGGATCCGTTCACGGGTGAAGAGCGCTGGTTCCCGGCGAAGCCCGCATCGGTCCGCATCAAGGCGCGCGCCCTGAAGAAGCTGAAGGACGCAGCAGCAGCCTGATTGCGCTTGAAGCCGCGGCCTTCGGGTAGCGGCTTCCCGTCAGTACCAAAAAATCCCCGTAGGCGTCGAGCCCGCGGGGATTTTTCATTTGGTGCGTGCAATGCGCACGGGCGCTGCCATGCTATGTCCTTATGTTATGGCAGACATCCGGTATCATGTCCCAATCATTCAGGAATAATCGTCATCTGCATCGTATGTAAACGATGCCGTGGACCCATTAATTCGAATATTCATAACACAGTGTTATGCAGACAGCCGACCTCAGTTTGCGCCAGGTGGAAGCGTTTCGCGCGTTGATGCAGTGGCGCACCGTCACGCGCGCGGCACAGGCGCTCGGCGTTTCGCAGCCCGCGGTGAGCCGTTTGCTTGCCGACTTCGAAGCAAAGATGGGGTTCGCACTTTTCGAGCGGCGCCAGGGGCGTTTGCTGCCGACCGTCGAGGCCCAGACGCTGCAAGACGAAGTCGAGCGCGCGTTCTTCGGCTTCGAGCGCGTGGCCCAGGCGGCCGCGCAGATTCGCGCGCAACGGCGCGGCATCGTGCGCGTTGCGGCTTCAGCCGATCTTTGCGCCGACTTCCTGCCGCGCGTGGCCGCCGCGTTTGCGAGCGAGCACGAAGGTGTCGATTTCGAACTGCTGACTGGCGAAGCCGCGGATATTGCCGAGCGCGTGGCGGCGCAACGCTGCGATCTCGGCTTCGTCGCGCAAGCCGTCGCGCATCCTGGCGCGCGTCTCGAGTATCTGGGCGAATGGCCGCTGCGCTGCATCGTGCCGCGCGGACACCGGCTCGCGCGCAAACGCGTGATTCATGCACAAGACTGCGCGGGCGAACGTTTCATTTCGTTTGCCGCGGCGAGCGAGGCGCGTCTGTCCATCGACCGGCACTTTGCCGAATGCGGGGTGGCGTGCGAGCCCGGCGTCGAAGCGGCGCTCGCGCAATCGGTCGTGGCGATGGTGGAAGCGGGGATGGGCATCGCGCTCGTCGACGCGCTGACCGCCCAGCATGCGAGCGTGCGGGTGAGCGTGAAGCGCTTCACGCCCACGCTGTCGGGCGCGCTCCATGTCGTGCGCGGCACGCAGCGCGCAGCGACGGCGCTGGGCGACGCGTTCGTGTGGCACGCCGCCGCCGCGCTGGCGCGGCTGCGCTGAACCTTTCGTCCGTGTAAATGGCGTGTAAACGGCGCAAGGCGCGGCTGTGCGCGAACACGCCCTGGAGGATCGCTTCTAAAACCCCGCGGGCATAAAAAAACCAGCCAGGGCTTGCGCCCGAGGCTGGTTTGTGCAGCGTGTCGTTTTTAGCTGCGTGGTCTTGCTCGCTGCGCCGGAATGGCTCGTCAGCCAGTTCCGGCGCCGGGCCGAGGCCCGGAATGAAGCGTTGCTTAGAACTTGTGGCGGATGCCCAGGCTGACGATTTCCTGCGAGCTCGACGACGAGTTGAAGCTGTACGAGCCGATTGCTGCGCCAGCCGTCGTCGTCGTGCCGTCCGCGTTGCGCTGCGTGCCGTTGGCGTGCTGGTAAGCCGCAACAGCGTACAGGTCGGTTCGCTTCGACAGGTTGTAGTCCGCGCCAAGCGAAACCTGGTTGTACGTGTTCGACGTGTCGCCAGCGCCGTGCGTCCAGGTGTAGCCGAGGCCGAGCAACAGGGCCGGGTTCAGCTGGTAGCCGACGAAGCCGCCCGCGACGTTGAAACGCTGGTTCGAAGCGAACAACGAAGCGCTGTCGCGACGCATCTGAACGTTGCTGTAACGGCCGCTGAACGTGAACGGACCAGCGACGTATTGCGCTGCAATCGAAGCGATACCGACCGAACTCGCCGTGTTGTAGCCAGCGGTGATCTGGTTGTCGCCGAACATCGAGTCCGACGTTGCGGTCGACGACCAGCCGGTGCGGGCAACTGCCGACGCCGAGTTGTCCATGCGGAAGTAGCCGCCGGCAATGTTGAACGAGCCGATGCCGTACGTAGCCGCTGCGCCCCAGCTCTGACCCGAGCCCGTTGCGCCAGCCACGCCGCCCAGCGCGTACATGCCTTCGAACTGGAAGCCCTGGATGTTCGGCGAGACGTACTTGATGGCGCTGTTCGTACGCGAGCTGTTGTCGTTGTTGTCGACGTCACCCGGCGTCGTGAACGTGCTGCCGAAGTAGTTGTCGGCGGTCAGCGGCTGGACCATGTCGACCAGCGGGTCGTACTGGCGGCCGAGCGTGACCGTACCGAACTGTTCGTGCGTCAGGCCAACATAGGCTTGACGGCCGAACATCTTGCTGCCTTGGCCGAGCTTGCCGGTGTTGATGTCAAAGCCGTTTTCCAATTGGAAAATCGCCTTCATGCCGCCGCCCAGATCTTCCGTGCCCTTCAGGCCCCAGCGGTTGCCCGACAGGTTGCCGCCAGCGAGGCCCCAGAAATTCTTGTTCCCTGCTGCGCCGCCGACCGGGCCGGTGTTGTGCGCGAACTGGATCGATTCGTCGATCACACCATAGAGGGTCACGCTGTTCTGAGCGTGCGCGGTGCCAGCTGCGGCCAAGAGGGCCAGCGAGAGGGTCGAGAGAGCGACTCGTTTCATTCTGTTTTCTCCACGCAGAAATTGTGTAGTTGTTGCGCGTTGGAGAATAACGCAGCAGGCCAGGCGACCTGAAATGAAAAAATAAAGATTGTCGCGAAAACCTGACACCGGCCAGAACCCCTTGTCAGACGGGGCCTCCGTCGATTATGCCGTTTTAAGGAATATTGGATTGTTGATCGAGCATTATTGTTGTTTTTGATAAAAGTTCCGTAAACAACCGTTATTTTTTCGCCTTACTGCGACCTTTGGTGGCGGCCTCAATTGGCCCGGCGGCGTTGGGATGCCGGCGCCTGCCGACGGCCGTCATGGCGAGCGCCGCGCTCGCGACGAACAGGACCGAACCCCACGGGTGGCGCTTCACGTAGCGGTCGGCGGCGGCGACCGTGCGGCCCGCGTGGACCAGCGTGAGTGCGGCCGCGTAGGTGGCGTTGTCCTCCATGCGCACGACCGAGCGGCGGATCTGCAGCCCCGATTTCAGCCTTCCGAACGCGCCGCCGTGCGCGCTCGCGCGCCCGATTGCGCTGAGCGGCGTTTCCGATCGTGTCGATTTTTCTGCCGAAACGGCCGCCGCCAGGGCCGCAGGCATTGCCGCAGCGGTTGCGCCGCCGTTTCCGATCGGCACGGCCGACGGCGCTGGCGCAGCGGCGGGGCGGTCCGCACGCTTCGTGTCATGCCGCGCGACGATGGTGGAGGCGGCGAGCACCGAGGCCAGTTTGGCGCGGCTGCCGGGCGGTGTTTCCTCAAGGAAACCCCACGCGCCGCGCGGGTCGTGCATGCGCCCGCGAGCGGCCGAGAACTCCGCGCCGAGCAGGAGCACCGCCGCTGAAAAATAGAGCCACATGAGCAGCACCGCGAGCGAGCCGGCGGCGCCGAAGGCCGTCGCCATGCCCGCGTGCGCGAGATAGAGCGCGAACAGCTTCTTGCCCGTCGAGAACAGCACCGCCGCGACGATGCCGCCCACCATCGCGTCGCGCCAGCGCACCCTGGCGTCGGGCAGGAAGCGCAGCAGGGCGCCGAACGCGACGGCCAGCACCACGAGCCCCACGCCAAGCTGCATCAGGTTGCCGATGATCACATAAGGAGAATCGCCCCAGAGCCACTGACCGACGAATGTAATGGCCGTGTCGAGCACGAGCGAGACGATCAGCAGGAACGCGACGCCCAGCACGAGGCTGAACGAAATGAGCCGCACGCGCACGAGCGCCATCACGCTGGAGGGACGCTGCCCGTCCGGCGGCCAGACGATGTTCAGCGCGGAATTGAGCGAGGAAAAGGTTGCGGACGCGCCGATCACGAGCAGGGCGAGCGAAATGATTGCCGCGACGCCGCCCTTGCCGCCCGCCCGGTGCGCGTTCTGCACGATGGTGGTGATGCCCGCGGCCGCGTCGTCGCCGAGCACGTTGTGGACCTGGCGGAAAAGTTCGCCGCGCGCGGCATCGACGCCGTAGAACCAGCCCGCCACGGCAATCACCATCACGAGCGTCGGCGCGAGCGAAAACGCCGAATAGAACGCGATGCTCGCCGCGAGCGACGGGCAGCGATTGGCGATGAACTGGCGCAACGCGCCCACCACCCACGACGCTTCCTTGCGTGCGGCGGACTGCAGTCGTTCGGTGGAAAGCGTTGACATGACGGGGTGCCCCGCGGTGGTGCTTCAGTGGTTCGTTTTCGTCACAAAGATGGCTCTTTCGCCATTCAATATTAGCAAGCATGGTTCCCGGGCGAACTCGCGCTGCACGCGTGTAACGCTCGCGAGCATCCAGCGCGATCCGTCTCCCAAAACGTCTTATACTGAAAAAACCCACAACCAAGCCGAGGACGAATCATGCTGCAGATGTCCCGGCGTCAGTTCCTCAAGGTCACGGCAACGTCGCTGGCGGGTTCCAGCCTCGCGTTGATGGGTTTCGCGCCCGACAACGCGCTTGCCGAGGTCCGACAATACAAACTGGCGCGCACCACTGAAACCCGCAATACCTGCCCGTACTGCTCGGTTGGTTGCGGGATCCTCATGTACGGTCTCGGCGATGGCGCGAAGAATGCTACGACGAGCATCATCCATATCGAGGGCGATCCCGATCACCCCGTCAATCGCGGCACGCTGTGCCCGAAGGGCGCGAGCCTGATCGATTTCATTCATAGCGAGAGCCGCCTCAAGTACCCCGAGTACCGGGCGGCCGGCTCGAACGAGTGGAAACGCATTTCGTGGGATGAGGCGCTCGACCGGATCGCGAAACTGATGAAGGAAGATCGCGACGCGAACTTCGTCGAGAAAACCGCCGACGGCAAGACCGTGAACCGCTGGTTGACCACGGGCATGCTGGCTGCATCGGCAGGCAGCAACGAAGTCGGCTATCTCACGCACAAAGTGGCCCGCAGCATGGGCCTGCTCGCATTCGACAACCAGGCGCGTGTCTGACACGGCCCGACGGTGGCAGGTCTTGCCCCGACGTTTGGCCGTGGAGCGATGACGAACCATTGGGTCGACATTCGCAATGCGGACGTGATTCTGGTGATGGGCGGCAATGCGGCCGAGGCGCACCCGTGCGGCTTCAAGTGGGTCACGGAGGCGAAGGCGCACCGCGGCGCGCGGCTCATCGTGGTGGATCCGCGCTTCACGCGCACGGCATCGGTCGCGGACTTCTACGCGCCGATCCGAACCGGCACGGACGTCGCCTTCCTCGGCGCGGTGATCAACTACCTGCTCACCAACGACAAGATCCAGCACGAGTACGTGAAGAACTTCACGGACTTCCCGTTCATCGTGCGCGAAGACTTCGCGTTCAACGACGGCATTTTCTCGGGCTACGATGCGCAGAAGCATGCGTACCCGGACAAGTCGTCGTGGAACTACGAGCTCGGCGACGACGGCTTCGTGAAGACCGACGACACGCTGCAGAATCCGCGCTGCGTGTACCAGATGCTCAAGCAGCATTACTCGCGCTACACGCCCGAGATGGTCGAGAAAGTGTGCGGCACGCCGAAGGACAAATTCCTCAAGGTGTGCGAAATGCTGGCGAGCACGGCCGTGCCGGGCCGCGCGGCCACGATCATGTATGCGCTCGGCTGGACCCATCACTCGATCGGCTC
The DNA here is from genome assembly GCF_040965595.1 of Paraburkholderia sp. EG287B. Taxonomy (NCBI): domain Bacteria; kingdom Pseudomonadati; phylum Pseudomonadota; class Betaproteobacteria; order Burkholderiales; family Burkholderiaceae; genus Paraburkholderia; species Paraburkholderia sp. EG287B. Next base: position 216,283 of record NZ_JBFRCG010000012.1, read on the forward strand.
GCAGAATATCCGCACCGGCGCGATGGTGCAGCTCCTGCTGGGCAACATCGGCATTGCGGGCGGCGGCATGAACGCGCTGCGCGGTCACTCGAACATCCAGGGGCTGACCGACCTCGGGCTCATGTCGAACCTGCTCACGGGCTACATGACGCTGCCGTTCGAAGCGGAGCAGGACTACGACGACTACATCAAGAAGCGCGCGTCGCAGCCCATGCGGCCGAACCAGCTCAGCTACTGGCAGCATTACGGCGCGTTCTTCGTGAGCTTCATGAAGTCGTGGTGGGGCAATGCGGCCACGAAGGACAACAACTGGGGCTACGACTGGCTGCCCAAGCTCGACAAGCCGTACGACCTGCTGCAGACCATCGAGCTGATGAATCAGGGCAAGGTCAACGGCTATATCTGCCAGGGCTTCAACGTCATGGCGTCCTCCCCGAACAAGGCCAAGACCGTCTCGGCGCTCAGCAAGCTCAAGTGGCTCGTGATCATGGACCCGCTCGCCATCGAGACGGCCGAGTTCTGGAAGAAGTACGGCGACTATAACGATGTCGATACGGCGTCGATTCAAACCGAAGTGTTCCGTTTGCCCACTACGTGCTTTGCGGAAGAAAACGGCTCGCTCGTGAGTTCGAGCCGCGTGCTGCAGTGGCACTGGAAGGGCGCGGAGCCGCCGGGCGAGGCGAAGAGCGACCTCGAGATCATGTCGGGCCTGTTCCTGCGCATCCGCGCCGCGTATCAGAAGGACGGCGGCAAGCTGCCCGATCCGATCGTCAAGCTCGACTGGCCGTATTCGGATCCCGCGAGCCCCACGCCGGAAGAACTGGCGAGGGAGTACAACGGCCGTGCTCTCGCCGACCTGACCGACGCGAAAGATCCCACCAAGGTGCTCGTGAAGAAGGGCGAGCAGCTTGCGGCCTTCGCGCAGTTGAAGGACGACGGCACCACCGCGAGCGGCTGCTGGATCTTCTGCGGCGCGTGGACCCAGGCGGGCAACCAGATGGGCCGGCGCGACAACGACGACCCCACGGGTATCGGGCAGACGCTCAACTGGGCCTGGGCGTGGCCGGCGAACCGGCGCGTGCTGTACAACCGTGCCTCGTGCGACGTGGCGGGCAAGCCCTTCGATCCCACCCGCAAGCTGATCGCCTGGAACGGCAGCGCATGGGCGGGCGCGGACATACCCGACTACAAGGTCGACGAAGCACCCGATCAGGGCATGGGGCCGTTCATCATGAACCCCGAGGGCGTGGCGCGTTTCTTCGCCCGCGACGGCATGAACGAAGGTCCATTCCCTGAGCATTACGAACCGTTCGAGAATCCGCTCGGCTATAACCCGTTCCACCCGAACAACCCGCTCGCCACGAGCAATCCGGCGGCGCGCGTGTTCCCCGACGACCGCAAGACGTTTGGCACCGCGCAGCAGTTCCCGCATGTGGCGACCACGTACCGGCTGACCGAGCACTTCCACTTCTGGACGAAACACGCCCGGCTCAACGCGATCATTCAGCCGCAGCAGTTCGTCGAGATCGGCGAGGCGCTCGCGAAGGAGGTGGGCGTGGTGGCGGGCGAGCGCGTGAAGGTGTCCAGCAATCGCGGCTACCTGGTCGCTGTGGCGGTGGTCACCAAGCGCATCAAGCCGCTGACCATCGAGGGCAAGACCGTGCATCAGGTTGGCGTACCGCTGCACTGGGGCTTCAAGGGACTCACGCACCCGGGCTATCTGACGAATACGCTCACGCCGCCCGTGGGCGACGGCAATTCGCAGACGCCCGAGTTCAAGTCGTTCCTCGTGAAGGTCGAAAAGGCATAGGGGAGGCGACGACATGGCATGGCAATCACTTGACGTCAAACGCCTCTCCGCGACCACCTCGGAGCCGCCCGGCGTGCGCGAGCCGGTGACGGGCACGGTCGCGAAGCTCATCGACGTTTCCAAATGCATCGGCTGCAAGGCGTGTCAGACCGCGTGCATGGAGTGGAACGATCTGCGTGACGAAATCGGTGTCAATACGGGCGTCTACGACAATCCGCACGATCTAACCGAGCACTCGTGGACCGTGATGCGCTTCACCGAGTACGAGAACTCGCAGGGCAACCTCGAATGGCTGATCCGCAAGGACGGCTGCATGCATTGCGAGGACCCCGGCTGTTTGAAGGCGTGTCCCGCGCCGGGCGCGATCGTGCAGTATACGAACGGCATCGTCGACTTCCACCAGGAAAACTGCATCGGCTGCGGCAATTGCATTACCGGCTGTCCGTTCAATATTCCTCGCATGTCGAGCGAACGCCGCGTCTATAAATGCACGCTCTGTTCGGACCGCGTGGCCGTGGGGCAGGAGCCTGCATGCGTGAAGACCTGCCCGACCGGTGCGATCGTCTTCGGCACCAAGGAAGACATGAAGCAGCACGCGGCCGAGCGCATCGTGGATCTCAAGGAGCGCGGCTTCGAGAACGCCGGGCTTTATGACCCGCCGGGCGTGAGCGGTACGCACGTGATGTACGTGCTGCATCATGCGGACCGGCCGTCGCTCTATGCCGGACTGCCCCAGGATCCGCACATCAGCCCGATGGTGCGGATCTGGAAGGGCGTGGCCAAGCCGATCGGGCTCGCCATCATGGCGCTCACCGCACTGGCCGGTTTCTTCCATTACACGCGGGTAGGCCCGAACGAAGTGACGGCTGAAGACGAAGCCGCTGCGCGCGAAGAGGCGCGGCGCATGCGTGGCGAACCCCCCGAGGAGCGCGGCGATGAAAGACGATGAACCGCAACTGATCGAGCGCTACACGCCCAACGAGCGCAGCAACCACTGGATCACCGCAATCTGTTTCATCCTGCTCGCGCTCTCGGGCCTCGCGATGTTTCACCCGGCCATGGCGTTTCTGTACGCGGTGCTCGGCGGCGGCCAGTGGACGCGCATTCTGCACCCGTTCATCGGCGTGGTGATGTTCGTCTCGTTCCTGATTCTTGCGCTGCGCTTCTGGCATCACAACTATCTGGACAAAGACGACATCCAGTGGATGAAACAGATGGACGACGTGCTGAACAACCGCGAAGACAGGCTGCCCGAGATCGGCCGCTACAATGCGGGCCAGAAGCTGTTATTCTTTGTGATGGTGGTTTGCCTCGTGCTGTTGCTCTTGAGCGGCATCGTGATCTGGCGGCGATATTTTTCGGTCTACTTTCCGATCGAAATTATCCGGCTCTCAGCGTTGGTGCATGCGGTAGCGGCATTCGTGCTGATCTGCGGAATCATCATTCATATTTATGCAGCGATATGGGTGAAGGGCTCGATCGGCGCGATGACGCGCGGTTATGTCACCTGGGGCTGGGCGAGAAAGCATCATCCGCGCTGGTTCCGCGAGAGCATCAAGTAAGGCACAGGCTGCGCGCCGCCTGCCGCGCCGTTTGGCCTAGGCAGTGGCGGCGCGAGCGGCAAACCGCCGGCGCCCGCGAGGGCACGGCGGTTTTTTCTTTGTGAAGCCGTTCTGGAGCCGACCCGTCGTGACGCAACGCATTCTCGACCCGCAGCAAATCGAATCGCTCGATCCTTCGGCCATTCCGCGCATCCGTCTGCCCGAACGCGTCGCCTTTTTCAGCACGCGCGCCGTGCGCCTGCGCCATCTCGCGGACCACAACCCCATTGGCGGCTACGTGCGGCTCATGGCGGCGCTCGTCGACGCGCAGCAGGAGGCCCTCGAACATTGCAGCGCGTCCATGCCCTCGCGCGAAGCCATTGCGAACGCGCAGCATCACTCCATGCCGATTCTGCCGGCGCTTTCGGGCGAGCGCGACCCGCAGTGGCGCGCCGTGCTCTTGCGTCTCGCCGATCGGGTCGAAGCCGCAGGGGCGGTCGCGCCTGCGCTCGCGAACGTGCTGGGCGAGCTGCGCGCCATGACCGATACGCAACTCGACGCCCAGGCCGATGCGGTTCTCGCCCAGCGCTATACCGAAGTCGCACCCGCCACCGCGCCGTTCATCATGGCCGCGCTGCAGGTGGTGTGGACCGACCTCGCGAGCCGCATCGACGTGCGCGACGTGCCCTATGTCGACGCACCGGGCGCGTGCCCCGTGTGCGGATCGCCGCCCGTTGCCAGCATCGTGCGGATCGGCGGCGTGTATCAGGGCTACCGGTTTGCGCAATGCGGCCTGTGCGGCACCGAGGCTCACGTGGTGCGCGTGAAGTGCACGCACTGCGATTCGACCAAGGGCATTGCGTATCACGGCATCGAAGGCGGCAATGCTGCACTCAAGGCCGAATCGTGCGACGAATGCCACACCTACCGCAAGATCGGCTATCAGGAGAAGGACCTCGACTTCGAGCCGCTGGCCGACGACCTGGCGAGCCTCACGCTCGATCTGCTGATGAGCGATGCGGGCTACCGTCGCGCGAGCCCGAATCCGTTGCTATGGCCCGAAGGGCCTGGCGACCAGTAAGGAGCCGCGCACGCCATGAGTGAAGCCGTGGGACAAACAGCGGAGCACGATGCGCACGCCCTGCATGCGCTGCTCGCGCAAATGCCAGCGGTCGAGCGTGTGATTGCCTCGGAGCAAGCGCAGCCGCTGATCGCGCAGTACGGACGCACCCAGGTGCTCGACGCGATACGCGCCACGCAGGACGGCTGGCGTCGCGATGTGCGCACTGGCGTGCTGGCACATGAAAACAAGGATGCCGAACCATTTTCGCTGGAGCGCGTGATCGAAGCGACCGCGCAACGGTTGACCGAACGCGCGCAAAGCCGCCTGCGTTCCGTCTTCAATCTCACGGGCACGGTGCTGCACACGAATCTCGGCCGCGCGCTGCTGCCCGACGAGGCCGTCAAAGCCGTGGTGCAGGCACTCACGCAACCCGCAAACCTCGAATTCGATCTCGCGAGCGGCAAGCGCGGCGACCGCGACGACCTGATCGACTCGCTGATCTGCGAACTGACGGGCGCCGAAGCCGCGACCGTCGTGAACAACAACGCGGCGGCCGTGTTGCTGCTCTTGAGCGCACTCGCCAATCGCAAGGAGGTCGTCGTTTCGCGCGGCGAACTCGTCGAGATCGGCGGCGCGTTTCGCATTCCCGACATCATGAGCCGGGCGGGCGCACGCTTGCGCGAGATCGGCACGACGAATCGCACGCATCTCAAGGATTACGAAGCGGCGATCAACGCGCACACCGCGCTCCTGATGAAAGTCCACTGCAGCAACTACGCGATCAGTGGCTTTACAAAGAGTGTCGAACTCGATGAACTCGCGCCGCTGGCGCGTCAGCACGGCCTGCCCGTAGCGGTCGATCTGGGCAGCGGGACGCTCGTCGATCTCGCGCAGTGGAGCTTGCCGGCCGAGCCCACGGTGCGCGCGACCGTGGAAGCGGGCGCGGACCTCGTGACCTTCAGCGGCGACAAGCTGCTGGGCGGCCCGCAGGCGGGGCTGATCGTCGGCCGCAAGGAACTGATTGCGAAGATCAAGAAGCACCCGCTCAAGCGCGCGTTGCGGGTCGGCAAGCTCACGCTCGCTGCGCTAGAACCGGTGTTGCGGCTTTATCAGGCGCCCGAATTCCTGCGCGAGCGGCTCACGACGCTGCGTCTGCTCACACGGCCCGCCTCGCAAATGCAGGAGGCCGCGCAGCGCGCGCTGCCCGCGTTTCAGCGCGCCATCGGCGAGGGGTATACCGCGAGCGTCGAGCCGATGTTCAGCCAGATCGGCAGCGGCGCGCTGCCCGTAGACGTGCTGCCGAGCAGCGGGCTCGTCGTGCGCCATGCCGGGAAGGGCGGCAGTGGCCGCGCGCTGCTCAGGCTCGAACGCGCCTTGCGCGAGCTGCCGCGGCCCGTGATTGGCCGCATTGCCGACGACGCGCTGCGTCTGGACCTGCGCTGCCTCGAACCCGCGGACGAAGCGGTGTTCGCGGCGCAACTCGCGGAGCTGCGTCTGTGATCGTCGGGACGGCGGGGCACATCGACCATGGCAAGACCACGCTGGTCCGCGCGTTGACCGGCGTGGACACCGACCGCCTGAAAGAAGAGAAGGCGCGCGGCATTTCGATCGAACTGGGTTATGCGTACCTGCCGCTCGCCAACGGCGACGTGCTGGGCTTCATCGACGTGCCCGGCCACGAAAAGCTCGTCCATACGATGGCAGCGGGTGCGTGCGGCATCGACTTCGCGTTGCTCGTGATTGCGGCCGACGACGGCGTGATGCCTCAAACGCGCGAGCACCTTGCCATTCTGCAACTGCTGGGCGTGCAGCAAGGCGCCATCGCGCTGACCAAATGCGATCGCGTGGGTGCGGCGCGGCTCGACGCCGTGCGTGCCGAAATCGCCGTGTGGCTCGCTGACACGATGCTGGCGGACGCCCCTGTATTCGAGACCAATGCCACGCAGCCGCATGACGAAGGTGTGGCGCGCCTCGACGTCTGGTTGCGCGAGCGCGCGAGTACATGGCGGGCGCGACGAGACGATGGACTCTTTCGCCTCGCGGTGGATCGCGTATTTACGCTGACGGGCCAGGGGACGGTGGTGACGGGCACCGTATTCGCCGGGCGCGTCCAGGCGGGCGACGCGCTCGTGCTCGCGCCCGCCGGCACGCCTGTGCGCGTGCGCGGCCTGCATGCGCAGAATCGCGCGGTACAGGCAGGCGAGGCGGGCCACGCCGGCCAGCGTTGCGCGCTCAATCTCGCGGGCATCGACAAGGAACAGATTGCGCGCGGCGACTGGATCGTCGATGCGGGCCTGGCTGAGCCGGCCGTGCGTCTCGACGTCGAACTGCAGTTGCTCGACGACGCGGGCATTACGTTGCAGCACTGGTCGCCGCTGCATGTGCATCTCGGCACGACGCATCGCGTCGCGAACGTCGCGTTGCTCGAAGGCGAAACGCTCGCGCCGGGCGCGGCTGCCCGCGTGCAGCTCGTGTTCGAAGCGCCGTTGCACGCGTTGCCGGGAGACCGCTTCATCGTCCGCAACGCGCAGGCAAATCACACCGTAGGTGGCGGGCGTGTGCTCGATCCGTTCGGGCCGTCGCGGCGGCGCCGGACGCCGGAACGGCGTGCATGGCTCGACGCATTGCGCGCGTGGCTCGACGAAGCGAGCCTGGCGCCGCTGATCGAAGAAGCGCCGCGCGGCATTGCGCGCGCGACGCTGGTGCAGTTGACCGGTTACGACGAAGCTGCGCTCGCTTTGCCCGCCGATGCGATTTCCATCGCACCGCAAGGACGCGACGACGAAGGCGCAGTGATCGCACACGCGCACTGGACGAGGCTCACCGGGCGCATTGTCGAAGCGCTCGCCGAGTTTCATGCGCGCTCGCCCGATGAGCAGGGGCCGGACGCGGCACGGTTGCGCCGCATGGCGGCGCCGCTCGTGAGCGATGCGGTGTGGCGCGCCGCGATTGAAGCGCTCGAGCGCGAGGGGCGTGTGGCGCGCAGCGGGCCGTGGCTGCATCTGCCCTCGCACGCGGTGACGCTCGACGCCGATGATGAAGCGCTCGCCGCGCGCCTCATGCCGCTGCTCGCGCGAGGGCGTTTCGATCCGCCGTGGGTGCGGGATCTGGCACGCGAGACGCGGCAGCCGGAAGAGAAGGTGCGTGCGCTGCTGCGCAAGCTCGCGCGCCTGGGTATGGTGTATCAGGTCGTGCGCGATCTCTTTTACGATCGCGACGTGGTGCAGACGCTCGCGCGTGCCGTCGCACAGATTGCCGCGGAGCAGGGCGGCGCAGTCAACGCCGCGGCGTTTCGCGACGCCACGGCATTGGGCCGCAAACGCGCGATCCAGATTCTGGAGTACTTCGACCGCGTTGGATATACTCGCTTTCAGCGCGATACGCATCTGCTACGGCACGATAGCCGGATGCGCGAATGGTTGTAGGCACATCGATATGTGTGTGCGGTTGCGGTTGGTTGGATTTGGTGAAGGAAGGCATTCGTATCCGGTGGTACGGCCGGGCTTCAAACCCGGTTGGGGGCGTCAGCCGCTCCCGGGTCAGTTCGACTCTGGCTGCCTTCCGCCAGTTTTTTTATGGGGACCCCGATCCCCATCAGTTGCGGAGGTAGCCATAAAGCTTCCGCCTGGAAGTCGACAATGTCGGGACGACGCGGACGTACGCTCCTGTTTTAATAGGAGGGCTTGTCTCAACGGGCACATTGCGCGGAGATTTTTCGACAAAGTTCAGCGCCGTCACGCGAGAGAAGAATACTTATCGCAATAGGTTGATCTTGCGTCGATCTCTGGAGAAAACCAACAGATCGAGCACGCGCCCGCGAAGACCGGGAGACGCGCTGTCCCCAAAGTGGCTGGAAACGGTTCAAGGCAGCTGTGCGCCACGGCGGGGAACGCGTGCCAGGCCGCTAGCCTCAACAGGAGACTCACAAGTAACCCGGTGGCGGGGGCGTGTCGTAGGCCGGCGGAGGTGGCGCATTGTAGGCCGGCCGAGGTGGCGGTGCTTCGTCGCGAGTCTGAGATACAGCGGCGGCGGCCGGGACTGGCACACGCTCGCCATTTGCGTACATGCATTGAATGTACGCCTGGTCATAGCGAGTTTGAAGGCTGGTGGCGGCGCGCTGTGCTATGCCGGCGCCGATCATGCTGCCACCGAGCAAGCCCATACCTGCACCGACTGCCGCGCCACGGCGGCCGTTGAACGCGGCACCTGCGGCGGCACCAAGCGCGGTGCCGAAGGCCGTACCGCCGAGCGCGCTGCTTCCTGAGGCCGATTGAGTGTTGGCGCCGCCTGTCTGCCCGGAAGCGAATTGCTGGCACATCGCGTCATCGCTGCGGAATTGTTCGAACGATTTGCCGGTGCCGGGCAGCGCCATCACTGTGGGGGCCATCGGCGTGGCAGCGCAACCGGCGAGCGCGACGATACCGGTTGCGATAGTCATGGCAACTACGACGAATAAGCTCCGTTTCGCGCTCGGAATCGGGGAAATCAAATTGTTCCTGCTCATGTCATTTCGTCCCGGCCGGTTTCGCAGGCACCTCTACCCAACCGCTCGAACATACCTTGACGTATGGGTAATATTTCTTCGTCGCTGGGCAATACCACCACGAGCCCACCGCCGGACTTTCCTGGGCCTTTTCAACATACGCGGTCGTCGGCGATGGCTGGATCGATTGGACGACGACGGGGGATGGCGCTGCGTAGAACATCGGCGCGGGCGCGACCATGACCGGAGGCGGCACCCCTACCACTACCCCGATGCGCGTATGCGCTTGCGCATTGCCACACAAGCATGCGGCTATAGTTGTCAAAAAATGTATAACTATCCTCAATCGCACAGCAGTGTCTCTATTCAATGAAGCGGGTATAGTCGCGATCCGGCGCACAACGGCTGGCGATTCCAGACAGGAACGCGAAGGACCACTAACTTCCCGACGTACCGATGCAGCTGACGGAAGCACAGTTTTGTTCGACGTCCTACACCGGCGTCGCGTTACGCAAGACTTGACAAGACTGGAAAGGTTTGCCGATAGCGCGCTTCGACGTCCAATCAACTTTCCTGATAAATCGAACGATAGGAGGCCAGGCGCGACGCAGTCGTTGCGCCGGAAAGCGATGAATCGTATTTCACTGCGCTGGCTCTGCTGAACGCCTGCTGTCGAGCCGCCAGGCTCGCCAAAGTCACGTGCATGTCCGCAGGACTGGGCGAATAGCCATCGATGCGTTCGCAGTCCGCCTGCTGCAGTTGAACGCTGGCTTTGCGCGCCAGTTCACGCGCCAAAGGATCGTTGTTCTCTGCGGATCTGACAGTGGAAAGAGGGAGGACTGACACGACCGTGAAAACGGGCATGGATGCGTTCGCCATGGTGAACTTCCTATCTTGGGCGTCGGAGACAATGACGCGGATTATCTGGAAATGACCTCGGGAGAATCTGGGGATCTTTCTGCCTATGGTCTCGAGGAGCGTAATATTCGTATCCGCGTATTTCAAACGGCTTACATAAATTCATTGTTTCCGGGTATGCAACGTTCGTCGCCAGATAGTGCGCGAGCCGTCGTCGCTGCGCCTTGGCCGGAAAGACCTGCGCTACGCCTCGACGCCGCTCCGCAGTATTCCGGGCGTTCGCCGATACGCTCGTTGCGCCTGAAGAGCTGCCACTGGACGGCTCGCCCGCAGCCCCGCCACGCCCATTGCGGAGGCACCCCGGTGCGGTGCATGGAGCAAAATCGTTCGCAGGTTCGACAAAGGGATTATGTACGCAAACAACGTGAGCAACGACGCCCACACGCGGGACTCATTTCTGTTTTGGGCAACAACTCCCTGTCGAACCATCTGCGCACGGACCGCACCAGAAATATTCCGACGCCGCATGTGAGCAGGGCGCTGAAGATATGAGCGGGGACGATAGTGAGCGCACGCAGCCGGTCGCCGCCCAGAGCCAGGGCGCCTACTACGACAACGCAGACGGCAGCGTGAATCAGACCCGCAAGTGTCGACCGACCTTCCGGTGAATTTCCGGCTGCGGCCATTGCCGTACGTACCCGGTTCGCATGAAACAACGAAGCGCCGATGGTCAACGCGACGATCAACGCGACTAGACCGCGAGTGCAATGTGGACGAAATCGCGACAGCTATCAGTCAACGCCAGGCGCGGCCAAAGGTCGTCGCCGTGTTGCCACGTCTCGTTTGCCCCGCCAGTGTTCGTCGGGTGGTCGATGAAAGAGGCAACTGCAAGACAAACATCCATAGCGGCCGCGAGTGTCGTGTGCATTTGCGCAGGACTTCGCGGCCGCGAGCAGCTTCTATCAGTTCTATTGGGGGAATTGCGGAAGCGGTGACGAGGGGGGCGTCGGCAGTTTAGGGAGCTGTGTCGGCAACTGTGATGGAAGCTGGCTCTGGGCTTGAGACGTTCCCTGCGCCAGCTGCTGCGACGAAGGCTGCTGTGACGAAAGCTGGCTCCGGGCTTGAGACGTTGCCTGCGCCAGCTGCTGCGACGAGAGCTGCTGTGACGAGGGCTGCTGTGACGAGGGCTGCTGCGAAGCGAGCTGCTGACACGTTACGCTTTGGGCGAATACTGACGAGCTGCTAAGGACAACGAACGCTGCCAAATAAAGTCGTTTCATGGTTATCTTCTGGTTTTTGAGGAATCAAGTTAACTTCGCCGGCCTGCGAAACCGGCCACCTGAACTGTCGCGCCGCTAACTTCAAATATCCGATATCACGCTGCTGCCGGAAACGGGTTGCACTGACGAATGCTTTGCGGACGAACCTCTCACGCCCCCATATTGTTCAAACGCCTGTTGTTGAGCTTGCATCCGCGCCTTGGCGCATGCAAAGTCCATCGGATAGCCGGCGGCGGCGGTTGTTCTGTCCAGGTAGCTTGGACCCTGCTGCCGAACCGGAACGCGCACTTGTTCGCTCATTGGCGAGCCAGTGCTGTGTGCGAATGAAACAGCCGGTACGGATAGCACAGACGCGAGAACGGTACTTGGGATGAACTTTCTTGCCTTTGCCATGATGGTCTCTCCACTAGCGCGTCGGATACAAGAGAACGCGGATTTCTGAAATAACGTGCTGGCGCAGCACAGTGTCTTGCCGCCAGTTCGTTGAGCGAGAGTCTATCGAATTACTAACCACTGACAAGCAACTGCGCGGCAACGAACAGTTCCTCCGGGCGCAACGTCGGAAGCTCGCACGGACCAGCCCATCGCCGCGTTCGTTGGCAAGATGGAAACAGACAATTTCGAGCGGCGATTCAAGGTCTGCGGCGCATATACTTCCCGCCGTCACCTCATCCATCAGGTGCCGGATTCTTATTGTCCAGAGAAGGAGTACTTATGGAAAAGAAATTCATCGCGAGGATCGGTAAAGCAAGACCAGAAAGCGCTCACCAGATCGTACGGGCCGCGCTTCGCAGTGCTGCTACGGCGTCCACGCCCAACGGCGCCATTGACCTGCTTGGCGAGGCCCTGCTGGATCTGGAGCGCCTGCTCGCACTGAATAGCGAGCAGATGCACTGAACTTCATCGGTTCACGTGGCCGCCCCAGAACAGATGCAACCCTCCAGTGAGGTATCAATGAAGAAGTCACTTGCCGCGCTGCTCCTGCCGATAATGGTCCATGCCAATGCGGCTACCGATGCGTCAATCGAGACCACAGTCGTGGGCGCTCCGGCCACTGACTCGAACGGTGGTTTCATGGTACTGGCGTCGGTGGATCAGAAATGTCGCTACTACGGCGACCTTTGGGAAAGGCCGCGGGAACCCCGCGGCCTGGTTGAACAGATCAAGGCGATGCCGCGTGGCGGGAAAATATACGAATGGGTAGCTGTCGTCAGGTATTCGGCATGTGTGCAGCCGGACGGGAGGGAGTTCAGTAAACCGGTTTCACTGGTTTCACCGGCTGGCAAGCGGTTCCATCTCGGAGATAGTGCGGTCCTGCGAGCGGCAACGCATGCCGCGGAAGAGGGCAGATCAGACCATAGTTGACGACATAACCACAAGTGATGATAACATCACATCTGTGGACTGCGGGCGTGTTGCCGCTGTCGCCATGCGGTGCCCGCAAATGCGTGGTGATCAGGGCAGGGTAAAGGCAGCGCATGCGAGTCAACCCAGTTTGCGGCGCCGCTCGCGTGCCGAACAGATGCTTTAACGCCGAAAGGTCGTACCTATGATTGCCTCATCGCCAATCATTGTTCTGGGGAGCCGTTGCCTTGTCGGCCGGCGTCTTGCTATGGATCCTGCGTCCCGTCCTGACGCCGTTTCTGCTCGGTGCCATGATCACGTACATTTTGCTTGGGCGGCTCTCGAAATTCTCCAGAGTCTCGCGATCTAATGCCTGCCGATCCTCCGTTTGCTTTAACACTTTGATATGCTTCCCAGACAAGCGCGTTAGGAATGTCATACGACTTGGTCATTGTGCTGTCCTCCTCCCGCCTACGCGGTTGACACAACCCACTGCCTGGATAATTCAGCCCCTTCGCTCCGCCGCCATTACAGCGGCTTCGACACTACTACGAGCTGCTCCGCCCCTTGGTGGCGCATCGCTACTGTCGGCCTCGCCTTTCGAGCTTGTGCCTTTCGCTTTCCATCGCCACCGAAGGTTCCCGCAGTTCAACGTAAGAGCCTGGATCAGACTCACGCTGCCTCTATGTCGGACACCGCCTGGCCCGTAAGCCCACCATCGCCAACACCCGTTCGCGCTCAGTGAGGGCTTGGTGCCTGGCTGCGACGCGAAGTCCAGACGCTGCATGGCCAACTCCATGGCGTGCACATGGCCGTGAGCGAGGGAGCCGGTGACTTCGAACGCCTGGCCCAGCGGGACGAACGTCTCGCCCTGCAGCGAGCGCCGAATGATCTCGACCAGCGACTCGGGCAGATGCGAGAGGTTGCCCAGCGTCTCGTTCTTGACCTTGCCGTCCTCGCGGTAGCTACGTCGCAGCAGGTGCGGTACACCTCGCCCTTGTAGGTGCGCGACGTAGTGACGACATGAGCGGTGCCGGTTCTGGATGCCATGCACGAAGATATAGTCGAAAAATCGCATACTTCAATATATTTTAGTGACTACATTATGAAGCCAATAAAAGCGCCCAAAGGGCGCCAATATTCAGCCATCACGCGGACTTGCGGCCGCGTGATGAGTACGGGGAAGTGGGGAACTCAGGGTTGCCCTAAAAGCCAGGCGGGGGCGGCAAGGGTAGGCCGGGTGGGGGGGGCAGCGATGGCAGGGACGGAGGCGACGGAGGGGAGGGCAGGGACGGAGGGGAAGGCAGCTTTGGCAACGCACCAACGGGCGGCTTGAGCATACTGATAACGGATTTGAGCTTCTGGGCGATGGCCTCGGTGACCGCCTTTTTCGCCTCGTCCGCGAGCGCCTCGCACACGGCACCGATGATCTCCGGCGGAGTGGCGCCGTTCGTGGTCACGCCGATATTGGCGAGATGCAGCGTAGGCAGCGGTACCGTAAGCGCGCCTCCAGGCAGGTGAATGTCAAGTGATAGCGTGCCGCCCATGACGGTAAGGTTGCGGATGATGACCTTGCGCGCGTTGCTGCCGCCCTGGATGGCGGCCGGGGTGGCGGAATAGGCTTGGGCTTTGTTCTTGATGGTCTCCAGGTTGCTGGTGTCGGTGGGACTTTGCGCCTCGTAAGTAATCTGCGGTGCGATCACTGTGGCGGAATCAACAATGACAGGGCCGCCGCCGAGAAGTGAACTGCTCTCCACATGCAAGGCGATACGGTCCACCACGACGGCGTAGGGCGAAGAGAAACCAGTGGGGTTGCCCACGGTAAGTCCATCAAGCGCGCCCACGCTGGTTAAGGGCGAGAATTCGACGCTACCCACGAGCACCTGCGTCTGGGTCGCAAGCGCGCCGTCCGTCTCGATAGTGGACTTGATGGATGGTTCGAACCGGGCGAGCAGGGTCCACAGCGCAATAGCGGCGACGGCGAGCAGGGTGGCAACGGCAAGTCCGAGGGATTTTTGCATGGTGTTGGGTAACCCGTGAAAGGCGGTGGGCCGTCCAGACGCGCGGCATGTTCGGACGGGGCGACTCCGCGATACCTCCATCCGAACAGTGCTGGGGCTGAGTGTTGAATGCGCAGCGTAAGGGGGACTGAAGGGGCAAGCGGTTGAGCGCGACGCACGAGTCCGGCGATGGGTCGTTGCGACCGACGTTGCCAGCCGCAACGACCTCAGCTTAGGACTGCTGGAAACAGGTCACTCCGCCTGAACCTTCTTCGGCTTAGGCGGCGATTGCACCTTTGCGTACTGGAAATCAGGCGTTGCCTTCAGGGCGTCCCTGGTGGCGCCCGGCAGATATAGATTGCCGCCGCGCACGTCGAGTGCGGCGATGGGCACAGCTAGGTCATGCGTGGCGACGCCGAGGAAGCCGCCTGTAGCGATGATGGCCGCCGAGACGGAGCCGTCCGGGGCCACGATCAGATCTTTGATCGCGCCGATTTTTTCGCTCTGGTCGTTGTAGACCGATTTTCCCAGCACGCTCTTCTTGACGCTCCATCCCTGCAAAAGCGCCTGGGACTGCTCAATAGTGACGCTCAGAGGCTGTGTGCCGGCGAACTGTGCGTGCGCATCGATACATGCTGCAAGTGCCACTGCTACCAATACTGCCTTGTGCAAAGCCATATCGCTCACTCGATGGTTAGAATCGGTTTCTTGCACGTTCTTCGGCCCCCCCGGGGGCGACGCCGGCCGAGAGCCCGTATGCCAGATCGTTGGGCGGCAGTTTATCCACTTGCTGTCGGCTTACAAGCCCCGTGGCGCCAACTCATAGTTCCCGTGTTCGCAACGTTGAGAACCAACGACGCTTGGTCGATGATCTGTAAGCGCCAGTTTGCGCCCACCTGGCTTCCGTGCTTGAGAAGGTTCACGATTGCGTCCCCAACTCATCTTGCGGACGCAAGCTTCGACCGCGTGGACAAGCAACGACTGATTGATGCCTGCTGCAACCGGGCGCATTGCTGTCTGCAGTCGTCCCGGATTCGGATAAGAAGTGCTGATCGGCGCCGTCAGGCAACGCCCGTTCGGGCCGTTCCCACCGAGCAATTTGATAGTCGCAAGTCGCCAAAACCCTCGATCAGGCGAACGGTCGCACCGTCGCCCGCATGGAAGATTCACTGGGAATAGCGGCGACGGCCTGACGGGGACGGTGCGGAATACGCTTCAATGCTATCTATCTAGGATGGCTATGTGATTTAACATAAATTAAATGATCGTTTTTCGGTTTGTAGTCCTATGTTTTTGAATCGAAGCGGCGATGACGTCGCGAGGCGATCTGGCCTCAAGGCGATTACGCTGGTGAAAGCAGTGGTCGTGAGTGTTAAGAACGCGAGCGCTGTTGGTGAATAAAGGGCTGGATCCACGTCTTTTTAAGCGGTCATGTGTCAAAGCGACAGTAGTTGCCTGTCTTCGCTGCCATTACGGGGTGTGGGAGGCGGATTTCGCGGCTCAAACGACAAGAATTGGTTGGAAAACAGCGACATTAATTGGTGAACTCCACACGTCAGCAGTGTAGAGGTAGCCATAAAGCTTCCGCCTGGAAGTCGACAATGTCGGGACGACGCGGACGTACGCTCCTGTTTTAATAGGAGGGCTTGTCTCAACGGGCACATTGCGCGGAGATTTTTCGACAAAGTTCAGCGCCGTCACGCGAGAGAAGAATATCTTTATAGTAATGGAGTCTTCATTTCTGACGAAAACTTCCGCCGCTCACACAACTAATCTTGTAGTCCGATTTCAGCTAAGGGCGTATATACCCGTGCGTCTTTGCCACCGCGTGCGTGGCTCCGCTGCGTTTGAAGCGGAATAACGTGCGTGCGCCCTTGCACTCGCATTGAAAAGTAGAGGTAAGCTTCAGCAGGTCAAGCAAAAAACGTGTAATCCTTATTATCTCAGTTCTCCGTGAGCGAGACGTTTGCGCGAGCCGTGACATGCCTCCCCCGGAGGCCTTTTCTTCCGAAGCGGGCGCGGCGCGGCACCTGGCGCTTATCTGGAAAGCTTCGCCCGCATGCGCGCAACGCCGATTAGGCGCGTGGCGAGCGATCCGTCAGGCGGCGTCTCCTGCAAGGGCGCCTCTCGGAGGAAGGTGACGAGCACCTTGATCTTCTCGATCGGCATCTGTGGTGCGATGGAATTGCCAATACTGTCCGAGCCCAGCAGGAGGCCCTTACCCGGAAAGAGCTCTCCCGGGTAGAACTTCCGAATGGCCCAGAAACGCCGCTCCGCAATGGGCGTGAGGAGCCTTTCGCTGTCGACGTAGATCGCGTCCCCGTTGGGCAGCGGCACTGCATCAAACAGCGTGCATTCTATGAGTCGGGATATTTGCTCGTAGTCGCCGTTGCACCTGATCTTTCTGATCGTTGTTGCATATGGGTCGATAAGGATGGCCTTCACCGTCTGTCTCCTTTGTCCCAGGGTAGCTGGATAGCTGGAGCTTCGCTGGCCAAAAAAAGACAAAAAAACAAATGTGCCGAGGTTCTCTGCGTAGCGGGAGGCCGAGACAGACCTCAACACGGGCGGTCATGCGAAACGGTGCGTGGTTCCGATGGGCTTTCCTTACATCCGACCTCTAATACGCGTGGCTTCTGCCGCATTACGAGGCGCTGTGGATCGACGCGAATGCGATTTTCGTCGTGTACATGGTGGCACGGCCTGGTCGGAATTCGGTCCGCATCCGCTTCCCGCTCCTGCCGCTGGCCGCAGACAAGCGCCCCCGCGTTGACCCGCAATGGTGCGACGCGGGCCCTGCTTGCCAAGGGCAAATCGTCTTGGCGTACGATTTTCCCCAAACTCTGAATTCCAGCACAACTAGACAAAGCGCCCTGCCTCAAGGTCAGCGAACGCCTCCGCAATTTCGCTATCGGAGTTCATCACGAACGGGCCGCCGATGGCAACGGGTTCGTCGATCGGTGCACTCGAGCAAATCAGCAGCTCGGTTTGAGTATCGGCGACGATCGGAAGCGACTCCGCTTGCGACGTCGGTTGCGATTGCGAGGCCCAGGCTACATTTCCCCGTGCAACCACCTGGCGAGCCGCACCCAACTGCGCTGCCCCTTCCATCAACCAGGCAAAGCAGCGATCGCCTCCCGGTATGGGAAGGTCATAAGAAGCGCCAGCCTCCAGCGTCAAATGAATGAACGTTATAGGCCACGTCGATCCGAACGGTACGGTCTCGTCGCCCAACTTGCCCGCGTAGACCCGAGCTAGCACCCCCGGAGCTTCCACAGTTGGCGCATCGGAACAGCGAACATAGGCGTATCTGGGCTGCACCCTCTTTAGCGCGCTGGGCAGGTTCAACCATAGCTGTAACGTATGCACACCTTCCTCGCCCGGTAGTTCACTGTGCAAAACGCCGCGGCCCGCCGTCATGAACTGAACATCCCCGGCTTTCAATACACCGTGCGCGCCGGTGTGATCTGCGTGGTGCAATTCCCCTGCAACGACATACGTAACAGTCTCCATACCGCGGTGGGGGTGGGTGGGGAAACCGCCCGGCTTCGCAAACCAGTCTTCAGCCATCAATAGGAACGGGCTGTTTGCAGTGACGTGGTATGGGTCGATGACAAGGCGTGCCACATGGTTGCGGCCACGCGCTTGCTTGGCGCCCACCGTTTCGACGCGATCGATCAACAACATGATTCACCTGTCTCCTGCCGCGGCCGTCTGCCTGATACCGGTCTGGTGTATGAGGACATCGGCTTTTGGCACTCCCAGCGTCTTGCGATACTTGGGTACGAGCATGTGCGCGGATTTGGCCATCCTGTTGAGCCATCCTGTCGTGACCAATCCGATTCCAGGCAATTGCGACGCACCCGCCCGGCTTCCTAGCGTGACGACCATCGTCGGATCGTTCGTCTTGGCCTTGTAACGCTTGAGTGCATCTGAACGCCCCTCGAGCACCGACCGGATGTTTGCTTCGGCCACTTTGACTTGACCTTGCACGTGCCAAGCCATCTTGTTCTCGGCCAAGTCCGTGATATCGCCGAGTGCAAACACGCTGCGTTGTCCGCAAACGCGTAAAGTCGGATCGACTTTGATCCGTCCTGCCGAGTCGAGCAGTTCGAGATGCCGTCCCCGCATAAACGCAGTGTTGGGCTGCCCGCCGATGCACCACAACAGCAGATCATAGGAAAGCGTGCGGCCGCGGTCGGTTGTCGTTTCTCCGCCGGGGGCAAACACGTCGTCGGTCGACTGACTTCCCGACAGTCGCTCGTTCACGATGACGTTGACACCGCGTTCGGCCAATACCCGTTGCGCGTGGGCGGCGAGTTCTGGCGTGGTTCCTCCGAGGATTCTCGGCCCTGCCTCCAGCACGGTTACCCGCTTGTCTGGAAACGCCTCGCTGAGCTCCCCTGCGACCTCGATCCCGATGGGGCCGCCGCCAACGATCAATACGCTCTGCGCTCGCTGCAGGCGCGCATGGAAGCGGCGATAGAAGGTCTTGCGCTCCTCGAGCGTGCCTTGCTCCGAGCGCATCAGCGGGTTGGAAAAACGGCTGCCGGTCGACAGGACGCTAACGTCGCTTGATAAGGTCGACATGTGGCCATCCTTCTCTTGCACCTTTGCCGCATCCGCGGACCACTCGATCAGCCGTCCGCGAATGTGCCTGACTGTCGGCAGCGCTGCCGAGAACGGGATGATTGCCGCCTCGGCGAAGTTTGGCGCAACGAGGCTACGCGGCGCCGACATGGGCACTTCGAAGTAGTCGAGCGGATCCACGAGCGTAACCGGATAATCCGGGCTTAGCCGGCGAGCCAGCGACGCGCCGGCGATTCCGCCGCCGAAGATCGCAACGGTTTTTGAAGAAAGCGGCATAGAAGATCCTTCTTTTGCGAATGGGCACACGAACTCCGACCGCAAGGCGCCGCGCATGTACACTTAAAGGTTACCTTTGATAACCTGGTAAAAATACAGTACTGTTTAAGACACTACAAGAAGGCACATGTATGTTACCGACCAGGAAAATTCACTCGGGCAAGCAGCCAGCCGAGAAGCAGGTGCCACAGAATGGCAATTCCTTATCGGCGCTGACCATGCAACACGTAGGCTCTGAGGAAAGCTCGGCCTGCCAGACAGTGGGCACGGTGCTCTCGCGTATTGGCGACAAATGGAGCATGCTCGTCGTCATGCAGCTAGCGGACGGCCCTCGTCGCTTCAACGAATTGAAAAGAGCGATCGGCGGCATCTCGCAGCGCATGTTGACGCTTACTTTGCGCGGACTCGAGCGAGACGGTATGGTTATGCGCACCGTATTCCCGACCGTTCCGCCGAGGGTCGATTACTCGCTGACGGAGTTGGGTCAGTCATTGAAGGCGCCTGTAGAAGCGCTTGGCATTTGGGCGTTCGAGCATCTTGCCGCGATCGAGGAAGCGAGGCAGGCCTTTGATATTCGGCATGGACTCGATGAAAGCACTTGATGGCCGAGCCTACCGGGCATGGTGGAACCGGAACCGGCGTCAGATGGCGGTTTCACCGGCCCACGCGGCATGCCCTGTGAGCCGGTACCAGGTGTCGAGCCATTCCAGCGCTGATAAGCCTTCCTGCGCCGGTCGCCCAAATGTCTCCAGCGCCGTTTGCGGGCGCAGGAGACAGCGTATTCGCGGCCGTAGCTGCAGGTGCCGATGACGGCTAGCTCATGTACAGGCCGCCGTTTAGCGAAAAGTCTGCTCCCGTCGCGAACCCGGCTTCGTCGCTGGCAAGCCAGGAGACGATTGAGGCAATTTCAGGGGCTTCCCCGAGACGGCGGACCGGAATGCTCTGAACGATGGCATCCAGTATCTCAGGGCGCACTGCGCGAACCATGTCAGTCCCGATGTAGCCCGGAGACACTGTATTCACGGTGATCCCCTTGGTTGCGACCTCCTGAGCAAGCGACATCGTAAAACCGTGGATGCCGGCCTTGGCGGTCGAGTAATTAGTCTGGCCGAATTGCCCCTTCTGACCGTTCACGGACGAGATGTTGATAATTCTGCCCCACTTTTTGTTGACCATCTCGTCGATGACCTGCTTGGTCACGTTGAACAGGCTCGTGAGGTTAGTCGCAATGACCTCGTTCCAGTCCTCCCTGGACATCTTGCGGAACACGCCGTCCCGAGTGATGCCTGCATTGTTGACCAGCACGTCGATGTCGCCGACCTCCTTCTTCACCTTTACAAAGGCAGCCTCGGTCGACTCCCAGTCAGCGACATTGCCCTCCGACGCGATAAACGAGAAACCCCGTTCGGCTTGCTCAGCCAGCCACCGCTCTCGTCGCTGAGATTTCGGCCCGCATCCTGCGACGACAGTGAGCCCGTCCGTGTATAGACGCTGGCATATCGCCGTTCCAATTCCGCCCATGCCGCCGGTTACATAAGCAATCCGCTTCGCCATATCATTCGCTCCAGGTGGGTTACGGTGACTCCGGTAAAAAATAACGGACGTCGTTTAAGACTTGCAACGCTACGTTCTACTGAGTGATTCAGGGGGAAGCGGCTTTGTTGCGTGTGGGTCAAAACATCCGAAGGTGCTGTGCCTTAGATGTGACCGACGCCATGTGTGGAAACGGTCACGCGCACGACTTCTTCGCTCACGCGGGTGCAATCGATTTTTGCAGGGTCTTAGGTGACGATCGTTGGCTCATCTCGGATCGAGACTCTCACGTATGACTTTTAGTTATCGCGCGCTAGGGCTTTGAGGGCGCATGCTTACGCTAACCGGAATTTTTTTCAATTTCAAGTGCTACCTTCGAATTCTTATGCGGGACCTTGAGTGGCTGGAAATTATCGGCGCATGTCGCGCAATGACGTGCGTTTCTCAGACGCTTTCAACGCGTCGCGGTGAAAGTTCGGTCGCCGGCAAGTTCCTTGCCGATCTGTACGCGCACATGCGCGGGATTGGAAAGAAAAGACGGCGTGAGCCCGAAGTATCGCTTGAATGTTCTGCTCAAGTGCGCCAGATCGGCGAATCCCGTGGCATGGGCCATTTCGGTGAGTGTCGACCTTGTGGAGAAGAGTTCTGCCGCCTTGCGCATTTTCACCCATAGCAGATATTCGCGAATCGAACTTCCTGTCGCAGACGCAAAGAGATGGGCGAGGCGGCTCTCCGATAATCCGCAGAAATGAGCCAGTTGCTGCGGATTCGTGCGCACCGGAACGTGCGTCGATAGCCAGGAGGCGACCGCGTCGACGCGCGCATCGATCGGTTGCGATCTCGCGGCCAGGGGAAACAGCGTGTTCAGAATCTGCTCCGAACCGGCGCGAATCTGTTCACAGTCTTGTGGTTGACCCAGCGCTGATTCAGCAGTTCGCACCACGAAATCGTCGGCTAGTTCCGAAAGATTAACGATTTGCCTTCCTTTCAATACGTGTTTAAGCAGGTGCTGGAAAAACGCGTTCGTCAACTCCAGTTGAACACTGTAAAGCCCTCCATTGCGTGCTTCAATCGAGCGACTGACGTTGGGGGCGACAAGGAGGATCCGCCCGATGTGGCACTCCCGCGCCGTTGCGATCCGCAGCGTCTCCCCTGTAGAGACTGCCAGCACCATGACAGGGCGCGACGTCCAATTCGCCGCGAAACTCGGCGAAGTGTAAATGATGCGATCCGCCAAGATCGAAAGAGACGCAACCGGATTGTCCATAACCAAATTCGCCGAACACGTCGTCGGCATGCGGTAAGAAGGCACGTTCTGGGTTTCCCGAAAGATTTACCTGAGGTAATTCCAGAAGATCCTTTCCGGGCCGCCGCCCGCTAGCTGAAGCCGCGTGACCAGGTCATCAGGCACTTTCTGGGGGGGGGCTCAAATTCATTTGGCGCCGCAAGGGGCGAATTCTAACAGGCCGTCACAGCAAGAAAAAAACAAAGCCTCGCTCTCGAAAAAAGGGTTTCCCCGACGAGAAAGGAGCAGTTTCATTCAAGTCATTCCGCCCCACTGGCACCGATAATGTGAACGAGCCGCGAGAGACGCGACCTCGTGATCGCGACCGGAATCGTCGCTCGAAGATATCCCCCATAGCAAGAAAGATAGTAAAACTAAACCATGCATGACAACGGGCGGTTACACAGCGCGAATACGCACACGCGGACGATGTGATGCTGATGTCCGTCACCGACGCTCAGAGCCGCATTCGCTATGCCAATCCAGGTTTCATTGCCGGCAGAGACTTCGACAAAAGCGAATTGATCGGCGAGCCCCCCAACATCGTGTGGCATCCCGACATGCCGCCCGAAGCGTTTGCCGACAAGTGGTCGACACGGCGCGCGGGAATGTCGTGGAGTGCGCCGGTCAAGAACCGGCGCAAGAACGGCGTCCAATACTGAGTCCGCGCCAACGCCACCCCAGTCGTGCGCGACGGCAAGCTCGAGGGGTACATGTCGGTTCGCGCGGCCGGATCGCGACGATGTCGCACTTGCCGTCAATTGCTACTCGACCGGACGACCCAACACAACGCGGCGCTGGTCGGGCAATCGGCCGCAGCCGCAGAGAGTCTGCGAGACCGCGCTCAGCGCTTGCGTGAGGCAAATGGCTGCGTTCGTATAAACGCTGGCTGGACGCATCGCTTTCGGCCTGGCGCCGGCGCAATGCCTGGATCGATGGCCGATATCTGACCGCTCGTCTGAAAGCCGGTGCTCCGCGCCCCGCAGGCAGTTCTGGAGCGCACGCCCCTTTTTCGATGCCTGCCCGCAAGAGTGCGGGCCGTCTGGCCACGCCCGGGGACCAGGCGTGGCCAGATCGAGGCTCCGCACACTCTCACCGAAAGCTCGCATGTGCCGAGATCAGAGGCGCCCGAATTAACGATGTAAACGTGAAATCATTCAATGATGAATTTGTAATTAATGAAGATCTGCACCATTGCGATGATTGCCGGGAAAGCGCTTGAGCCACATTGGTGCCGGAATTCGCAATAAGAGAGCAAATGCCTAAACATGATATTGCTCCATCAAAAAAAGTTTTCTCACCGGCATTTTTTTTTGCTATCTTCAATCCGCTTCAACAAAACTGACACATAGAGCTGCTGTCCTCAGGCGCCAGAAGGGTTCAGGCGGAAAGCAAGAGCGGACAGCTGGCCGGATCGGTGTCGGCACGAAAGGCATTGAGTTAGGACGACTATCAAATAGTCGCAAGGAAAAAAGCATTGTGTTTCCCGGAGCGGCTCGAAATTGCCGTACAGAATCGTTTTTGTAATTCGTAGTGCTAATGTAATTTCACATCGAGTGAATTTCGGTCACGCGGACTAGTGGTCATGACGTGACGAGGGTTTTCTGCGGCAGGATTGGGGCGTACTGCGCCGAGGGAGCGAAGGTGGTGATGAAAGTGCAAGTGGGAGCGGCAGCCGAAGGCGTGCGCTCGGGCGGATCAGGCCGCCCACGCGAATTCGGGCGTAGGCAGCAGAACCCTGTGCGCCGCTACGGCGGAATTGGCGCGGTAATCGTATTGCACATTGTGCTCATCTACGCGTTGGTCAATGGTCTTGCAAACAAGGTCGTGCAGGTGACTCAGCATCCGATCGAAACGAAGATCATCCAGCCCGTGGCGCCTCCGCCGCCGCCCCCGCTGCCTACCGTGCAACTGCCGCCGCCGAAGTTCGCGCCTCCTCCGCCGCCTTTCGTGCCGCCTCCCGAAGTGCCGGTGCAGGCACCACCGCAGCAGTCGATCGTGCATCAGGCTGCGCCCGTGGTCAGCGCGCCTGTCACCGCACCGCCTGCGCCGCCCGCGCCGCCTGCACCCGTGCAGAAGCCGGTGAGCCACGAAGTGGGCGTCGTGTGTCCAAACTCGGATGAGATCCGTTCGTCGATCCGCTATCCGAAAGAGGCACAGGACAACGGTGTGACCGGCGACGTGCTCATCGAATTCGTGGTGGATCCGCAAGGTCACGTTACGAACGAGCGAGTGGCGCAGTCGGCCAATGACGACAGTCTGGATGCCGCTGCATTCAACGCAGTCAAGAAGTTCAACTGCATTTCGCAAGGCCAGCCGGTACGCGTGCAGGTTCCGTTCTCGTTCAGTCTCAACTGACGCTCGGGCTCCATGTATCGGGTGGCGAGTCATTACCCGGATTTTTAGATGTTCAACGGATGAATTGGAGCAGGCATGAAAAAGCGTTCCTACGCCGCACTCGCGGCAAGCATGTTGATCGCGGTAGCCACGGTCGATACCTTTGTCGCACCGCAGCTTGCCAACGCGCAGGCTAGCGCCCCGACTGCAGTCGCGTCGGCGCCCGCCACTGCGGCCATCGCCGCACCGTCACCCGCTGCGAGCGCGGACCAGCCGGCGCCGCCCCCGGCACCGGCCACCTCGGAGACGGTCACGAACCCGTACGGTCTCGGCGCGCTCTGGAAGAACGGCGACTTCGTCGCGCGCTTCGTGCTGTTGCTGCTCGTGGTGATGTCGATGGGCAGCTGGTACATCATGATCACCAAGTTCTTCGAGCAGTTCCGCGCAAACCGTCGTGCGAAGAGCGCAGACGAGCAGCTCTGGAGCGCGCCGTCGCTAGCAGAAGGCGCAAAGCAGCTCGAGGAGTCGTCGCCGTTCCGGTTCATCGCGGAAACCGCGATCGAGGCCGGCGAGCATCACGACGAGGCGCTGCTCGAGGCCGTCGATCGAAACACGTGGATCGACGTTTCGGTCGAGCGCGCCATCACCAACGTGTCGAACCGCCTGCAGGACGGCCTGGCATTCCTCGGCACCGTGGGCTCGACCGCGCCGTTCGTCGGCCTGTTCGGTACGGTGTGGGGCATCTATCACGCGCTGACGGCTATCGGTATTGCAGGTCAGGCTTCGATCGACAAGGTCGCCGGTCCGGTCGGTGAGGCGCTCATCATGACCGCCATCGGTCTGGGCGTGGCCGTGCCGGCGGTGCTCGGCTACAACTTCCTCGTGCGACGCAACAAGGCGGTGATGGAGCGTGTCCGCGGCTTCGGCGCTCAACTGCATACGGTTCTGCTGGCTGGCGGCAAGCGCGTCGCGCGCTCCGCGCCGCGCGCCGCCGTCATGGCCGACTGAGCGAGGAGTACGCCATGGCCATGAGCGTGGGAGGCGAGGGCGATGACGACGAGGTCATCTCGTCCATTAACACGACGCCGCTCGTCGATGTGATGCTGGTGTTGCTGATCATCTTTCTGATCACGATTCCCGTGGTGACGCATACGGTGCAGCTCCAGCTACCGAAGCAGACGGTGACGCCGCTGCAGACGCAACCGAAGAGCATCGAGATCGCGGTCAATCGCGATGGCGACTTCTTCTGGTACGAGCAACACGTCGATGCGCCGACGCTGCTGGCACGCCTGAAGACAGTGTCCGTACAGACGCCGCAGCCGGAAGTGCATATCCGCGGCGACCAGGCGACGCGCTATGAGGCCATCGGGCGCGTGATCACGTCGTGCGAGCGGGCGGGAATCGCGAAGGTGTCATTCATTACGGAGCCGCCGGCGCGCGGCGGTTAAGGGGCGGTTATGGGCATGAACGTATCGTCGGGCGGTGGCGGAAGCGAACCCGAAGTGATGGTGGACATCAACACCACGCCGCTGATCGACGTGATGCTGGTGTTGCTGATCATGCTGATCATCACCATTCCGATCCAGATGCACGCGGTGAAGATGAACTTGCCGGTGGGCAATCCGCCGCCGCCGGCCGTGCAGCCGGAGGTGGTGCAGATCGACATCGACTTCGATGGCACCATGACATGGAACGGCACACCGGTGCCCGACCAGGCGACGCTGGAGCACAGGTTGGCGCAGGTCGCGGCCGAACCGGAGCAGGCTGAAATTCACCTGCGTCCGAACCGGCTCGCGCCATACAAGGACGTGGCCGAAGTGATGGCCGCGGCCCAGCGCGAAGGCGCAACGAAGATCGGCTTGATCGGCAACGAACAGTACATGCAGTGAGGCATTCGAAAGCGATGAGCATTCCTTATCGATTCAAGAGGGCGGCGCTTGCACTCGCGGTGAGCGGATTGTCGACGCTGGCCATGGTGCCGACAGCGGCGCGGGCGGCGGGCACGCTACGTCCCGACGTGGCGAAGCCGCTGAACGACGCGCAGAAGCTGTACCGCGCGCACCACTACGAGGACGCGCTCAACAAGATTGCGCAGGCCGCGGCCGTACCGAACAAGACGTCGTACGAAACGTACATGGTCGAGGAGATGCGCGGCGCCGCCGCCATGGCGGCAGGCCAGAACGGCGTTGCCGCGCAGGCGTATGAATCGCTGCTCGCGAGCGGGCAGCTCAAGGGCGAGGACGCGCAGCGCACGACGGCGGCGCTTGCGGGCATCTACTTCCAGCAGAAGAACTATGCCCAGGCGATCAAGGTCGCGCAGCGCTACCAGAAGGCTGGCGGCAGCGATCCCCAGATGGCCAAGCTGCTGGTCGAGTCCTACTACCTCTCGGGCGACTATGCCAGCGCGACGCGTCTGCTGAATGCGAGCGTCGAAGCCCAGCTGCGCGGTGGCCATACGCCGGAAGAGGCGCAACTGCAGCTGCTCGGTACCTGCGCTCAGCATGCGAACGACCAGGAAGCTTATCGCGGCGCGCTCGAAAAGCTCGTGGCTTATCACCCAAAGCAGTCATATTGGGACGACCTGCTGCACGCAATTCGCAGCAAGCCTGGCTATCTCGGCGCACTCGATCTGGACACGTATCGCCTGCGCCGCGCGACGGGTTCGCTCTCCAGCGCCGATGACTACATGGAGATGACGCAACTGGCGATCGTTGCCGGATCTACGGCCGAAGGCAAGCAGGTCATCGATCAGGGCTTTGCGTCTGGCGTGCTGGGTCACGATGCTGGAGCCGATCGCGAACGTCGCCTGCGGGCACTAGCGGCAAAGCGCGCCAATGCCGCACCCGACCCGGCCAATGCCGTCGCACCGTTCGATGCGGCATTCAATCAGGTATATGCGGGGCAGGCGAAGCAGGGTCTTGCGACCATGGAATCGCTCATTGTGAAGGGCGGCCTTGATCACCAGGATCTAGCGCGACTGCGCCTCGGCGAGGCTTATTTTGCCTCGGGGCAGAAAGCACGAGCCATCCAGGCTTTCAATGCAGTACGGGGCAACGATGGCAGCGCTGATCTGGCGCAGCTCTGGGTGCTGGTGGCATCGAAGCAGTGAGTGTTTGAGCGAACCGCAACAACGCACCAAAGCTAATTAGTTAATTAGGTATACGTAAGAAATAAGGAATGGCGTGGCCCGGTTTGGCTCGGCAGGGGTGGATGTGACAGAAGTGAAGCAGCACGAGGCTTTTGGGGTAAGTGGTCGGCTGTAAATGGAAGAGCCCTGGGGAGGGCGAATCCAGGTAAAAAGTGGCGCGATGCGACAGCGTCGTCAAATCTAATGCGGGGGTTCACGAGACCTTGCTTCGCATAACGAAGTAGACGTGACCGACGAGAGAGAAGGGGGAACTGTGAAACAAAGGGCACTGGCGGTGGCCATTCGAAGGATAATCTGGGCTGAACTCGCGTTTTCGGCTGCGTTCGCCGTACCGGTATTTGCGCAGAGCCAGGCGGCGACTAACGGCGGTGTGGCTGTCGCGGCCGATAATGCAACCGCGCCAGCGGCAACGCCGCAATCAGGCGCGAGCGCGCAGTCAGATGCTACCGAAACAGGCAATGCGGCCGCCACGACTGGGGACAAAACAGCCGTCAAGCAGATGAAGAAGTTCGAAGTGACCGGTTCGCTGATCCGGCAATCGGACAAGACGGGCTTCCAGCAGGTGCAGACGATCACCACGAAGGACATTCAGAATAGCGGCGCGACTACCGTGGCCGACTACCTGCGCTCGGCCTCGGCCAACTCCGCCAATAGCTGGAGCGAGGGCCAGGCGGGCAACTTCTCAGCGGGCGCGTCGGGTATCGCACTGCGCGGCTTGAGCGAGAAGTACACCCTCGTGCTCGTCGACGGTCAGCGCGTTGCGCCGTTCGCCTTCTATTCGAACAGCACCGACAGCTTCTTCGACCTCAATACCATCCCGCTCAACACGATCGACCGCATCGAGATCGTGAAAACCGGCGCCGTGTCGCAATACGGCTCGGACGCCATCGCGGGCGTAGTCAACATTATTACGAAGCACGATTTCCGCGGTCTTCAGCTCGACGGCAGCTACGGCAGTTCGGTGAGCGACGGCGGCGGTAACGGCACGACGAAGTTCGGCGTTCTGGCGGGCTTCGGCGACCTCAATGCGGACCGCTTTAACGTCACCGCGTCCGCGAGCGTCTATCATTCAGCGGGCTCGACGCTGGCCGACCGCGACTCCACGGCGGCGCAGGACTTCACGAACAAGCCGGGCGGCCTCTCGCTGCTCGCGCCGTCCTATTGGCAGACGAGTCCCACGACGGCGCAAGCGCTGACTAACTGCCCATATGGCGGCTCGGTCCATCCGGCTGCGAGCAATTACCTGGGAGCGGCTGCGGGGCTGGGTGGAACGGTATGCGCGTTCAACACCGCCAACAGCATGTCGATCGCGCCTGAGACCACGCGCGCGAGCGCGAAGGTGCATGCTGACTTCAAGATCGACGACACGACCACTGCCTTTGCCGATTTGTGGGAAAGCTATAACCAGACGACACAGAACGACGGTCTATGGAACAACACAGTGGGTAGCCCGCAAACGCCGACGCTGGTGTATACGCCGGGCGTCGGTCTGACGCCATTCAACAACGTCGTGCCGGCAAGCAATCGGTACAACCCATATGGCGTGGATACGCCGCTCACCTATTCGTTTCCGCGTACCGTGGCAGAAGAAACGGACGCGAATTTCTGGCGCGCGTCCACGGGCATCCACGGTTCGTTCACTGTGCCGAAGTATGGCGACTGGGACTGGTCGACTGCGTATAGC
Organism: Paraburkholderia sp. EG287B; assembly: GCF_040965595.1. Lineage (NCBI taxonomy): Bacteria > Pseudomonadati > Pseudomonadota > Betaproteobacteria > Burkholderiales > Burkholderiaceae > Paraburkholderia > Paraburkholderia sp. EG287B. The sequence continues at coordinate 245,515 of NZ_JBFRCG010000012.1, forward strand.
CACTCGCAGAGCAACGTTTCGAACACCTACACGAACCAGCTCAACGCTGCGACGCTGAATAACATCTATCAGAACGGCACGTACGACTTCGCCAATCCGTCCGCGACGCCGAACGGCTTGAATGGCCTGTACATGAACGCGAACAACCAGGGCATCTCGAAGCTCGATACGGTTGACGCGACGCTGGCCACGCCAAACGTGTACCACCTGCCGATGGGCGATGTTGGCGTTGGCTTCGGCGCGCAGTTCCTGCACCAGAGCGAAGTCATCAACCCGGGCGCGGAGTTTTCCCAAGGCCTCGTGGCGAACCCGATGTTGCAAACCGTCAACGGCCAGCGCAACGTCGCGGCGGTGTACTACCAGTTCGACGTGCCCATCATCCACAACCTGACGTTTAGCCAGTCGGGCCGCTACGACCACTACAGCGACTTTGGTGGCGCGTTCTCCCCGCGTTTCGCCCTGCGCTATCAGCCCGTTCAGGCGCTGACGATGTACGGCTCCTATAACCGCGGCTTCCGCGCACCGACGTTCGTCGAAAACAGCACTTCGCAGACGCTAGGTATCCAGCAGTCGGCCACCGGCACGGTTTCGACGATCACCGAGGGCAATCCGAACCTGCAGCCGGAGCGCACGCGCAACATCAACCTCGGCTTCCAGACGTCGCCGACGCGCACGACCGATTTCGGCTTCGACTGGTACAAGATCCGTGTCGATCACGTCATCGGCGAGGCGGCTTCGCCGTCGCAGGTCGTTACGAATGCGCAAGGCCAGGTGGTGTATGAAGTTTTCCCGTACGAGAACCTCGGCTACCTCGACACGAACGGCTTCGAAGGCACCCTCCGTCAGTCTTTGCCGACGAAGGCGGGCACGTTCACGCTGACGGCCGACTGGGCGTACGTGAAGGACTTTACGCTGGGGCAGTCCACGGGTCCGATCAACGGTGCAGGCAACAACTACACCATCACGCAGCCGTTCGGCGGCAGCTTCCCGCGCTGGAAGGGCAATACGACGCTCGACTGGGCATATCACGGCTGGAATGCGGCGCTCACCTGGATGTTCACGGGCCCGTACGCGCAGGCGCTTTCCGTGGCGGCCCCGACGGCGGTAGCGGACAAGGTGGGCTCGTATAGCCAGTTCAACCTGATGGTCACCTACACGGGCATCAAGCACTGGACGATCTACGGCGGTATCAACAACATCTTCAACCGCACGCCTCCGTTCGATCCGATCTTTGCCAGCAGCGCGCTCGACCAGACGGGCTACGACACGTCGCTGTACAACTATATTGGCCGCTTCGCGCAGATCGGAGCGACCTACAAGTTCTAAACATTCGGCGCAACGTGGTGAGCAGTGCACGAAGCAGGCGGCCGTGGCCGCCTGCCTCGAATGTTTCCCGTAGTGGCGAGCGACGGCGGCAGACCCCTGCCGCGTCGAACCGACGAACTGTGCATCGGCCACACGCCGGCGCACGTCCTCATGCAGACAGACGATGAGATTGAAGAAGTTGAGGTTGTCACGATTGTCGCCGCATTGGTTTGGTGCTGCTTCCGCACTGGTCTTGGCAGCTGGTGTGGGTGCGCTTTACGGGGTGCCGGTGCAAGCGGCTACGGCGCTCGCACAGTACGACCAGCCTAAGTATCCCGCCGGCTTCACGCATTTCGACTACGCGGACCCAGATGCATCGTCCAATGGCGTCCTGAGTTTCGAAAACTACAATGATTTTCAAAGCTACGATTCACTGAACCCATTCCTTGTGCGAGGTGCACCCGCGCCGGACATCCAGAATCTGATGTTCGACACGCTAATGCAGCGCAGTTGGGACGAACTGGCCTCCGAATATCCGCTGATCGCCGATAACGTTGAAGTCGCGGCCGACCTTTTGTCAGCGACGTTCCATATCAACCCGGCTGCGCGTTTCTCGAACGGCGATCCAATAACGGCCACCGACGTCAAATATTCGTTCGACACGCTCACGAGCCCTCAAGCTTCGCCGCTCTTCAATGCGCAGTTTTCGGTGATAAAGAAAACGGTCGTGGTGAACCCCTCGACGATCCGTTTCGAGTTCCGTCGTGCGGAGCGTGACGCGCCGCTCATTGCGGGCGACTTGCCAGTCTTCTCGCCGAAGTGGGGGATGAAACCCGACGGCACGCGCGTTCCATTCGACCAACTCTCTAACGTGCCGCCCATCGCGAGCGGTGCTTATCTGATCGCCGAACGCAAGAACGACAAGCAGATTGCGTATCGCCGCAATCCCGCGTACTGGGCCGTCAACCTGCCCACGCGCCGCGGCATGTACCACTTCGAGCGCATCACGTTCAAGCTCTACCTCGACCTGTACACGCAACTCGAGGCGTTCAAGGCCGGCGATGCCGATGTGCACGTGGAAGACAGCGCGACCCAATGGGCGCGCAAGTATGTGGGCAAGAACTTCCGTAACGGCATGCTCAAGCAGACCAATTTCCCGGACGGACCGGCACAAATGCAGGGCATGCTCTTCAATCTGCGCAAGCCGATGCTCCAGGACGCGCGCGTGCGCCACGCGCTTTCCCTCGCGTTCGATTACGACTGGATGAACCGCATGATGTTCTACGGGCAGTACCTGCGCCTGCACAGCTATTTCGAAGCAAGTCCCTTCGGCGCGACCGGCGTGCCGGGCGAGAAGGAGTTGAAGCTGCTCGAACCGTGGCGTGCGAGCCTGCCGCCGGAAGTGTTCGGGCCGATGATCACGCAGCCCACGACGCTGCCGCCCGATTCGCTGCGCGGCAATCTGCGCGAGGCGCGCGATCTGCTTGCGCAGGCGGGTTGGCATTATCGTGACGGCGCGCTGCGCAATGCCGCTGGCGAGCCCATGAACATCGAGATCCTCGACGACCAGCCGGGCATGGACCGCGTGATCCTCCCTTATACGCAGGCCCTCGCGACGCTGGGCATCAATGCGCATCTGCGTGAAATCGACAGTGCGCTGTACCAGAAGCGCCTGGACAACTTCGACTACGACATGACCACCTGGCTCTACAGCCCGGTGACGATTCCCGGCGCGGAGCTTGAACGCCGCTTCGGCAGCGCGGCTGCCTCGCAGGTGGGCTCGGAAAACTATCCGGGCGTGCGCTCGCCGGCCGTTGACGCGCTCGTGAAGGCGGTGCAGGCCGCGAACACGCTCGACGATCTCGAAGCGGCAACGCGTGCTCTCGATCGTGTGCTGCTGAACGAGTACTACCTCGTGACGGAGTACTACCCACCTAACGCACGCATCGCATACAAGACGTCGCTCGGTTATCCGTCAGTCGTGCCCGTATCGTTCGGGGCCCAGGACTGGATCATCGACTACTGGTATCGCAAGCCGAAAAACGCACAGGTCGCCCAGACCGCGCAAGCGGCTGTCCACTGAGGATCACCATGTTCGCCTACATTTTTCGACGTCTGTTGCTGATGGTGCCGACGCTGATCGGCGTCGTCACGCTCACGTTCGTCGTCACGCAGTTCGTGCCCGGCGGCCCGGTCGAGCAGATCATGGCGCAACTGCGCCATGGCAATGCGACGCGCGGCGGCGAGACCGGCGCAGGAGGAGGCGGCTATCACGGCAGCCAGGGCGTGGATCCGCAACAGATCGAGCAGATCAAGAAGGAATTCGGCTTCGACAAGCCGCCGCTCACGCGCTATTTCCTCATGCTCAAGAACTACGCAACGTTCGATCTTGGTCAGTCGTACTACCAGCACGACAGCGTCTGGAACGTGATCCGCTCGAAGCTGCCGGTTTCCATCACGCTCGGCTTGTGGACAGTGCTGCTAACTTACGTGATATCCGTGCCGCTCGGCATCGCCAAGGCGGTGCGAAACGGGTCGCGATTCGACACCGTGACCAGCGTACTCGTGCTCTCCGGCTATGCGGTGCCGGGTTTCGTGCTCGGCGTGCTTCTGCTGATGCTTTTCGGTGGTGGCACATTCTGGCAGGTGTTCCCTATGCGGGGTCTCACGTCCGATGACTTCGCGGACCTGAGCCTCGCGGGCAAGGTGCTCGACTACCTGTGGCACATCGTCTTGCCGGTAACGGCCTCGGTGGTCGGCAACTTCGCGATCGTCACGATCCTCACGAAGAATACCTTCCTCGATGAGATCGGCCGCCAGTACGTGCTGACCGCGCGGGCAAAGGGCGCGCCCGAGCGCGACGTGCTGTGGAAGCACGTATTGCGCAACGCCGCCATTCCGCTCGTCACTGGCCTGCCCGCCGCGTTCGTGGGTGCTTTTCTGAACGGCAACCTGCTCATCGAAACGCTGTTCTCATTGGACGGCATGGGCCAGCTCTCTTACGACTCGGTTATCCGCCGCGATTACCCCGTCGTCCTTGGCTCGCTGTTTCTGTTCACGCTGATTGGCCTCGTAACCAAACTCATTGCTGACGTCTGCTATGTCCTCGTCGACCCCCGCATCCAGTTCCACCGCCTGGACCGCTGATTCCGCAGCCGTTCCGCACGCGCCGTCGGTCTCGCCGTGGCGCCGCACCTGGCAACGCTTTCGCGCACAGCCGCTCGGCTATTGGAGCCTTGTCATCTTCGTCACGCTGTTTGCGATCAGCATGCTCGGCGAGGTGCTCGCAAATGACCGGCCGCTCGTCGTGCGTTACGACGGTCAATACTACTTCCCGATCGTGAAGGATTATCCGGAAACGATCTTCGGTGGCGACTTCCCGGCGAGGACCAATTATCTCGACCCGTATATCCGGCAACGTCTGGAATCGAACGGCAATTTCGCGATCTACCCGCCCAATCATTTTCATTACGACACGATCGACTACTTCGCGGCGCGACCGTATCCGTCCGCGCCCTCGGCCACAAACTGGCTCGGTACCGATCAGTTCGGCCGCGACGTGCTTTCGCGCTTGCTCTACGGCTTCCGGCTTTCGGTGCTGATGGCATTGGCACTAACGGTTTCGGGCATCGCGTTGGGCGTGTTGACGGGCGCGGTGCAGGGTTTCTATGGAGGACGAACCGATCTCATCGGGCAGCGACTCATCGAAATCTGGAGTTCGATGCCTGATCTGTACCTGCTCATCATCTTCGCCTCGATCTTCGAGCCTACGCTTTGGCTGCTATTTATCCTGCTTTCCATGTTTGGATGGCTTGTGCTTTCCGATTACGTACGCGCTGAGTTCCTGCGCAACCGCTCGCTCGACTACGTGAAGGCGGCGCGCACGATGGGCCTCTCCAACTGGCAGATCATGTGGCGCCACGTGCTGCCGAACAGCCTGACTCCGGTCATCACGTTCCTGCCATTTCGAATGAGTGCGGCCATTCTCTCGCTCACGAGTCTCGACTTCCTCGGGCTCGGCGTGCCGCCACCTACGCCCAGCCTTGGCGAGCTACTCCAGGAGGGCAAGAACAATCTCGAGGCATGGTGGATTTCGCTCTCGGCTTTCGCGGCGCTCGTGATCACGCTGCTGCTGCTCACGTTCATGGGCGATGCTCTGCGTAACGCACTCGATACGCGTACGCGTGGCTCGGCATTCGGCGGAGGTGAATAATGAATCGTCCTTTGCTGGAAATCGAGCGCTTCAGCGTGCGCTTCGGCGAGAAACAGGCGGTGCGCGAACTGAGTCTTTCGATTGAGCGCGGCGAACGCGTGGCGCTCGTCGGCGAGTCGGGCTCGGGCAAGAGCGTGACGGCATTATCGATCCTCGGCCTCGTCGAGCATGCAAGGTTCACGGGACGCATTCTGTTCGACGGCGAGGATCTGCTGCAGAAAACCGGGCAGCAGATGCGCGGCATTCGCGGAGCCGATATCGCCATGGTCTTTCAGGAGCCGATGACTGCCTTGAACCCGCTGTACACGGTAGGCAAGCAAATCGCCGAAAGCCTGCGCCTGCACGAGGGTTTGAGCGCCGGCGCGGCGCGTGAGCGTGGCATCGAGCTCTTGCGGCGGACCGGCATTCCCGAGCCGGAGCGCCGCATCGACAGCTTTCCGCATCAGCTATCCGGCGGACAGCGCCAGCGTGCGATGATCGCGATGGCGCTCGCGTGCCGCCCGCGCCTCTTGCTCGCCGACGAGCCCACCACGGCGCTCGATGTGACCGTGCGCCAGCAGATCGTCGATTTGCTGATCGACCTCCAGAAGCAGGAGGCCGCAGCCCGTGGCATGGCCATATTGCTCATCACGCATGACCTGAATCTCGTGCGGCGCTTTGCGCAGCGCGTGGCGGTAATGGAAAAGGGCGTCCTCGTCGAAACGAACACGACCGCAGAGCTTTTCTCGAACCCGCAGCATCCCTATACGCAGCGCCTGCTCGATAGCGAGCCGCGTCGCGAGCTGGCTCCGGTCGCGGTGGATGCGCCGGCCATCCTCGAAGTGCAAGGCCTCGCCGTGGATTACCGCACGGCGGTCAAGGGTTGGCGCTCGGTGTTCGGCAGCTCGACTTTCCGTGCCTTGCACGAAGCGAACCTGACGCTGCGGCGCGGCGAAACGCTCGGTATCGTCGGCGAGTCGGGCTCGGGCAAATCGACGCTCGCGGCCACCGTGCTCGGCCTGAAAGGCGCGGCAGCGGGCGAGATCCGCATCGACGGGGTCGCGCTCTCGGCGCAACGCAAGGCGAGGGCCCGCCGCGCACTGTACTCGCGCATGCAGGTGGTGTTTCAGGATCCGTTCGGGTCGCTTTCTCCGCGCATGACGATCGAGCAGATAGTCGGGGAGGGGCTGGCCGTGCACAGACCGGAGGTTGACGGACCGGCGCGGCGTATGCGTATCGCATCACTGCTCGAGGAAGTGGGCCTGCCCGCCGATTCGATGCAGCGGTACCCCCACGAATTTTCTGGTGGCCAGCGACAGCGCATCGCCATTGCCCGTGCACTGGTGGTGGAACCGGAACTGATCGTTCTCGATGAGCCAACCAGCGCGCTCGACGTCTCGATTCAAAAACAGGTGCTCGCGTTGCTGACGAACTTGCAGAAGAAGTACAAGCTGAGTTATTTGTTCATCACGCATGATCTGGCCGTCATGCGCGCGATGGCGCATCGTGTGATCGTGATGAAAGCGGGCCGCATCGTCGAGCAGGGCGACACGCTCGACGTGCTGCACGCGCCGTCTCATCCTTACACGCAATCGTTGCTGGCGTCGTCGATGCTCGACGAGCCGGCGGTGCTACAGGAGAAGTTCGCATGATCGAAGAGCGTTGGGTGCAGGGCGCGCGCACGCTGAAGAGCAGCGCCGATTTCTGGTCGCTGCGCATGATGGACGAAGTTGTCGAGGACCACGTGGTGCGCAACGACGTCGCGCAGCCGCTGCGTGTGGTGCGCGAGCGGGGCGCTATGCTGACGGCCTGGGCCGGCGCCGGTGCCGGCTATGCGGCTACCGCCGATCTCAGTGCCGAGGGCCTCCAGTGTGCACTCGATATCGCCACGGCGCGGGCGTTCGCATGTGCGCAAGTCTCGTTGATCGATCACCGCCGCATTGCCCGGCCCGTTGCGAGCGGCAGCTATGCTTCGCCGAACATCGACGCGCCGCTTCCCACCCGCCGTGAGTGGCTCGGCCAACTCGCGCACGAATGCGCGTCGGCGAACCTCGACGCGCGCATCGTCGAGCGCGTAGCGAGCATGCACGTCGTGCACACGGATCAACTCTATCTCACGAGCGACGGTGTGCGCATCGAGCAGCGCTTTCGCTACCTCATGCCAGGACTGAGCGTGGCCGCGCATGCGAACGGCGACACGCAGGTGCGAACGCTTGCCGGCGACCACGGCGCGCTCGGGCAGGGAGGTCTGGAGATACTCGCACGGCACGGCTTCAATGGCGCTGGCGCCCGTGTGGCGGACGAGGCGCTGCAACTGCTCGCGGCGCCGAATTGCCCGTCGGGCATGCGCGACCTGCTGCTGATGCCGGACCAGATGATGTTGCAGATTCACGAATCGATCGGTCATCCACTCGAACTGGACCGGATTCTCGGCGACGAGCGCAACTTCGCTGGCTGGAGCTTCGTGAAGCCGGAGATGTTCGGCAGCTATCAGTACGGCTCCCCGTTGCTGAATGTGACGTTCGACCCGGAGCTGCGCGAAGAAGCCGCTACCTACGGGTTCGACGACGAAGGCAGTTCGGCGAGCAAGCAATACCTGATCCGCAACGGGGTGCTGGAGCGGCCGCTCGGTGGGGCACTCTCGCAGCAGCGCGCCGGACTGCCGGGAGTCGCGAACTCGCGCGCGGCCAACTGGAATCGCCCGCCTATCGACCGCATGGCGAACCTGAACATCGAGCCCGGTACTGAAACACTCGTCGCGATGGTTGCAAGCATCGAAAACGGCATTCTGATGACTTCGAATACGTCCTGGTCGATTGACGACCATCGCAACAAGTTCCAGTTCGGTTGCGAATATGGCCGGCTCATCGAGAACGGCAAGCTCACGCAGGTCGTCAAGCGGCCTAATTATCGCGGCATTTCGGCGAGCTTCTGGCGCAGTCTCGTCGCCGTAGGCGACGCGAGCACCCGAGAGGTCTACGGCACGCCTTATTGCGGCAAGGGAGAGCCCGCGCAGGTCATTCGTGTGGGGCACGCGTCACCCGCGTGCGTCTTCAGCAACGTAGACGTTTTTGGAGGCGCCTGATGAGCGACACACTTTTTGCAAGCGAACGCGTGGCGGTGGATTGGCACACGCATTTCATGATGCTCGCCGATGCGATCGACCGGTTGTTGCTGGCCGGTGAAACGGCGCTCACTTCTTTTGCCGCAGAGCAGTCGGACTTCATTCGCTTCAACGGCGGCAAAGTCCGGCAAATGGGACTCGTCTCCCAAGGCAAGCTCACGCTCCGGATGATCGACGGCGCGCGCCAGGCGTATTCCACGCTCGACATCTGCGGCAACGCTGATCAGGATCTGCGCGATGTGGGCGCGACGTTGCAAACGCTTCGCTCGGACCTGCGTGATGCACCTGATGATCCGCATCTGCTCTACGACACGACAGCGTGGCAGCGTTCGACGCGGCGCACGGGACGGCTGCGGGACCCGCATGCGCTCATCCATGTGGTGGCCGAATGCGCGCGCGGGCTCGACTTCGTTGGCTTCTACGCGGGCGGCATGCTCGCGCGCGGCTTCGCATCCAGTTGCGGCAGCCGTGGCTGGCACGAAGTCGAAAACTTCTGCTTCAGCTGGTCGCTCTATCATCCGGGCGGCCGCGCCATCAAGACGACATATGCGGGCGAGAACTGGGACGATGCGAAGTTTGCCAGCAAGGTGCAGGAGGCGGCGGCACGCCTGCCCGTGCTAGCGCTCGCGCCGCGAGCGCTCGGGCCGGGCCGGTACCGTGCATGGCTCGCGCCAGCGGCGCTCGAAGAACTGCTGGGCGTTGCTGCGTGGGGCGGCTTTTCAGCGCGCGCGCAGGCGACGTCGCAGAGCCCGCTTTACCGGCTGCATGGCGGCGAGCTTTCGCTCGACGCGCGCGTCTCGATCACTGAAGAGCTCGGACTTGGTATTACACCTGCTTTCAACGACGACGGCTATTTGCGCGAAAGCGTGCCGCTCGTGCGTGAGGGGAGGAGCGTCGCGCAATTGACAAACGCCCGGACGGCGCGCGAGTACGGCCTGCTCCCTAACGGTGCACTGGCGAGCGAGGCGGCGTCGTCGCTTTCGATGCCGGGCGGCGACCTCGCGGATGCGGATGTACTCGCGGCGCTAGGCACGGGTTTGTACGTCGGCAACCTCTGGTACGTGAACTTCTCGGATCGCATGGGCTGCCGCCTGACCGGCATGACGCGTTTTGCGACGTTCTGGGTGGAGGCGGGGCGTGTCGTTGCGCCGGTAGACGCGATGCGCTTCGACGACAGTCTGTACGGCCTGCTGGGCGAGCGCCTCGAGCGTCTGGGTGCGCAGCCCGAGCTGCGCCTGTCCGAAGACACGTGGGGTCAACGCGCGACAGGCGGCATGCAGCTTCCCGGGGTGCTGGTGAAGTCGTTTGAACTGACGCTGTAGCCTGCCTGACCGTCCCTGACGTCTCAATCAAGAAGGGAACAACAATGCAGTCGCGCTTACCCGAGGGGCTCGTCGTGCGCGCATTGCGCCCCGGCGATGCCGAAGCGTTGCATGCGCTGGGGCACAGCCCGTCAATAGTGCGGGGCAATGCAGAGCCACCGTATAGTTCGGTCGCACAGACCCGTGAGTGGATCGCGAACGTGGTATCGCCGGCCGTCATCATCGGCGCGTTGGTGGGCGAGACAATCGTGGGCGAAGCTGAACTGCATCCGCAGAAGTTGCGCCGCGCGCACGTCGGCGAGATCGGCATAAACGTACACGACGATTGGCAGCGTCGGGGCGTCGGAACGCTCCTCATGGAGCAAATCCTCGACTTCGCCGACAACTGGCTGGGCCTACGGCGGCTCCAGCTTCACGTCTATACCGACAATGCTGCCGCGATCGCGCTTTACCGAAAGTGCGGTTTCGAAGTCGAGGCGCGTTTGCGCGGCGCAGTATTGCGCGAAGGAGTACTCGCCGACTTCTTCTTGATGGCGCGCCTGCACGATCCGCTGCCCCTCACCCCGGAGTGATCCCCATGCACGTCCCGACACCATCGCCCGCGTTCGCGTCACTTGGTACTATTCGCGTGCGCACCTGCGAGCCCGCCGATTTCGAGGCGATCGCCGACTTGATGAATCAGCCAGGTGTGCGCCACGGCACGCTATTGAGCGGGTGGCGCACCCCCGAATCCTTGCGCGCGTGGTATGAGAGCCGGGCGCCCGGCTGCATCACGATTTGCGCCGATATCGACGGACGCGTGGTGGGACAATCGCAGCTCGATGTCGCGAAGGCGCGCCGCTCACACTGCGCTTGCGTGGGCTTCGGCGTGCACGACGCCTGGCAGCGTCGTGGCGTGGGCAGCGCGCTGATGGCGGCGATCGTCGCCTGTGCCGACCATTCGCTGGGCCTGCGCAGGCTCGAACTCGAAGTGTTCGCCGACAACGAAGCCGCGATCGCGCTCTATCGCAAGTTCGGCTTCGTCGTAGAGGGCCGCTCGCGCGGTGCCGCAATGCGCGCCGGCGTACTTGCCGATACGCTTCATATGGCGCGCTACGCGGAAGCACCACCGTTCGCTTCCCCCTTGTTCCCCTAACCGTACCGGCGAGCGCGTGCCCTTCTCTTTTATCGACAGGCCGGTCTTCGCATGGGTCATCGCGCTCGCGATAATGGTCGCGGGCGTGCTCGCGATTCCCATGCTGCCGGTCGCACAGTATCCGCAGCTCTCGCCGCCGCGCATCGTCATCAGCGCGGAATATCCGGGTGCGTCGGCGGAGGAGGTGGGCAACAACGTCGCGAGCGTGATCGAGGAGAGCCTCGATGGCGCCGAAGGCCTGCAGTACTACGAAACGACCAGCGATGCGCAGGGGGACCTGGAAATCGACGTGACCTTCACGTCGGATACCAATCCCGACATCGCGCTCGTGGACGTGCAGAACCGTCTGAAGCAGGTCGAGGCGCGGTTGCCGCAGCAAGTGGTGCAGCAGGGCATCGACGTGGAGAAGGCGTCGAATACGTTCCTGATGCTCGTCGCGCTCACGTCCACCGACGGCACGCGCGATTCCGCGCAACTCAGTGACTACCTGAACCGCTTCATCCTTCGCGACCTCAAGCGTGCACCGGGCGTTGGCGCGGCGGAGCTCTGGGACGCCGACGAGGCCATGCGCATCTGGCTCGATCCGGTGAAGCTGCGCGAATACGGCCTCACGGCGGCCGAGGTCAACGCGGCCATTGCCGCGCAGAACTCGCCGGTGACGGCGGGCACGCTCGGGAACGCGCCGTTCGTGAACGGACAGCAAATCACCGAGTCGGTGAGCGTGAAGGGGCAACTCGAAACGCCCGACGAGTTCGGACAGATCGTGCTGAAGGCGAAGCCGGATGGCTCGCTCGTGCGCTTGCGCGACATCGCGCGCGTGGAACTCGGCCGCGCCGACTACTCGTTCTACTCGCGCCTGAACGGCAGATCGGCGGCGACCGTGGGAATCCATCTCGGCCCACGCGGCAACGCGCTGGAGACTTCGAACAGGATCCGTGCGCGTCTCGCCGAGCTGTCCAGACGTCTGCCGCCGGGCGTAGCGATCGAAATTCCATTCGATACCGCATACTTCGTGCGCGTGGCGATTCACGAAGTGGTGATCACGCTCATCGAAGCCGTGGTGCTCGTATTCGCGGTGATGTGGCTGTTCCTGCGCGACCTGCGCTCCACCCTCGTGCCCACGATGGTGATCCCCGTCACGCTCATGGGCGCATTTGTAGCACTGTATTGGGCCGGGATGTCGATCAACGTGTTCACCATGTTCGGCCTCGTGCTCGCTATCGGCATACTCGTGGACGATGCCATCGTTGTCGTGGAGAGCGTGCAACGCACAATGCACGAGCGCGGGCTTGCACCGCGCGAAGCCACGCGCGCCGCGATGAAGCGCATTGGCGGCGCGATCGTCGGTGTGACGGCGGTGCTCACCGCCGTATTTGTGCCGATGCTGTTCTTCAACGGCAACGTAGGCGGCATCTACCGGCAGTTCGCAGTGACGATGATCGCGTCGATGCTGTGTTCGTCGTTCATGGCGCTCACGCTAACGCCGGCCCTTTGTGCGAGTCTGCTAAGGATGCCGAAGCGAACGTCGAAGCCCGAGCGCGGTTTGACGGCGCAAGCGGCGCGGGCCTCGCGCGGCTACCGGGCGGTCGTGGCTGCGCTACTGCGGCGCGGCCCGCGTGTGCTAGCGATCTACGTGGTGCTGTGCGCGTTTGGGGCGCTCTTGTACTGGAAGCTGCCGCAGGGCTTCCTGCCGAGTGAGGACGAGGGTCAGTTGCAGGTGATGATTCAGTTGCCCGCGGGCGCCACGCAGGCACGCACGCTTGAGGTGGTAAAGCGCGTGGAAGCGATGCTTGGCAAGCAGCAGGCCGTAGGCAACGTGACGAGCGTGGTGGGGTGGAGCTTCGCGGGCAGCGGGCAGAACGTGGCGATGGCGTTCGTCGAGCTCAAGCCGTGGGGTCAGCGCGGCAAGGACGAAATCGACGCGCAGACTGTGCGCGACACGCTAAACGAGCAATTCGGCACCATCCTCGACGGCGACGTGCAGGCTATGCTGCCTTCCGCGGTGCCGGGCATCGGCCACTCCGAGGGCTTTACGTACCGGCTGGAAGATCGCGGGGGCGTCGGCATGGACGGATTGAAGGCCGCGCGTGACCAACTGATCGACGCGGCCGGCAAGAGCCGCATGGTGGCGCAGGTCCACTCGGAGGACCTGCCCGACGGGCCGCGCGTGGAACTCGAAGTCGACCGCGACAAGGCCTACGCATATGGCGTATCGTTCGACCGCATCGCGGACGTGCTGGGCAGCACGTTCGGCTCCAGTTATGTCGACGACTTTCCAGCAGGAGGGCGCATGCGCCGCGTCATCGTCGCCGCCGACGCACCCACGCGCATGAACGCCAGCCAGCTGCTCGACCTGCCTGTGCAAAATACATTCGGCGGGTCCGTGGCGATGTCGTCGATTGCGGCCACGCACTGGACGCTCGGCCCCGTGATGCTGAGCCGCTACAACGGTTATCCGTCGCTCGACGTGACGGGGCGCGCGGCTCCGGGGCATAGCTCGGGCGAAGCAATGGCGGAGATGGCGCGGCTCGCGCTCGCTTTGCCCGAAGGCGTGTATGGCGAATGGACCGACGCCGCGTTCGAAGAAGTCGAGGCCGCGCGCCAGACGCCGCTCCTCATCGGCCTTTCGCTGCTTGCGGTGTTCATGGTGCTGGCGGCCCTCTACGAGAGCTGGATCACGCCTCTTTCGGTACTGCTGGTCGTTCCGCTCGGCGCGCTCGGCGCGGTGAGCGCGATGCTACTGAGCGGGCTGCCCAACGACATCTATTTCAAGGTGGGCATGGTGACCGTGATCGGCCTCGCGGCGAAGAACGCCATCCTGATCGTGCAGGCCGCGGCCGTGCGCCGTACGGGCGGGGTGCCGCTGCGCGCCGCGGTTGTGGACGCGAGCGTCGAACGTCTGCGGCCTATCGTGATGACTTCGGCGGCGTTCGTGCTCGGCGTGCTGCCGCTCGCTTTCTCGCAGGGCGGCGGCGCGCAGAGCCGGCACGCCATCGGTACGGGAGTCCTCGGCGGCTTGATTGCGGCGACGCTGTTCGGGCTCGTGTTCACGCCAGTGCTTTACTACGCGGTGGCGTCGCGCGTGGCGGCAAGACCCGTGCATCGCGTACCGCCGCGCCGAAGAGAGGAAGCTGCGCAACGCACGAAGGAGACGGAAACAGAGGAACCCTGACCGCTACGCGCACATATGCTCGTATGGCCGCAGCTCAGAACAGACGCGGCGTCCCCACCCAGACGAGCACGGTCTCCTGATCGGACATATTGCTCCAGGCGTGCGGCACTGTCGATTCGTAGTGCGCGCTGTCGCCCGCGCGGACCACGAATGTTTGACCTTCTAGCGTGAGTGTCACTTCACCAGAGAGCACATGCAGGAACTCTTCGCCTGCGTGCGTGGTGACTTCGCTGGAGCGCTCGCCGGGTGGCATACGCACGAGAATGGCTTCGAGCTGGCGTCCGCCAGAAGGATTAGTGAGGCGTGCATAGAGGTCGGCGGAATTTGCGAAACCGAAAAACTTCAGATCCTGGCCACGGCACACGCAGCCCGCTTCGGTGGGCGCATCGACGAAATAGCTTACCGGCACGCCGAGCGCCTTGGCGATGCTCACGAGCGAGGTGATCGAGGGAGTGGCGCGATCGCGCTCCACCTGCGAGAGAAAGGGTTTGGAGAGCTGCGCCGCGGTGGCGATGTCTTCGAGAGTACGGCCTTGTCTCTTGCGCAGTCCGCGAATCTTGCTGCCTACGGAGACGACGTTCAGTGATTCAACGGGTTTCGAAACCATGGCGGAATTTTGTTGTCTGTTGAATATGTTTGAGTCCGAACACGGGACTAGGTGAAAGCCCGGCTTTGCCGTACGCCATTAGGTGTCCAATAATTTTTATCGCAAGGGTGGTCTCACGGTGTATATCTGGCAATCCCAGAGACAAATCGGCCAATAAGCGATGGGATATGCCGTTGGAATCTAATTCTAATTCTCGTGCATACGTCGGCGTTCACGCCTTGACTGCAGGTCACGGAACCGCTCATCGCAGGGGCCCGCCCTCTGCGGCTCATGAACGATAGTGTGAAATCTGCAGGGTACCACTATTCGACGGCGCGCTAAAAATCGCCAAACGTTGCAGGCAATGGCTTAGATGCCCCGTGAGTTTGGTCCGTGAAATCATTTCCGACATCGAGATGATTCGTCGCCGGCCACGCTTTAACCAGGCGATCTCGCGTTCAATGTGCAGTTCGGGTTCCTCGCCGTCATGCGAAGCCAGGGTTCGGTGGTGCGAGCGAAGAACCTTGCCGAGTAAATCCGCCAAGCAGTCGTGCTGCGAGCGGTCTTCGGACGCGATCGGGGCCGTTAACCGACCATCGCTGGGCAGCAATCTAGACATTTACTGACCCGCGGCTTGGCGTTTCGGGGTTCCGGAGTGTCCCTATCAGCGAACATCTGCGCGCGAGGCCGACGGACTCCCGGGCATCATTTCCGCGCGCTGCATTCGCCGAATGCCTTCGGCGGCTTTGGCGTAGGATGCAACGGGTTCAGCACGCCGTTCACGCGTTCGGCAAGCTGAATGTGCTGGTCAACGACGCGGGTATTTCGACCTACGGACTCATCGAGCATCTGGACGACCACGATTGGGAAAAAACGCTCGCGGTCAACCTCTCTGGCGTTTTCCAAGGCATCAGGGCGACGATTCCCGCGATGAGAAGCGCGGGCAGCGGCTCGATCGTCAATATTTCGTCTGCGGCGGGGATGCTCGGGAACACCGGTCTGCCGGCCTACGTTGCGCCGAAATTCGGCGTTCGCGGTCTCACGATCGGTTCCGAGTTCATTGTGGATGGCGGCCAGACAGCAGGGGCGATCGTGTGGGGCTTTGACGACGACTCAGCTACGTCACTGGTACGACCCATTCAGGTAGCGGGGGCGACACGGTCGCGATCATGGACTGGGATTGCAACCGCTACCTGCAGTTCTATTTCGCAGTTCCGATGATGGGCGCCATTGGCGTAATTTTGATCGGCTATCATCCGGGAAAACCCGGGCGTCCTGGCTCGCGTCGCGCCCTCGACGGAGATCAGGTGTAGCCCGGAAGTACGCCTCGCCGGGCGCATGCCAGACCGGAGATCCCGGGAGGCGTGCGCATCAGGTGTCCATCCCAACGCCGGGCTGTAACGCCCGGACATCGGCTACGGCCATAAGCCCGGTTGCCGACACGCACGGATATCGTCGACCATGATCGCCGCCGCCTTCTCACGCGCGTTGCAGCGCGCACTTGTCGAGGACCCCGATTTTGCGCGCCTGCGCGGTGCAGCACGGTCGACGCTCGCTTGCCTGCTGACGGCGGGCGTGGGCGTGTCCTGGGCGCTCCATCATGATGAAACGCCGACTCTTGCCGTACCTGGCGCGTTGTTCGCAATGATTGCGCCTTTGTTTCTGCGCGAAGCGCGTTGGTCGAGCTGGCTCACCTCGCTCCTCATTTTTTATATGTGCAACTGCGCCACCTTCGCCGGCGCCACCGCGCTCGCCTTGCAGCCCGCGCAGCGCGACGCCGGAGCGCTGCTCATTGTGTTCGTGGGCATCTTGTGCCAATCGCTCGGTGCCCGCGCGGTGGGCGCAGCGATGCTCATGCTGGTGTCCTTTTACCTCGGCCTGTATCTGCATCCTTCCCCCACGCGGCTGAAGGAGATGCTGACCGCCATGGCGGTGGTTCCGTTCATCGTCGCATTCGTTGGGCGCGTCGTCATCCCGATGGAGCGGGGCCGCGCGCCGGCGCCGTCGTTCATGTTCGCGTTGCCCCATACCATCGTGGCCGCGAAGGCACGGGCTCGCGCGGCCGTGCGTTACGTGGCTGTCCACGTGACCGGACGGCAGACCGAACGGCCCCTTTCCACCGTGCTCGCGCATCGATTTCACCGGCTCGCATGGCGGCCGGCTCTCGTCGCCACCGTCGCGGCCCTCCTCGCCATATTGATGGGCGGCGAGTTGTCGGAAGACCGTTCGATGTGGGCGGTCATCAGCACGTTCGTCGTTTTTCTTGGGACGACCTCGTATCAGGGCACGCGCGCACGTGTCATCAAGCGCATTGCTGGCACGCTGAGCGGCGCGGCGGCCAGCGTGCTGCTCATTACCGTGTGCGGACACCAAGCCTGGATTCTCGTGGCCGCCATGGCTTTGTCGGTTTTCGGCTGGGCCTATTACATTCTTCATGCGTATGCCCGCGGCGTGTTCTTTATCACGATGCTTGTCGGGCTCGTTTACGGCCAGCTTGGTGTCGCCATCGTGCCGCTTGCAGAATTGCGTATCGAGGAAGTCTGCGCCGGATGTCTCGTCTCGCTCGCGGCAGCCTTGCTGCTTATGCCTTCCACGACCGCGCGCGCGGGTGCCGTGCTGGCTCGGGAGTGACAGCGGACGCTTTCGCGCGTCGGCTTGCATTGACTCCTGGCACGCGTCCGCCTACGGCGAGGCGGCTTGCGACGCCGTGTTGATACTGTGCCTGCGCGCTCGCTTCGGCGAACGATGAACGCCAGAAAGCTCACGCGACACCCTGGGTCGGGCCGCCTCGTAACGGTATGGGCAGTGCCCTCCTCATGATGCGGCTACGCGGCACCTACAGGAGGGTGTACGATGGCGAGCTGGATCCGGTTGGCCTCTTCGGCGTGTTCGCCAATGACGACGACGTGCCGGCCGAGGCATTCGAGAAGCGGCATGCAGCGGTCGAGCGTTTCGCTGTCGGCGGCCGCGAACACGAGAAGATTACGTGAAGCCGCGAGCTGCGGATTTCCGAGCACGGGCGCCGACACAAATTGCTGACCGAGCGCGTGGTGCAGATCGGCGAGTTCACGCGCCGTTTCCCTACCGATGGTGCTCATCGACACATGGACCGCGTAGGTAAGGAGCACGTTCGAGAGCTGGAGTGCGACGTCGAGCACCGCGCCGTCGCCAGGTAGCATCGTGATGACGAACTCGCAGTCGGCCAGGTCTTGCCAGTCGTTCGTCGCAATTGCCTTTCCCCGCGCGGCTCCTTCAGCCTTGCTCAGGTCGCGGTCGAGCAGTACCGTCGCGAATCCCGCGCGGTCAAGATTTGCGGCAATGGCCGCCCCCATATTCCCGACCCAGACCACTCCGACACGCTTTTTACCCGCCGTTGCCACGGCGGCCGGGTCGGGCGATGCTGCATATGGTGTATTCATGCTTCTCATTGCGCCCACAGCGCTGCTTCCACTTGAAAGGTTCAGCAACGGCCGGCCCGCTCTCGCGGGCGGCCGTCGTCACGTCGGCGCTTAGATCAGGTAGTCCGTGCGCAGCGGTTCCATGAGCTTCGGGTTGTCGGAATAGTCCACGGGAATCGCGACTACGGCGGGACCTTCCGTCTGCATGGCGGCGCGCAGCGTCGCGCGCAGCGAGTCGGCCGATTCGACCGCAAAGCCCTTGGCACCGAAAGATTCGGCATAGGCCTTGAAGTCGATCGGGCCGAACTCCACGCCGGAGCGGCGCTTGTACTTTTTCACTTCCTGGATCTCGACCATGTTGTACATGTTGTCGACCCAGATGACGTGGACGATGTTGCTCTTCAGGCGCACCGCCGTTTCGAGCTCCATGCTCGATTGCATGAAGCTGCCGTCGCCCGACACCGAAATCACCTTCTGGCCGGGGCGCACGAGTGACGCGGCAATGGCCCACGGCAGGGCGACACCCATCGTCTGCTGGCCGTTCGAGATGAGAAGCTGGCGGGCACGGAAGCTATACAGGTAACGCGCGATCCAGATATGAAAGCTGCCCATGTCGACGCACATCGTCGTGTCGGGGCCCACCACGTCCTGCAGCTCCTTGACGATGCGAAGCGGGTGCACGGGGCTACCGCCAAGCGTGGCTGCCTTGTGTGCAAGCGCGAGACGCGCGCCGGCCAGCGTCGTCAGCACACTCTCGAACTGCGGCGAGGTCGTGCGCGACGGGACTTCCGCGGCGAGTTGCGTCATCGTTTTCGCGATGTCGCCGATCAGCTCTACCGCAGGCCGGTAATAGCGGTCGGTGTCGGCGGGTTGCACGTCCACATGGATGAGCGGGCGGGTCGCGTCCTTGTTCCAGAGTGGCGGATCGTACTCGACGGGGCTGTACCCGACAGTCACGATCACGTCGGCCTGTTCGAGCAGCACGTCGCCCGGCTGGTTGTTCCAGAGGCCGACGCGTCCCGCGAAGCGGCTGAAATTATCAGCGTCGATGGTGCCTGCGGACTGATACGTGCCCACTACCGGGATGTTGGTACGGGTCACGAACTCGCGGATCGCCTTGGCGTTCTCGGGGCGGCTCGCCAGCAGACCGACCAGCAGCACGGGATTGCGTGCGTTGCGGATCAGCCCGGCGGCCTCGCTGAGCGCCTCGGCGGCCGCGGCGCCGAGCGCAGGCGGCACGTACTCGGTTAGCACGTCGCCTTGTGTCGGCGCGTTGACGATGTCCATCGGCAGGCTGACGAACGACGCGCCGGGGCGGGACCCTTCGGCAGCACGGAAGGCGTTGCTCATCACCTCGGAGATCGTCGAGCCGGTGACCACTTCCGCGGCGTAGCGCGTGATGGGCTTGAACATCGCCACCGTGTCCATGGTCTGATGAACCTGCTTCAGGCGGTCGTCGAGCTTCACGCCGCCGCCGATCGCGACCATGGCGTCACCTTCGGAGGTGGCCGTGGCGAGGCCCGTGGCCAGGTTCGAGCAGCCGGGGCCCGAGGTGACGAGCGCGACGCCCGCCTGTCCCGTCAGGCGGCCGACGGCCGCTGCCATGAACGCAGCGTTCGCTTCGTGGCGGACCACGACGGTCTCAATCGTCGAGTCGACGAGCGAGTCGAACACGCGGTCGATCTTCGCGCCGGGAATGCCGAAGACGTGCTTGACGCCTCGGGCTTCGAGGTTGGCGACGACGAGGTCGGCGCCGCAAGTCCATGTCTGGTTTGCTTGATTAGTTTTCCTGAGCATGATGCTATCCATATCAGATGTTGAATCGGGTCGCGCCACCGGTGCCGATGCGCGATTCTCGTGTTCGGCGCTTAGCCTTCCGCTGCTTCGATGGCGCTTGCCATGTCCTCGGAGTGCAGTGTGGCGCGCTCGAAGTGGTCGGTCTTAGGCAAATCGATGCGTAGTCTCGAGATGCGCGCCACCTCGACCTTGCCTTCGATCAGGCGGTAGTCCAGCACGTGGCCGCCGCCTTTGCGGTCGTCGGTGATGAAATGAACGTGAAAGCCGGCAACGTTGATGCCCTGCACGTATTCGGGGCAGCGGAAGCCGACGAGCGTGCCGGAGGTTTCCTCGAACGCAAAGATGGGCTGACCCTCGATCGCCTGGAGCATCGGACGGTACGGCATGGTCTGGCGCGGCACCGTGCGCGTCTCGACACGGGAGAAACGGCCGTCGATGCGGAACGCGCAAAAGACGTTGGGCGAGCCGATCAGCTCGTCGATGACGGCCTGAACCTCGTGCTTCGTGCGCGGCTCGGTCAGCGAGCCGAACATCGTCGGGCGGAAGTGGGTCACGACGGCGAACGGGGTTTTCTGATCGGGGCTGACCGCGCGGGCGCTGCCGTCTTCGCGCAACTGGTGCACCTCGCTGTCGAATGCGACGAGTTCGCCGTCGAGTTCGTTGAAAGTGCCGAGGCCGAAGTCGCCATGCTTGAGCAGTTCTTCGATCGTCATGTCGCCGTCATACACGCCGTCGATGAGGGCGCTCATCAGCGAGGTCTGGTACAACTCGCTTTCCGTTTGGCCGTCCCGCACAAAACGTGTGAATGATCGTGCGATGTCGCTGACACACGAGCATGGATTTGGGTTGATCATGCGGTTTCCTGAAAGAGTGTTGCGGTGGAGAAAGTATGTTTCCCAGGCGCCGTGGCGTCTAATATCGCAAACAGTCTTTTTCGATATGAGTTCGATATGGAGTTTCGCCATCTGAAGTACTTCGTCGCCGTTGCGGAAGAGCTGCACTTCACGCGTGCAGCAGAGCGTCTTGGCATGGCGCAGCCGCCGATCAGCCAGCAGATTCACAAGCTGGAACGGGAAATGGGTGCGCCGCTCTTTCGGCGCCTCACGCGTGGTGTCGAACTCACGGACGCGGGATGCGTGCTTTACGAAGACGCCGTGCGTATCCTCGAACTCGTGGAGCAGGCGAAGTGTCGTGCACTGAGTGCGGCGCGAGGTCAGAGCGGGCGCATACGGGTTGGTCTCGCCAGCTCGATCGTGTTTCATCCGGTCATCTCCGATGTCATGGCGTCCTACCGGCAAACGCACCCGCAGGTGTCGATTTCGCCGTCGGAGAGCAATATCTCGGCGCTGATGGACGATCTCGTCGAGAAGCGGATCGACGTCGCCATCATTCGCCAGACCTTGCAGGCGACGGAGCTCGTGAAGCTCGAGCCGCTGCTCGACGAGAACATGCTGGTCGTCCTGCCCGCGCGGCACGCGCTGGCGCGCGAGGACAGAGTGCCGCTCGATGCCCTTGCGCAAGAACGTCTCATCATGTTCCCGCGCGCCATCGCGCCCGTGCTGTACGACGACGTGATCGCCGCGTGCCAGGACTGCGGCTTCAGCCCGCAACTGGGCGAGCAGTCCACGCAGGTGGCGTCGGCGGTCAGCATGGTGGCGGCGGGATTCGGCGTGACCATCGTGCCGAATTCGATTCGCGACCTTCATCCGCAAGGCGTGACGTACCACGAAATCGAGGGTACGCAGCCCACGGCTCGTGTTCTGCTCGCTTACCGTTACGACGACCGCTCAAAGGTGGTGCGCGATTTCGTGGACGCGGCGAAGTGCGCGGGCATGCGGCACCGCGGCGACGCGTCCTTGTCGCTTGTGTGAGGGGAGAAGGGATACCGCCGCTCGGTATCGATTGTTCCGTTTAGACCGCGATGGGTAGCGTTTCGGTATCCGATGCAAGTTCGCTCAATACCGCATCGTCTTTCTCGAGACGAGGTGGGAGCCAGTCGCAAATGAAATTGATCCACGATCGTGTCCGCGCGTCGACGAACCGGCGCGAGGGGTAACGAATGCAGACTTCGCGCGTATCGATGGTGTACTGGGGCAGCACTCGAACGAGCGTACCCTCGCGCAACTCGTCGAGTGCGGCGTAGGCGGGGAGCGGCGCGATCCCCATGCTCTCGCGGGCGGCCGTTGCAAGCGATTCGGCAATGTTGATGCTGACCACGCTGTCGACCGCGAGCGTAACGGGCACTCGGTCAGAACCTTCGAGGCACCACGCTCGCGAAGATAGCGTCGTCGTACGAAGCGTCAGGCAGTCGTGCGCGTTCAGATCGTCCGGCGTTTGCGGCACGCCGCGCGCGGCGAGATAACCGGGTGAAGCGCAAAGAATGCTGTGCGACCAGCCCAGACGGTGCGACGCAAGGTTGGCGTCCGGTGTCGGCGAAAACGCGATGACCGATGCATCGCAAGTGCCGTCGAAGAAGTTGGGCAGCGTCTGCGACAGGCTCAGTTCCACCCGGACGTCGGGATAGCGTGCACGGTAGGCCTGGATCGCGGGCATGACGTGCCGATGGCCGAGACTCGCGAAGCTGTGCACGCGCAGTAGTCCGCTCGGGTGGTCGGCGGCGCGCGCGGTGTCGTCTTCGGCCCTCACCACGTCGGCCAGGATCCTTCGGCAACGTTCGGCGTAGGCCAGTCCTTCGGGCGTCGGGGAAATTCGGCGCGTGGAACGGTGCAGAAGGCGCGTGCGCAGATGCTCCTCCAGTTCGCTGACTGCCCGTGACGCGGTGCCGAGGCTCACGTCGAGCGAGGCCGCTGCGGCCGTGAAGCTGCCCGTATCCAGCACACGGACGAGGATCTGCATGTTGTGCAAGGTATTCATGCGACAGTGTGCAATCGTGGGTTTGTTGGAGGCGCCGATGTCCGCAAGCGCAGCATCGACCAATCGGCCCCGGTGTGTGCGGCAAAGCCGGAGGGCTGCAACTGTGTGCGCATTCTTGTGGGCTGCAGTTTCGATGCCATTTCAGCGACGCATGCGGCGCGTTTCAAATGAAACGAAGTTCGGATCGATGTGAGGCATTGCCCATTGTTGTTTCAACTGTAACGAAAGCGCCCGGTCTCCGAAATGGCGCTGCAACGGCGGCGGCCGATTCTGTTTCGCCAGTGCACGCCGCGCGAGAGACGGGGCGTGCGTTCGGCTCCATCACCCTGTGCCGACGCGAACCGGGCGCATCGCAAATCAAAGCGCGCGGCTTGGCCGGTCGCAAGCGACGCCCCTGTATGCAATCGTGACTTCCCGACCGGTTTCCGAATCGTCAGCGCCCGAACGACGTGGCGCTCCACGAGATTTGTTTTCGACGCGTCTGCGCCGCGCCATGGCCGATTTCGCTGCGCGCGACGGCCTGATCTGGCTGCACCTCTTCAAGACCACGTGCGCGGCGCTCGTCGCACTCGGCGTGGCGATGGCGCTCGAACTGCCAGCACCGCGCGTGGCGATGGTGACGGTGTTCGTGCTCATGCAGCCCGTGACGGGCATGGTGCTCGCCAAGAGTTTTTACCGTGTGCTCGGCACGGCGGCGGGCGCGGTGGCCGCCGTGGTGTTCGGTGCGCTATTTCCTCAGCAACCCGAGTTGTATCTGACGGTTCTGACGCTGTGGACCGCTACGTGCACGGCACTCGCGGTGCGTTTCCGGCATTTTCGCTGGTACGCGTTCGTGCTCGCCGGATATACGGCGGTCCTCGTAGGCATACCGGTGGTGACGCATCCCGACGCGTTGTTCATAGCGTCGCTCACGCGCGCGGCGGAAGTGACAATCGGTATCCTCAGTTCGGCGGCGATCAGCGCGCTCGTCTTCCCGGTTCGCGCGAGCGCCGCGCTCATGCACGGCCAGCGCCAGCGCCGCAGTGCGATTCTGGAACTGTGCGCGGACGTGCTTGCGGGCCGTTGCGATCATGTCACGTTCGGGCAGCGCTTCGCGCGCCTTGCGGGCAGCATCGCGGGGTTCGAGGCCGCTCGCACGTTCGCCTCGTACGAAGACCCGAACCTGCGCATGCGCAGCCAGCGGCTCGCCGCGATCGACAGCGAATATGCAGCGATCTGTTCCCGACTGCACATGCTGGAGCAGCAGATCGAACGACTCGACAGCACCGGCGCGGCGGCGCTGATAGCGGACATGCGGCCGTCGCTGCTGCAGGCGGCGGGTCTGATCGACCGGCTGCGAGACGGCCTTTCCGACGATGCGCCCGATTCGCAGTCCGTAATGGCGTTGGCGCGTCTCGCCGCCTCGCTCGCACCCGTTGCGGAGGAAGCGGCGGCCGAAGCCGGTCAGGGGCCGACCTCTTCGGCCGTCGAGGTACGCACAATGCGAGAAGCGCTGCGCCGGCTTCTGCGCAACCTGCTCGAGTACCTCGAAGTGGGTGCCGCGGGGGCGGGCCCGAACCCTTCGCCGCGCGCGCCGGCCACTCCACCGCGGACCAGCTCCTACGTGGTCGCGCTCACCTTCGTGCGCAACGCACTGACCGTGGGCGCCGTTGGCGCGCTCTGGCTGTTCACGGCTTGGCCGAGCGGCGGACTGGCAGTGATCGCGGCCGCGATCGCTGCGGGTCTGACCTCGGCCGCACCGCGCCCCGAGAAGCTGGCGATGCAGATCGCGTTGGGCGCAGCAGGGGCCGTGGCGATCGGCTACGTCTACATGTGCTTTGTCTATCCCGCCATCGACGGTTTTCCCCTGCTCTGCGTCGCGCTCGCGCCGATCGTCGCAGGCAGCGCATTCCTCGCGAGCCGGCCGGCCACGTCGGGTTACGGTATCGGCTTGTGCGTGTTCTTCGTGGTGCTGGCCGGCCCGGACAACATGATGGGCTACGCCCCGGACGCGCTGCTCAACAATGGGCTCGCCGCGGTCACGGCGCTGTTCATCGCCGTAATTGTGGCGACGATCGTGTTTCCGTTCCAGGCGCCCTGGGTCGTGGGTCGCATCCAGCGCGATCTGCGCCGCGAAGTGGCGTTCGCATGGGAAACCCGGCTGGACGGGGCCGATGCGCGCTTTCGCTCGCGCACTCACGATCTCTCATCGCAACTGCGCTTGCTCCTGACACCAGGCACGCGGCGCCACGACGAAGCGTGGCACTGGCTTCTCGCGACGCTCGAAGTGGGGCAGACGTTGCTGGATCTGCGCACGGACCTCGCGACACTTGCCCCCCTGCGCCCATCGGACCGTCCCCGCTGGCTACTGTGGGTCGAACAGGCCGGCCGGCGCGCAGCGGACCTCTTCGAACGACCCGATGCGCGACGCACAGCGCTGGCCGTCCGCGCAGCGAGCCGCGCGCTGGAAAAGGTGGCCGGGGAGATGCAAAGAACCGCGCAAGGGCGGCGTCGGGCCGCGCTACAGCAGCTATGGGGCGACCTCCACCTCATGCGCAGTGCGCTGCTCGACCCGGACGCGCCGTTTCATCGCCAGGCCGGCGACAGGTCTTGACGCGCGGCGCGCTCGAATCGCGCAGATGACAGTCGCGCGATAGACGATTGCGCCCGCTCCGCCGCGAGAACGCCAACGATGTCGGCACACGCCCGCGCCTTCGCGAGTCATGTGCCATCTGCGAAAGGATCCCTTCCGCAGTGACCGCTTAATTGAGACGCCACGGCGTCTTATAGTTTTCACCGTCGCAGCAAGTTTTGCTGCTTGTCTGGAGTCCAGCCATGAAATCCCTGAAGTACCTCGTTCTCTCGCTGACCCTATGCGCCGCCGTCGCGCATGCGCAGGGCAACCAACCTCAGGCCGGTGCCGTGAGCACCCAGGCCGCGTCGAACAACGGCACGCAGTCGGCGGCGCAGTCCGCAGGCCGCGCCACGCCGGAAAAGCAGACCCAGAAGAAGGACGAATGCGTCGGTCCCGTGTCGTTCTGCAATATCTACTTCGGCAGCTGAGCGGTCTTGGGTCGTGCCGTCCATGCCCGCAACGTAGCGCAGCGCCGGAGCGCTCTACCGGTGCGTCGCCATGCGCGGCCGCCGAGCGCGAGGCTCTGTGAGAAGACGTTTCAGATGTAATCTGGCGGCGTGCGGCCCGAAACCGGCGGGTAACCGCGCTCACCTAGCATCGTATCGCCAGCCTGCGCTAGGTGCGCATGGCGGCGAGGCAAGGGAAAACTGTGAGCGCGGACGAAATTCTTGTTATCGAGGACGACCCGGTGATGCGCGACCTGATCGTCGCGACCCTGCACGATGCAGGGTTCGCGGCGAAGGCGTCGCTCGCGGCGCGCCACGCGGGGGCGGCTGCTCGACTGCTGGTGGTCGACCTTGGCGAGCCGAAGACGGACGGCGCGGATAGCGTGCGCGCCTGGCGCGCGCGTCATCCCGACGCGCGGATCATTGCCATCTCGGGCCGTTTCAGGTTCAATGCGGCCACGGCGGCTTCTGTCGCGCGGCAACTGGGCGCCGACCGGGTGCTCGCGAAGCCGCTCGACTGCGACGCACTCGTTGCCAATGTAAGACAACTCATGGGCGGACCTGTCCTGTGAAGCCTGCCGCGCGAACTCCGTTCATGCCGGAACCCGCCGGACCCGCCGGGTCCGCCGGTGCATACGACGGCTGGCCGATCCACAGCCGTTACCGCACGACGGTCGCGGGCGGCCTGCTACTTGTCACGCTCGTCTGCGTGGCCGCCTTCTACAGCGTTCACCAGAATCGACAAACCACGCTTGCCGCGGGCCATCGTACGTTGGAACTCGTCGCGCGCGTACTGGCCGAGCAGATCGGCAGCACGATTGACCGGATTCCGGCGACGCTCCAGTACGAGGCAGATTCGACGCCCAACCTGACCGGCAAAGACGGGTTCGCGGCCTTCGAGCAGCAAGCACGCGCGCGCATGCCTCAAATTCGGTCCCTCAATGCGGGCGGCTGCGGATACGAACACGACGAGCACGACCTCGGCGACGGCGCGCGCGCGAGGGGCGCATGGGCGCACTCCTGCTGGCCGTCGTCCGCATACGCCGCCGCCTCGCCTGCGGCCGGCGCAGCAACATTTCCGCTGCTCGTTCGCCTCGCCGCGCAGAACGGGCAAGGCGTCGTTCCCGTTGTGGCGAACATCGACTGCGCCGCACTGCTCGCCCGGCTGGCGGCCACGGCGCGCGACGAACATCTGATTTTCACGGTGGCAAGCAAGGACGCCGCAAACGGCTTTCGCTGCGCGGTGAGCGCTTCTTTTGGGCAAGAGGCGTTGAACGACCTCGAGACCGCGCAATCCGCGGTGCCGGGCTATCCGCTGACCATCGATGTAGGCCGTCCGCGCGCGGATATCCTGCGCGAGTGGCGCCGCAACACGTGGGCGACACTTGCGCGCACGCTGGCGATCTCGTCGTTCGTTCTCGTGCTGCTGTATGTGATGGTGCGTCAGGTTCGCCGTCAGGCGCTGGCCAACCGGGAACTGCGGGCCGGCGAGCAGCGTTGGCGCGCCGTGTTCGACGAGGCACCGGTGGGTATCGTGATGCTGTTGCCCAATCAGCCTTACATGGTCGCCAATCCCGCTTTCAAGCGCATGGTTGGGTATTCGCTGGATGAACTGCATCAACTGGCCCCCTCCGATATCACACATCCCGACGACGTCGAACTCACGCGCGCGAAAGTCGCGGAGCTCGAGCGCGGCGAGCGCTCCACTGTCAAGTTCGAGAAGCGCTATCTCCACCGGGACGGCCGGGTGATCTGGACGGAAATCACCATCTCGCGGCTGTCCGAAACCGGCGCGCTGGGCGGGACGCTGGTCGCCGTGATCGACGACGTGAGTGCGCGCCGCGAGGCCGAGGCCGAACGCCTGAGACTCGAGGCGCAACTGCGCCAGTCCCAGAAGCTCGAGGCGCTCGGCACGTTCGCAGGCGGCATCGCACACGATTTCAACAACATCCTCAGCGCGATTCTGGGCTACGGCGAGCGCGTCTTCCGCGCGCTCGGCGCCGACTCGCCGCTGCGGCGCGACGCCCAGCAGGTGCTCAACGCAGGCATGCGCGCAAGCCTGCTGGTCGAGCGGATTCTCGCATTCAGCCGCAGCGGGATGACGGCGCGGCTGCCGGTGCATGTCCAGCCGGTCCTCGTCGAGACTGTGGATCTCTTCAAGGCAAGCGTGCCGCCTGAGGTGAAGGTCGTTCTCCAGCTCGATGCGCCGCAGGCCTATGTGCTAGGCGACCCCACGCACCTCCATCAGGTGGTGATGAATCTGTGCAGCAACGCACGTCATGCGCTGGAGGGGCCGGGGACAATCACCGTGTCGGCGGTGGAAGTCGCGACCGGTGAAGTCCGCGCGCTGCATTCGGGCACGCTCCAGCCCGGTGACTACGTTTGCATCGGCGTGGCGGATACCGGCGCCGGCGTCAGCCCCGATGTACAGGAGCGCATGTTTGATCCGTTCTTCACGACCCGCAAGACGATAGGGGGGACAGGTCTCGGCCTTTCGCTGGTGGACGGCATTGTCAAGGAGTATGGCGGCGCCATCGAAGTGCGCAGCGAACTCGGGCGCGGCACGCAGTTCAACATCTATTTACCCTTGTCCGCGCAGCGGCCGGCCGCACCGCCGACGCCCGCCACCGGGACGCGTCGCGGAAACGGGGAGACGGTCCTGCTGGTGGACGACGAGCGCGCGCTGGTCGAGCTCTGCGAGGATCTGCTGGCGGACCTCGGCTACGAGCCGCTCGGATTTTCTTCGCCACGCGAGGCGCTGGAGGCTTTCCTCGCCGAACCACTGCGCTTCGATCTCGTGATAACGGACCACACGATGCCGGAAATGACCGGCATCGACCTGATCCGGCAGATCCGCGCGGTGCGCCCCGAACTGCCGGTCCTGCTGATGAGCGGCTACGGCACCCACCTCGTTGAGGAGGAGTCGCGCTCGCTCGGCGTACGCGCGATACTCAAGAAACCGCTGATGCGTGCCGATTTGACCGAGGCAGTCACCGACGCCTTGACACGCGAGCCGCCGGGCTGAGCGTGTACTGCGGCCATGCGGGTGCCGTCTGTGGTGGCCTGGTGAAAAGCGGAAACCGGATCTGATAAGAATCACTAAGCGTCTGCATCGGGTTCCGGATTATCGGGACATTGCGCGAAAGTGGAGTAGCAATCATCAGACGTACTGCGCGCCGCCCGGCCGGTCGGCGGGCGGCCAAATGCCGCTATAATTTTTCCGTTTAACCAGAGCTTGTCCACCATGAACGACATCAATCTTCCTCACGTCCTCGTGGTCGACGACGATGAGGCGGTGCGCGATCTGATCGCCGCCTATCTGGGCGAAAACGAAATGCGCGTAAGCGTCGCGGCCAATGGCAAGCAAATGGCCGAGGCGCTGAAGGAACATGCGATCGATCTCGTGGTGCTGGATCTGCGCCTGCCAGGCGAGGACGGCATCGAAATCGCACGCAGGATTCGCGAACAGTCCACATTGCCCATCATTGTGGTGTCGGGCCGGCGTGATGAAGCGGACCGGGTGATGGCGCTGGAACTCGGCGCCGACGACTACCTGACCAAGCCCTTCAGTTCGCGTGAACTGCTCGCGCGCGTGCGCGCGCTGCTGCGCCGCTCCACCGCCGCGGTTGCTGCGAGCGGGCGTCAGCTCGACGCGCGGGCATATCGTTTCTCGGGCTGGGAGCTCAACCTCGGCACTCGCAAGCTCACTTCACCCGCGGGCGAGAACGTGCCGCTCACCAACGGCGAATTTTGTCTTCTGAACGCTTTTCTGGCTTCGCCGGGTCGGGTGCTGACGCGCGAACATTTGCTCGAAGCGAGCCGGCTGTACGACGACGTCTACGACCGGTCGATCGACGTGCAGATTCTGCGCCTGCGGCGCAAGATCGAGGAAAACGCGTCGCGGCCCAAATACATCAAGACCGAACGGGGCGCCGGATATGTTTTCTCTGTCGCGGTGGAAAGGCTGAGCAAGGCCGCTACCTGGGACGACGGTGGCGCCGTGGAGGTCTGAGCGCGGCGCACATGGGCCGTGGCGAGGCTTTCCCCACGCCCGCGCGCTTCACCCAACCGTCAGCGCTGCCGCTTCCTCGTGGTCGGCTTAGAACGTCGCGCGTGCGCCGTGTTCGGGCGTGAAAGCCGGGCGTGCCGGCTGCCAGTCGCGATGGTTGCTCAGGCTCGCGAGCGATGCGTGATCGCGTGCGAGCGCGGGGGGCAAAAACTCGCGCATGTAGTCCAACCATGTCCGCGTTCTTGCGTCGACGTAGCGGCGCGACGGAAAGAGCGCGCAGATGTCCTTGCTTTGCAGCGTGTATTCGGGCAGCACGCGCACGAGTGTGCCCGCGCGCAAGCCGGCGAGCGCGGAGTATACGGGCAAGGGGCCGATGCCCATGTGCGCGCGGATTGCCGCCGCCAGCGACTCAGCGATATTGATGCGAAACACGCTGTTGATCGCGATGTTTTCGGTGTCGCCGCCGCCCGCCTTTTCGAGCATCCACTCGCGCGACGAGAACGTGAGCGTGCTGAGGGCGAGGCAGTCATGGTCGATCAGGTCGCTGGGATGCCGGGGCGTGCCGCGCGCATTTAAATAGGTTGGCGACGCGCAAAGGATGCTGCAGGTCGAACCCAGCCGATGCATCACGATTTCCGAGTCCGGCAGGCCGGAGACCGCGAGGATCGAGGTGTCGCAGGTGCCATCGAACAGATCGGGCAAGGTCTGCGAGAACTGGAGATCGATTCTCACTTCGGGGTACAGGCGGCGATACGCGTGAATGGCGGGAACGATGTAATGCTGCCCGAAGCTCGCGAAGCTATGGATGCGCAACATGCCGCGTGCACGACTCCCTGCCTCGGAGACTTCTTGTTCAGCTTCGTCGACCGCGTGTACGATCTCCCGGCAGTGCTCGAGGTAGGTGCGCCCGGCATCGGTCAATGCGATGCGGCGTGTGGAGCGGGTCAGCAGACGGACTTTGAGGTGTTGCTCCAGTTCGCTGACTCCCCTGGATGTCGACGCTGAGCTCGAGTCAAGCGAATCCGCCGCCGCCGTGAAACTGCCCGTGTCGACGACGCGCACGAATGTCCGCATGTTCTGCAAGAGGTTCATAAACCATTCCCGTGGGCTGGAGGTTGGCGGCTCGTCTGGCCCCGGCGCGGTGCCGGCGTGCCGTGCGGATCGCCGCGGAATGCACGAAAGTGTGCGGGTGCGCGATTACTGCGTTGTTTCGCGCAGCCGCCGCCGTGTTGCAATTGAAACCGGGCTTCAGGGGAGGTGGGCTCAGAACCTGTGACGGATGCCCAGCGCGAGTACGAGTTGGTCCGGACCCGCGGCGTGCGAAAAGTTCGAAATCTGTGCACCGGGAATGCCGGTGCCCGCAAGCCCGTTCGCGCGTTGGTAGATCGCTTCGGCGTAAGTTTCGGTACGCGCGGACAGGGCATCGATTCCGATCAGGCCGAACTGATGCCAGGTAGGGCTCGCATGGCCCGAAGGCGAGTCGAACGATCCGCTCGTGAAGGTATAGGCTGCGGCCACCGTCCATTGGTTCGTCAGGGCATAGCGCGCGTTCAGTTCCGCGTTGCGAAAGACGATATCCTCGCCGCGCAGCGCGATCGGCGTGTCGGCGACATTGTTGATCGACGTTGCGTTGTCGAGTTGGGTCCTGGTGACAATGGCCGACACGTGCAGGCGGTCCCACTTGCAGGCGCCGCCAAGGCCCGCCGTGCGCTGCCGCGTCGCGTTGAACGGCGCGCCGGCGGGCTCCGCGCCTTGTGTGTTGGCGGTTGCGAGGTTGCTTTCGCCGTCGAACTGCACATAGCTCGCGCCCGCCGAGCAGGCTCCGTGCGCATAGGTGCCCGCGACGCTGTAGCCGCGGTTGTTCGAGAACGCCCCCGCCTCGTTGGAAAAGCCATACGTCGCGCCGAACTGGAACCCGTTCATCATCGGGCTCGTGTACTTCACCGCGTTGTTGGTCCGCGTGTAGTTGGCGAGATCGTCATTGTCGAACGGATGCGCGAAAGCGACACCACCATAGGGCGTGCCGCCCAGCGCGAAAGGCTGGACGAACTGAAGCATCGAGTCGAACTGCCGCCCGAACGTGACGGTGCCGGAAGCGTGAGAGGCGAGCCCGACATATGACTGGAAGCCGAACATGCGCCCCTGCTGTCCAGTTGCGCCGTTTGTGATGGAGAAGCCGTTTGCCAGCACGAACAGAGCGCTCAAGTCAGGATTCAGCGGTTCGTTACCGGAAAGGATCCAGCGGCTGACGTTGATGTCGCCCGATTTCGCCTGCAGCGCGCGCGTGCCCTGGCTGCCGCCGAAATCGTCCACGTATGCGAGGCCGCCGTCGATCAGGCCGGTGATGGCCACCGTACCCTGGGCGTAAGCGGCGGCCGGTAGGCCCAGCGCAAAGGCACAGCAGGAAACGGCTTTCAGCCATCCCCTCGCGCCTTTCCACGTGGATTCGGAAAAGGTATTGAACATGGTCTTGGTATAGGCTGCGTCCGGATGGACCACATGCGTTGCCCGGAAGATAAGGACAACTACCCTCAGCGCAGCACGCGGGATCGCAGCAGGTGTGCAACACACGCGCTTTCGCTGACTTCGCGTTCGATCTCGCGCGCGTGGCAGGACGATGCCTGCGGCGTGGCGCCGAAGCCCCTTGACGGAGGGATATCGGCGGAGGACGCGTCACTGGTAATCAAAGCCTGCGCGTTCTGGGCGAGTTCGGCGAGCCGCGCGAGGTCTGCGTCATTGAGCATCGCGTTAACGTATTCGAGCGGGCAGAGCGCCCCGACCAGCGTTTTGAGCCGCTGCATCAGCACGCTCGCGCACGCAGCCTGTTGGTTCACGACCAACGACTCGAAGCGCGTGGCGGCGATCGTGGCTTCGAGCTTGTCGATTTCGAGGCAGGCTCGTCGGCGCAGCTTCCGCAGTGCTTCGGGCTCTCGCGGCGCGGGCTGGGCGAGACGGCCCGCCACCGCCTCGAGATACGCGGCTGTGCCCTCGATTGCGCCCGCAGCGCTGCTGCCGAGCCGATGGTGTTCGCGGTCGGGCCAGGCGAAGAGGCTGACGAGGAAGCCGACGAGCACGCCTGCCGCGCTGAACTCGATCCGCGCGACGGCGAGCGCCCACGGTGTGCCGACGGGCGTGCCGAGATGCGCGACCAGGATGAAGTGCGAGGTCAGGAACAGGATGTACGAGACGTAGCTCACCGTGCGCGCGGCCAACGTTCCGGTG
Organism: Paraburkholderia sp. EG287B; assembly: GCF_040965595.1. Taxonomy (NCBI): domain Bacteria; kingdom Pseudomonadati; phylum Pseudomonadota; class Betaproteobacteria; order Burkholderiales; family Burkholderiaceae; genus Paraburkholderia; species Paraburkholderia sp. EG287B. The sequence goes on from NZ_JBFRCG010000012.1 coordinate 278,711, forward strand.
GCAAGCGGGAGGACGATGAGGGCGAGCAGCAGCGGGTCGTGAACGAACAACGACAGCGCCGAAGCCAGCACCGCGCCAAGCAATGTCCCGCCAATGCGCAGGCCGGACACTTTCACCGTTTGCGACAGCGTCGGCTGAAGGATGAACATCGTGGTCAGCGCCAGCCAGTAAGCCTGCTGCATGCCCGAGAAGCGTGCGAGGCTAACCGCGATCATCGCCGCCACGGACAGGCGCGCAGCGTACCGCGTGTAGGCATTCTGGGCGGCGAACTCCGCGATCAGCGCGGTCAGCTGGCCCTGGCGCGGACGTTTGCGCGGCGCCGCGAGTGGAGCTGCCACGATGCCCGGAGCAGCATCCATGCGCGCTTCGCGAGCGAGCAGAACGGACAGGCGCTCGACGAGATCGAGATTGGCACGCAGCCACGTCAATCCCTCAGCAGACCCGTGGGTCGCGAGCCACGCAGGCTCGCACGCTCGCAGGGTTTGTTGCAGCCGGGCCTGACACTGCTCGACCGCGCCCCGGAATGCGCTCGAACCGTTGCGCAGGCGCGTCGCGCTCGCGTCGATCTGCGCGGCGAGCTGGCCGTAGGCGGGCGCGAGCAGGGCGGCGGCTTCACGCCGGGCGGCATCGTGCCCACCGGCGAGGAGTGTTTCCAGGCCCGCGAGCAGGGCCATCGCCTGTTCCGCGTCGTGGACCCACCCGGCGCACGCCGAAGGGGCGTCGCCGTTGCAGTTCGCGACGGCCACCGTCATCGCATCGAGCTTCGTGCGCAGTTCGGCGCGCCCGTGCTCGAGCTGCGCCCGGTTGCCGTGGGCCGCCTGCCCGAGGCGGCTGGCAAGCGACGACATCGCATACAGATAGGCGAGCGTTGCCTGCTGCGCGCGCTTCGTGCGGCTGGTCTGCCAAAGGCCGCCGCCCGCGAGCGTCGCCCATACGCATCCGATCAGATAGAAGACGGCGTAGTGCGTCGCGGCGTCGAGGCCATGCGCCGGGAAACATGCGGATACCGAGCAGGCCGTTGCGGTAAGCAGGCCGCGCAGGCCCGACGCCGGACCTCGTGCACGCACGGACGCGCCCACGTAGGCAACCGCGCCGACCACGGCAATCGACAGCACGGGAAGCGCATGCGCCGCGATCGCGCAGGCCGACGCGAGCGCTCCGGCCACGCCGAACACGAGCCCCTTGCAATGGCGTTCAAAGCCCGGCCGCCCAGGCTCGTCTGCGAGGCACGTCCAGAACGCGGCGATCGCAGACCAGCACAGCAGCGGCATGTGCAGCATGGCGGCCAGCACGGCGGGCGCGACGCAGATCACGCCGCCCCGCAAGGCGTCCGCCACGGGTAGCCGGTGGCGGCCGTGGTGCCAGAAACGCAGCAGCTGGTCGCGGCCGCTCGCGAAGAGTTGCATTTTGTGGGTCCGGTTATCGTGCCGCGTTCGTGCGAGGCACGGGGATCACGGTCAGCGACCGGATGCCCTGCGCCCCGCGGATCAGCACGCCCTCGATATCCGCCGTCGCGGACGGGCCACTCATGAGGCACGCGTAGCGCGCCTCGAAGAACTCCCGGCGGTGATAGGCGTGATGGAGGTTGTCGACGATATCGGACGGATCGACGAGCGCCACGAGATGCTGCGAGAGATAGCCGAGCGCATTGACGCGATACTCATGCTCGCTCAGCCAGATCGAGCCAGTCTCCGCGACCGCGAAGGCGGGACGGACGATGCCCACGTCCACATCTTCGAGATCGTGTGGACGCTCGACGTCCCCGATTCGGCGGGTGCCCTCGACTTCGGGCACGGCCGAGCAGACCACGCGCGCCTGCGGGAAGCGCGAACGGATCAGGGCTTCGAGATCGCCGTCGGAAGGCGCGTCGCACCACGTGCCGCCAAGGCGCGCGAGCGACTTCTTGAACGTCTCGAGCGTGGGCGGCAGATGCTGGTCGAACAACGGCACTTCCGGCAGCGGACGCGGCGCGGGCGCCACTTCGCGAAGACGGGAGAGAATCAGGTCACGGCTGCTCATTTCTTGTTCCTCTTCAGGTACCAGTCACGGAAGGTTTCGGTCGGCGCTTCGGGCACCTCGCGTTGCTTGCCCCATTCGTTGAGCGGGTTGTAAAGAACGACGCGCGGCAGCGTGGAAACGGCCTTGTTGGCGGTTTTGACGGCGGCGCGGTAAAGCTTCGGATGCGACAGCACCTGGCCCGCGACCTTCATCGCTTCCTGCTTGACGAATGGGAGCTCGTGCTTTTCGGCGATGATCTGCCGCCACTTGTAGATCTGTTCGTGAATGTTGATCTTCACAGGACAGACGTTGGTGCAGCTGCCGTTCATGGTGGAGGCGAATGGCAGCGAGCTGTACTTCTTGAGGTCGTAAGTCGGGTTGATGATGGCGCCGATCGGACCGGAGTACACGCCGCCGTAGCTCAAGCCGCTGCTGCGCCGATACACCGGGCAGGTGTTCATGCACGCGCCGCAGCGGATGCACTTGAGCGAGTACCAGAAGTCGTCCATCGCAAGGCGTTCGGAACGGCCGTTGTCGACCAGCACGAAGTGCATCTCGCCGCCCTCGCGCGGCCCACGGAAATGCGAGGTGTACTGGGTGATCGGCGAGCCGAGCGCGTTGCGCGACAGCATCCGGATAAAGAGGCCCAGGTGCTCCAGCTTCGGAATGAGCTTCTCGATACCGATGGAGGCGATATGCAGCGACGGCACGTTCGCGCTCAGGTCGGCGTTGCCCTCGTTCGTGCAGACCGTGATGCCGCCGGTTTCGGCCACGGCGAAATTGCAGCCGGTCATGCCGGCGTCCGCGTTCAGGAAGAGCGGGCGTGTGGCGTTGCGCTGGGCTTCGGCGAGCTTCGGAATGTCGGTTTCGTTCGGGTCCGTGCCGAGCTTGTCGGCGAAGATCTTTGCGACGTCCGTCGCGAGCTTGTGGACGGCCGGTACGACGATGTGCGAAGGCATTTCGTCGTCGAGCTGCTGGATCTGCTCTCCGAGGTCGGTTTCCACGACGGTGATGCCGCGCTCCTCGAGATACGGGCGCATCTCGCACTCTTCGGTCAGCATCGATTTGCTCTTCACGAGAACCCGGGCGTTGCGGCCGCTCAGGATCTCGTACACGATGCGATTGTGCTCCTCGGCATCCTTCGCCCAGTGAACCGTCACGCCATTGGCGGTGGCGTTGCGCTCGAACTGCTCGAGGTAGTCGGGCAGATGCGTGAGCGTGTGCTCCTTGATCGCCGAGGCGAGCGAACGCATTTCCTCCCACTCGGGAATACCGTGGACTTCGATGTCGCGGGCACTGCGCAAGCCCCACAGGCGCTTGTCGTGGAATTCGATGTGCTTTTCGTCCGCGATGAACTTCTTCGAAAAACCCACATGATCGACGCGTTTCATGCTCGTGCTCCATTCAGGATCTGGGCGATATGGATGAACTTCAGGCCAAGTCCGAGGCGGTCCGCGCAACCCTTCTGGTGCATCAGGCACGAGGAGTCGGCCGAAACGATGTACTCGGCGCCGTTGCGCTTGTGATCGCGCACCTTGTCTCCGCCCATGCGGGCCGACACGGGCGCCTCCGAGACGCAGAACGTGCCGCCGAAACCGCAGCATTCGTCAGGCCGGTCCGGCTTGATGAACTCGATGCCTTTTACGCCCTTGAGGAGCGTCATCGGCTTGGAGAAGACAGGCCCCGCGATTTCCGACATGCTCGCCGTCTTCAGGCTGCGCAGCGTGCCGCAGCTGTTGTGCAGCCCCACCTTGTGCGGAAACTCGGCCCATGGGAATTCGCGCACGTGCAGGACGTCGTGGATGAACTCGACGAGTTCGTAGCTGTTGCGGCGCACCTTCTGCGCGTCGCTGGTCTGGTCCGCTGCCGTGAGATGGTCGCGGACGTGGTGCACGCAGCTGCCGCTCGGCGAGACGATGTAGTCGTAGCCGGTGAAGTTCCGCACGAAGAGGTTTTGGGTGGCGGCGGCCTGTTTTTCGCAGCCGCTATTGCCCATGGGCTGACCGCAGCAGGTCTGGTCGAGTGGATAGTCGACGTCGCAGCCGAGGCGCTCGAGCAGCTCGAGCGTGGCGATGCCGACATCGGGGAAAAACGAGTCGATGAAGCACGGAATGAACAGGGCGACCTTCATGGCAGCAGTTCCTCAAACAAGATAGTCGATTCAGTGATAGACATGGTCGCTGGATACGCGGCCGCGGAAAACGGCGTACGCCACGTACGTATAGGCGACGATGATCGGGAGAACGAAGAGTCCGCCTCCCCAGAACATGAACGTCTGGCTGGAAGCCGGTGCGGCTGCCTGCTCGATCGTGAGATCGAACGGGACGACATACGGCAGGTAGGACGCTGCGAGCGTCACGAGGAGCAGCGCGCAACTGAGCGCCGCAAGGACGAAGGGCGTGCGTCCCTCACCGCGGCGCGCGGCGAGCGGCAGGCCGATCAGCGTCGCAAGGGTCAGCAACGGCAGAACGAAAAGCGCCGGGTGAAGCTGCCAGCGCGCTTCGATCACGTGATGGTCGAAGAGCGTGGCGGCGAACATCGCCGCGAGAACAAGGACCGTTACCGGCGTCAGACGGGAGAGAGCCGAGCAGCCAAACTGGCGCAGATCGTTCTCGCCCTTGAGGACCAGCCAGCCGGCGCCGAGGAGGCCATAGCAGAGCACTGCGCCGAGACCGCACCACAGCGGAAATGCAGTGGCCCACTCGAAGCCGTTACCGGCGTAGTGCATGTTCTCGACTGGCACGCCCTTGGCGTAGGCGCCGAGCGCGACGCCCTGCGCGAACGCGGCGAGCAGCGAGCCTGCGAACAGCAGCAGATTCCACACCCAGCGCGAGCCGTGCGCCTTGTGGCGGAATTCGATCGCGACACCGCGCATGATCAGGCCGGCCAGCATGGCCGAGAGCGGCGCGTAGAGCGCCGGGAGCGCGATCGAATAGATCGCCGGGAACGCCCCGAACATTATGGTGCCCGCGATCACGAGCCAGGTCCCGTTGCCGTCCCAGACGGGCGAGATGGAGGCGACCATCTGGTCGCGCCGCGCGGTGCTTGCGGCGAAGCCGCTGAGAATGCCGACGCCGAGGTCGAAGCCGTCGAGCACGATATAGGCGGCGAGTGCGAAGGCGAGTTCGACCAGCCAGATCCAGTCAAGCATGATTTTCTCCCGATTAGTGGTTGGACGACGAGATGCGCGACGAGGCGTGCACGGCGCTCGTCTGCAAGCGCGGCTCGTAGGTCTGCGGAATGACGTGCCCGTTCCAGACGGTGAGCACCTTGCCGCTGAAAACACCGCCGCGAATGATGCGCAGGATGTAGTAGACGCCGAAGCAGAAGATGAAGCCGTAGACGGCCACGTACATGATCAGCGACGCGAGGGCGAAGTGAGCCGAGAGTCCGGGCGTCATCGCGTCTGCGGTGCGCAGCACACCCCAGACGGTCCAGGGTTGACGACCGACTTCAGCGGTGAACCAGCCGGTGAGGACTGCGGCGAAGCCAAGCGGGAAGCTGAGGGCGACTGGCCACAGGAGCCATTTGCGTTCCTCCAGCTTGCCGCGCCGTGCCACATAGGTGCCGATCCAGGCAAGGGCCAGCATCAGCATCCCGCAGCCCGCCATGATCCGGAATGCGAAGAAGGGAACGAGGATCGGTGGCCGATTGGCGAGGGGGAAGTCCTTGAGGCCGACTTCGCGCGAATCGAGTGTGCTGGAGGCAATGAGACTGCCCAGCACCGGGATCTTCCATTCGTAGCGGTTGCGTTCGGCATTGACGTCGGGTACCGCGAAGATCACTTCGGCAGCCGGCTGTTCGTCGACCCAGCGGCCTTCGACGGCCGCGAACTTCACGGGCTGGTAATCATGGATATAGTCGCCTGTGAGGTGACCGAAGAGGATCTGCAGCGGCACGAGCACGGCGGCAAGGCCAAGTGCCATGCGGAACATGACAGTGGCCTCCACGCGGCTCGTGTCCTTGAGCAGGTACCACGCGCCGACGGCCGCGACGCAGAACGCCGTGGTCAGATAGGCCGCGAGCAGCATATGGGGAAAGCGAACCCAGACGACGCTGTTGAAGACGATGGCGGCCCAGTCGGTGGGCACATAGACACCGTTCTGCACGATATAGCCCACCGGATGCTGCATCCACGAGTTGTTGACGAGGATCCAGAACGCCGAGAGCGTGGTTCCCAGTGCCACGAGCATGCATGACATCAGATAGAACCACGGCTTGACGCGGTTACGTCCGAACAGCATCACACCAAAAAAAGTGGCCTCGAGTGCGAACGCCGTCAAGGATTCATAGGTCAGGAGAGGGCCCTGAATCGGGCCGCTTGCGCGCGACAACTCGCTCCAGTTGGTGCCGAACTGGAACGCCATGACGATGCCGGACACGACGCCCATGCCGAACGCGACGCCGAAGATTTTTAACCAGAAGTCGAACACGCGCCGGTAGACAGGGTTGCCGGTCGCGAGGCGCATGGCCTCGAGCACGGACAGCCAGGCGGCGAGGCCAATGGTGAAGGACGGAAAGATGATGTGAAAAGAAACCGTCGCGGCGAACTGTATCCGCGATAGCAGGAGTGCAGAGGCTTCCACGTGCTTGCTCCAGTCAAGTGGGTGTTGACTGGAGTTTGGGTCTCGCGTATTGCTGGCCGGTTGCGATCCGGCGCTCGTGCATTACATCCGTAACTGCTCGTGTAGCAAAGCCAGGATAGTCGTCGCGTTCACCGTGGCGCGGAGGCGAATCGCGCACGCGCACCCCTTCACGGCGTCTGAGCGACGGGTTAGATGGCGCAAGGGCAGGGCGCAGGTTACAGACGTAACCTAGCCCTCGGCCTTTGCAACGTTTGCGAAACGACGCGCACCCATCATTCACGGGCACTGACCGACGAAACCGTTCGAAACCGTCGGCAGGTCATACTGAGTATCCGGATTGGACATGGAACGCGAAGGGAAAACTCCAAAGCCACGCGCCAGCGCCGCGCCGCGTCTGCGGCGCGCATTAAGTCTGCACGAAATCGCCGTACTGCTGCTGCTCGCCTCTGCGCCTGTCGAGGCAACGGTCTGCACGCCAGATTATTTCGCGCTTCAGAACGCGGGGCTGGTGGATGTCGTGGATGCCCGCTTTGCGCTGACCGACTCGGGCAGGGCGCTACTCCATCTGCTCGAACGCGCCTGAATCGTTTCCCCGGGCTCGGGTTTCGTTTCTTGACAGATTGAAGCCAAGGGTGGCTGCGTAGCTATACCTCAACGCTGCCTGCTGTATTCCGGGCGTTCGCCGATACGCTGGTGGTGCCGGCTAACGAAAAACTGCTACGCGGTGGTCCGTTCGAAGCGGCCCCGTGCCCATCGGGGGCGCAAACGAGCGGTCCGTGGACCAAAACCGTTCGTGGATTCGACAACGGGATGTCCGCGGCACGCAGCCGCTTCAGGATGGCGAACAGAAGTTCACTTCTGGTGTCGGCAACGATCCTGGGACTCCTGACGTGCCCCGTGACCGTGAGTGTAATGCCATCGGGCGTCAACTGACTGAACATCACGGACGGCAACGGATGCTCCAGAACCGAAGGCTGATCCCTGTAGGCGTCGAGAAGAATCTCGCGGACCCGCTCCGGGTCGACATCCAACGCGAATGTGAGCACCAGGGAGGTGACGCCTTGTGTGGTGTTTCCCATCGTGACGTTGCGCACATTCTGCGATATGAGCTGTGAGTTCGGCACAATCACGGTTGACTTGTCTGCAAGCTGGATCTGGGTGGCGCGTACACTAATGCGTCGTATGTCGCCCTCGATGCCGGCGATACTGATCATATCGCCCACCTTCACCGGCCGCTCCGCGAGCAAGATGAGTCCGGAGATAAAGTTTTTCACGATCTCCTGCAGGCCGAAACCGATTCCCACCGACAATGCACTCACTATCCATGCAAGGTTGTGCCATCTGACACCTAGCACGGACAAGGTCTGCAGTACGACGAGTACGTAACCAATGTTCGCAAACAACGTCAGCAGGGACGTGCGCATGCCAGGACTCATTTCTGTCTTCGGCAACAACTCCCTGTCGAACCATTTGCGCACGGACCGCACAACGTACAGACCAACGCCGGATGTGAGTATGGCGCTGAGGATATGAGCGGGGACGATATTGAGCGCACGCAGCCAGTCCCCGCCTAGCACCTCGAAAATGCTGTCGATGAGATCGGCGGGCGTAGTTCCCAGACCACCTGTGAGCAGCGCAACGACCGCAGCGACGATGAGCGCGCTTCGGCAGACTCCGGAAAGGACCGTCGCAATCTGGGCGAGATGGGCATTTTCGAGACCAAACAGATGCTTGATCGTATTGCCGCTTGAATGCGCCGGCGAAAAGACGCTTTCGCATAGATCACGCGTAAGCATCACAAGAAAATAGAGACTGCACAGGACGATGTCGAACCACACGAGTTCATAGGTCAGGAAACGCGCAACGGAAACGTACCCGCAGAGCAATGCGGCCAGGGCCCCCACGACGACAACGCAGACGGCAGCATGAATCAAGCCCGCAATTGTCGACCGTCCGTCAGGCGAATTTCCGACCGCAGCGAGTGCGGTGCGTACCCGGTTCGCGTGCAGCAATGAAGTACCGATGGTCAACGCGACGATCAACGCGACTAGACCGCGAGTGAAAATCGTGAGTTGAAGGCTGGTATCGACGGCCCTGTTGACTTGCTCTATCGCTCCTGAAAACAGCAGGAGCGCGGCCAAAGTCCGTGGAAAAGATCTGAGCGCGTGCGCAACGGGATCGGCGATGGCAGGTAGGCGCCAGGTTGGATGCCTGGTGCACAGAAACGCCCTGCCAAGCGCGACGACCAACGCACAATTGACGATGTGTTTGACAAGTTCGTCAGTGAAAGTCTGAAGCGCGGGCGACAAACTTTGTTGACTGGTTATGGCCAGGCCAGCGAGGTGTACCGCCACCATCGTGGCTGCCAGCGTCGCAAACACGGTCGATATCGCGAAAGCGCTGCGCCGCAGCCGTCCTTCTGGCAGACGCCGAAGGCAAACCGATCCTGCCGTTCGCTCAAGAACGCGAACACCAACTGTTGCGCACGCCAACGCGATCAGTAAAAGCAACGTGATCGTGATGTGGCGTCCCGGCTGCCACATCGATTGCATCTGCTTTTCGACCTGCTCGCCAAACGCTCGCAGACTTTGATAGTCAGCCGCATCCGGGTGGACGACGGGCGCCCAGAACGCAGCGCTCAGAATGCTGCCGGTGCGAAGCGCCAGTTGGTCTTTCAGATGTTCGTGAAGCAATCGTGCAATCTGTGCGTCGACGTTGACCAGATTACCTTTGATGCCTTCCGCCTGCCTGACTTGCGCATCAAGCCGCGCTTTCTGCGTCGTGAGTGCGTTGCGATGCTGGGTGACGGCGGGTGTTTCTGAACTTGCGCCGGCAACGGGCGCAGCTCCGAGCACATCGAGCTGCGCATGCGTCCTTTCGAGCTCGGGCTCCAACGAGGTTGCGACCAGTCTGTCGACGTCGTCGACGATACGCCGGCTCAGCGAGTCCAGTTCGATCAGTTCGGCATCACCGGTTGCCGTCGATGCGCGTTGCCTGATCGCGTCTTCCTTGGCCTGAAGCGCATTGAGTGCTTCCGCCGCGTCGGAACCGACGCCAGCGATGGGCACAAAATAGCCACTGTCGGGCGCGAGAGGCGGGGTGCCAGCCGCGCATGCAAAGGCCGGAACCAGGCCAGACAATGCAAGGACGATGAGGCGGAAAGTGACCAGAAGTACTTGTCGCATAGCTTGGGCATGGGAAGAGACGCGCAGAACGTCTTTGCATGCCAGATGGGGCAGCAGGCGCCATCCATCAATGTGCCCACGCCGTAATGGAACAGACGTTAGCAGTCCGACGTCGTAAATGACGAGTGTATCATAAATGATGAAAGTGCGTGAGAATGTGCGGCCGTTGCCGCGTCCGGTCGCGGCTCGAGGTCGCGTCAGGGCGGTCTACGGAAAACACAACTGCGAGCTTTGCCCGTTATGATCCGGCCAGTTCGTGGCCCTTCGTCGATACGATATGAGAAACAGGGTGGGGGACGCCCGGGCATACCCTGCGTCTGGTTTGTAGCACGTTTGACACATCACCATGCGCCTCGCCGCATTGTGCGCTACGCCGAATTTATCCGGCGGGCGGGGCGGGCTTTGCTCGCGCGTTGGCGAGATGGAAACAAACAATTGCGAGCGTCGATTCAACGTCTGCGGCGCATATACTTCCCGTCATCACCTCGTCCATCAGGTGTCGGATTCACATTGTCATGAGAAGGAGTACTCATGGAAAAGCAATACATCGCTGCAATTGGTGAAGCAAAACCAGAAAGCGCTCACCAGATCGTACAGGACGCGCTTCGAAGTGCTGCTACGGCGTCCACGTCGAACGGCGCCATTGACCTGCTTGGCGAGGCGCTGCTGGAACTGGAGCGCCTGCTTGCACTGAATGGCGCGCGGGTGCACTGAACTCGATCGGATCACGTGGCCGCAAAAGATGCAATATTCGAATGTGAGGCATTAGCTTTCCTAAAGCATTGTTGAAGCGTTAGAGGCGATATTTGCGTGCCTGGCGTCATGCCGCCGATTCGCTTGAAACGCTTGCCGCTTGAGGGGGCGCAGGGAAGGGGCGATGAGCAATCCTTTCGGCTTCGGTGCGTTTGAGGCCGAACGCCTGCAACACAATGGCCGCCGTACTGTCGGCGAACTTTTCGTGCCTGGATCGAAGGGTCTTTCGTGCGCGAACCGCCCGCTTTGAAGATCCAGAGAGGTGAAGCTCAGCAGCTATTGCAGCGACGACAGTACCGATCACGGAAAACACGCACATCAGTTCGTCCGCGACCATGAAGCGTCGTTCCGAAATCCCTCTCTTCGTGTCCCGCAGTAGCCGCTGACCCAGCCCCCTGCTCAGTACCCGCGTGGATAGCCCTTCGCGTATCAGTAATTGCCCCCAAACCGGCTCCCGGTAGGCCCGCAAAAGCGTGTGACGTACCGACACAGCGATCGCTTCGGCCGGGTCGGACAACCCGGTTGCGAGACGATCAAGCGTAGTCGCGAATTCCTCGAATGACCATTCGACGAGCGCGGCGAAGATCCCTTCCTTTGAATCGAAGTGGTTATAGAAGGACCCAAATCCCACGTCGGCGGCGTTCGTAATCTCGGTGATCGTGACGCTTTCCATTCCCTTTTCCGTCGCCAGCGCAAACGCGGCATCGAGCAAACGAAGCCGCGTTTCAAGCTTACGTCGGGCCACGCGCGGCGATCGCGTCGCGGTGGACTCGCGACCGGCAACGGGCGCCTTCGCCAGTTGCCGACGACTCGTGCGGGAAATCGGGACGTTGGGCATGTCAACTCCTGGAACCATATATTGTCAGATTTTAGATGCAAATGTCATGGTTGACAAGAGCATCAGTATTGGGTTTAATCTCATCCGTGCGACGGTGGAAGCGGAAAACAGGCGGGACCCACGGGAATCGGAAGCGTCTCCGAGACGCTGGTAGGTACCTGGTGCCAAAGTCCGCGGGCGCCACGCAGAAAAGCGCACATGCATTAGCGAATGCGCCTATCAGATGGTGCCGATCCGCTTCGAGACACGTCTGGCGATCAGCTGCGATGGCCTGTAAACAAAGGTCGGGCCGCCGGTCCAGGGGTTCGTCGAAGAGGATCCGTTCCGCATCAATGGCTTCGTTTTCGCGCTACGGGCAACGCGCGCTTCTTGCAGGCGCGACTAGCCATCGGCGCAGATGACTTTTCTATCTGTATTCATCACCTGCCTTGTGAACATCGTGAAACAACCCGGTCTTGTCGCGCTGAAACGAGTGCGCTCCCTCCTACCTTCCTTCGTTCCATCGACGCACAAGTTGACTGTCGTCGTTGCGGCGTGCAGCGCCATCGCTCTTTGTGCATGCCACCAGACTGATGCAGTCGTCCCGGAGGCCAAGCCCGTCGTTGCGCTTGCGGTTCATCCGGATGGGCACGCTGAGAGCAACTCGCTGCCGGCACAGGTCCAGGCGCGTTATTCGACGCCTCTGTCGTTCCGGGTGGGCGGCAAGGTCATCGAGCGGCGAGTGCATATCGGCGATACGGTCAAGGCGGGACAGGTGGTTGCGTTGCTTGACCCGACGGATTTGCAGAACAACCTCGTCAATGCGCGCGCCCAGCTCGACGCCGCCGAGCATCGCCTCGTTTTTGCAAAGCAGCAGCTCGACCGCGATCAGGCTCAGGCGCGTGCGAACCTGATTGCTCCCGCGCAACTGGAGCAGACCGAGGATGCCTACGCTTCGGCGCTTGCGCAGCGCACTTCCGCGCTCGCCCAGATGGCGCTCGCAACGGATCATCTGCGCTACGCGACGCTGACCGCGGACCACGACGGCGTCATCACTTCCGAGGATGTGGATACCGGCCAGAACGTCCAGGCAACCCAGGCTGTGTATCACCTCGACTGGACGGGCGACGTCGATGTCGCTTGTGACGCGCCTGAAAGAACGCTGAACGCTCTCGCCGTCGGCAGCAACGCGCGCGTCACCTTGCCCGCGCTGCCCGGCAAGACTTTCGAAGCGCGGGTGCGCGAGGTTTCGGCAGCGGCCGATCCGCAAAGCCGCACGTGGCGTGTGAAGCTCACGCTGACCGCACCGAGTCCCGAGGTCCGTCTTGGCATGACCGCGAATGTGGCATTCAGCGTAGCGGACGATGCCGGCCAGGTCTTCACTCTGCCGGTGACGGCGCTCTTCCACAAGGGTGAGAATCCGGCCGTGTGGGTGGTGCGTAAAGGCAGCGACACGCTCGAGTTGCGCCCGGTCACGATCGAGCGGTACGACGAACGCACCGTCTCCTTCAGTTCGGGACTGCACGATGGCGACCGCGTCGTCCTGCAGGGCGTGCATGCCGTGAGTTCCGGGCAGCATGTGCAAGTGGTGCCTCCGCTGCATTCAGAGGACGCTTCGGTATGAACGCGCGCGACCACGAACACGCGCTCGACAGCGCGCCGGCGAACGCTTCTGGCGAGCAAAGCGCTAGCGGTACGGGCTTTAACCTCTCTGCATGGGCGCTGCGGCACCAGCAGCTCGTGATTTTTCTGATCGGGCTGGCCACGCTTTTTGGGGTGATCGGCTATACCCATCTTGCGCAATCGGAAGACCCGCCGTTCACGTTCCGGACGATGGTCATCAAGACGTACTGGCCGGGCGCGACCGCCCGCGAAGTGCAGGATCAGATCACGGACCGGATTGGCCGTCAGCTGCAGGCGGCGCCGTACGTCGACAACATCAAGAGCTACTCGCGCCCCGGCGAGTCGATGATCTTCTTCGCGATGAAGGACTCGGCGCCTGTCAAGGAGGTGCCCGAGACCTGGTACCAGGTCCGCAAGAAGGTGGGCGATATCGCGGCGACGCTGCCGAGGGGAACGGCCGGACCCTTCTTCAACGATGAGTTCGGTGACGTCTACACAAACATCTACGCGCTCGAAGGCGATGGCTTTACGCCTGCGCAACTGCATGACTATGCGGATCAGCTGCGCACGGTTCTGCTGCGCGTGCCGGGCGTCGCGAAGGTCGATTACTTCGGTGACCCTGATCAGCATATCTTTGTCGAGATATCGAACGCGCAACTCACGCGTCTGTCGATCACGCCGCAGCAACTCGCTCATGCAATCGACGCGCAGAACACCGTCGCACCCGTCGGCACCATTACGACGGCGGACGACCGCGTATTCGTGCGGCCGAGCGGCGCGTTCAAGAACGAACAGGCGCTCGCGGACACGCTGATCACCGTCAACAACCGCTCGTTCCGTCTTGGCGATATTGCAACCATCAAGCGCGGTTATGACGATCCGCCCGTAACGCAGATGCGCGTTGGCAGCCACGCTGTGCTCGGCATCGGTGTAACGATGCAAAAGGGGGGCGACGTCATTGACCTCGGCAAGGCACTCGACGCGAAGACTGCGGAATTGCAGGCGTCGCTGCCGGCCGGCGTGAAGCTCGAGCCGGTCTCGAGCATGCCACACGCGGTCAAGCACTCTGTAGACGACTTCGTCGAGGCGGTTGGCGAAGCGGTGGCGATCGTGCTGGTTGTCAGCCTCGTTTCGCTCGGCCTGCGCACGGGCATGGTCGTCGTCATTACGATTCCGATTGTGCTGGCCGTGACGGCGCTGTGCATGCATCTATTCGGAATCGGGCTCGACAAGGTTTCGCTCGGCACGCTCGTGCTCGCGCTCGGGCTGCTCGTCGACGATGCAATCATCGCCGTCGAAATGATGGCCGTGAAGCTGGAGCAGGGCTGGAGCCGTATGCGCGCGGCGGCCTTTGCCTACACTAGCACCGCATTCCCGATGCTGACGGGCACACTCGTCACGGTCTCGGGCTTCCTGCCGATCGCGCTCGCGAAATCGAGCACGGGTGAATACACACGCTCGATCTTCGAGGTATCGGCCATTGCGCTCGTCGTTTCGTGGTTCGCTGCAGTCGTGCTGGTGCCGTTGCTGGGCTTCCATCTGCTTCCGGAGAGCAAGGCTCATGCGAGCGGTGGCCATGAACATGATGTCTACAACACGGGCTTTTACCGGCGTCTGTCGGGCTGGGTCGCGGCGTGTATCGACCGACGCTGGATCGTGCTCGGGGTCACCGTCGTGCTCTTCGTCATTGCGATGGCGGCATTCACGCGCGTGCCGCAGCAGTTCTTCCCGAACTCCGAGCGGCCCGAACTGCTGGTCGACCTCAGGCTGCCGGAAGGCGCTTCGTTCGAGGCGACGTTACGTGAATCAAAGCGCCTCGAGAAGGTCCTCGATGGCAAGCCCGGGATCGACCATTTCGTCGACTACGTCGGCACGGGCGCGCCGCGCTTTTACCTGCCGCTCGACCAGCAGCTGCAGCAGCCCAACTTCGCGCAGTTCGTGATCACGGCCAAAGACGTCGAAACACGCGAGGAACTGATGCACTGGCTCGACGCGAAACTGGAGCAGGACTTTTCCGGTGTTCGCACACGTGTGGCACGCCTCGAAAACGGTCCGCCCGTGGGTTTCCCGATCCAGTTCCGCGTGAGCGGTGACGATATCGCGACTGTGCGATCGGTCGCGGAAACGGTCGCAGAGAAGGTCCGTGCAGACTCGCGCACGCGCAACGTCCAGTTCGACTGGGACGAACCGGCAGAACGTTCAATCTCGTTCGAGATCGACCAGAACCGCGCGCGCCAGCTTGGCGTCACGTCAGAGGACGTTTCGAGCTTCCTCGCCATGACGCTGTCGGGCTACACCGTGACGCAGTACCGCGAGCGCGACAAGCTGATCAACGTCGATCTGCGTGCGCCGAAGAGCGAGCGCGTCGACCCCGCAAAGCTCACGAGCCTTGCGATTTCGACACCGAACGGTCCGGTTCCGCTCGGCTCGCTCGGACGTGTGCGCGACACGCTCGAGTACGGCGTGATCTGGGAGCGTGACCGCCAGCCGACCATCACCGTGCAGGCCGACGTGCGCGGCGACGCGCAGGGGATCGACGTAACGCGCGACATCGAGCACGCACTTACGGCCGTGCGGGCGAAGCTGCCTGTCGGATACCGGATCGAGGTGGGCGGGGCAGTGGAAGAGAGCGTGAAAGGCCAGAGGTCGATCAACGCGGAAATGCCGCTGATGATTATCGCGGTACTGACGCTGCTGATGATCCAGCTGAAAAACTTTGCGCGCACCTTCATCGTCGTGCTTACCGCACCGCTGGGTCTGATCGGCGTGGTGACTGCGCTGTTGCTGTTTGGCAAACCGTTTGGCTTCGTCGCGTTGCTCGGTGTGATCGCGATGTTCGGGATCATCATGCGCAACTCCGTCATTCTGGTGGACCAGATCGATCAGGACATCGCGGCGGGGCACGCGCGCTTTGACGCCATTATCGGCGCAACGGTGCGGCGTTTCAGGCCGATCATGCTGACTGCCGCCGCCGCCGTGCTCGCGCTGATTCCGCTGCTGCGCTCCGGCTTCTTCGGGCCTATGGCGACCGCGCTGATGGGCGGCATCACCACCGCCACGGTGCTGACGGTGTTTTTCCTGCCCGCGCTCTACGCGACGTGCTTCAGGGTCCGTCGTGACGAGCGCGGCACCCACGAGGTCGTCGTCGAGCATACGGAGGGTTGATCATGAGTTTTACATATAAGGCATCCGTGCTCGCTGCTGCGGCGGCGCTCGCCATGACGGCGTGCTCGTTCGGGCCCAGCGGCGAGCCACCGGCCATGCCGTCTCCCGAGCATTACGGTGCCGAGACGCAGCCTGCGAAGACGGTGGCAGCGGGTGGCGTTGCGCAAACCTTCGATGTCGGCGCCACGCCTGGGCCGCAATGGTGGCAGCTCTACCACTGCGCCGCGCTGGACGCGCTTGTGGACGAAGGACTGCGCAACAGCCCGACGCTCGCGGCAACGCAGCGTACGCTCGCCGCGGCGCACGAGCAATTGCGCGCGCAGATCGGCTCATCGACGCTGCCGTCGATCGACGGAACCGCGCAGGTCCAGCGCGCCCGTTCACCGGTGGCGCCCCAGCTTGGCCTGCCCGAGCAGGTGCAATACAACTTCTTTGCCGGGCAGTTGCAAGCGCATTACACGTTCGACCTGTTCGGCCAGACGCGCTATGCGAATTCCGCGAGCGCGGCCCGCGTGAATGTGCAGGCATTCGAACTAGAAGCGTCGCGCCGTGCGCTCGCTGCAAACATCGTGGCTGCCACGATCAATGTGGCAGCACTCGATCGGGAGATCGCGCTCACCGAGCGGCTCGTCGCCGTGTCGGACGATGCGGCGAACGAAGACGCGCAGCGCTACGCGCTCGGCTCGGTCTCGCGAGCCCAGGCGTTCGAGTCGAAACAGGATGCGGCCTCCATCGCGGCGACGTTGCCCGCACTGCGTCAGCAACGCGCGACTGCGGTTCATGCACTCGCGGTGCTGATCGGCCGTACACCGGACAACGCCCCGAGCGTGCCGGATCTGGACAGCCTGTCGTTGCCAGAGCACGTGCCCGTCGCCGTGCCTTCGGACCTGTTGCGCTCGCGCCCGGACATCCAGGCTGCCGACGCCGCCGTCAAGGCGGCCGCCGCCGATGTGGGCGAGGCAACGGCGCAACTTTTCCCGAGCCTGTCGCTGACGGGCGCAATGGGTCGCGGCGGTTTCAGCTGGCCGGCAGTGGTTTCGGGCGCGGGCGGCCTTTGGGCTATCGGCGCGAGCCTCTCGCAGCCGATCTTCCATGGCGGCGCGCTGTTCGCGCAGCGCCGCGCGTCGATCGATACTTACGACGCCACCGTGCTGCATTACAAGTCCACTGTGCTTTCGGCGTTCCAGGACGTAGCGAATTCACTCGCCGCGCTGGATAACGACGCACAGGCCCTCGCGTCGAGCGAAGTCGCCGCTGACGCCGCGCGGACGGCATTCGAGGACACGGCGTCGCGCCACCGCCTGGGCTCGCTGCCTTCGGCGGCAACGCACGCGAGCGAGTCGCGGTATCTGAACGCAGAGATCGGCGCAGTGCGCGCGGCGGGCCAGCGCATGAGCGATACAGCTGCACTGTTCCAGGCGATGGGGGAGCTGCCCTCGGCTCAGCGGACTCAGCAGACGACCGCATCAACGCATTGACCCAGGCGTTCGTGCAACGCGAGGGCGATCCGCCAGGACCGCCCTCGCCGTTCAGCAGTGGCTCGAGCCACGCGATGGCCGTTGGACACATCAATTGACGGGCTGCCGCGCCGGCCGCGTGATTCGGCCGTTGCGCCAGTATGAATGCCACCGGATTTCCGCTTTATTTCCGTATGGAATATCAGAGACTAATTGCCTGCCACGAATGCGATCTGCTGTTTCGCAGGCCTTCCAGTGTCAAAGGGCGCCGCGCAGCCTGTTCGCGCTGCGGTGCGGGCATGACAGCGCTACCGGGCAGCGGATGGCCGCTTGACTGGATTTGCGCTGTGACGCTCGCCGCATTGATCGTTTTTGGCATCGCGCAGAGTTTCCCTGTGATCGAGCTACGCGCGAACGGCATGACATCCGAGGCGACGTTGTTTGGCGCCGTGCGCTCCCTTTGGTCCGGCAACATGCGCGTCGTCGCGATCATGGTGTTCTGCTCGGCGGTACTCTTCCCGTTGATCGAACTGCTCTCATTGCTATATGTGCTGGTGCCGCTCCGGCTAGGCAAACTGCCACCCCGGTTCAACGCGATGGTGCGTCTCGTGCAGCTCGTTCGACCATGGGGCATGGTCGAGGTGTTCATGCTCGGGGTGCTGGTGACGATCGTGAAAATGGTCAGCATCGCGGAAGTGATCCCGGGACCGGGATTGTTCGCAACGGGCGCGCTGACTGTCATGCTGGGCGTTGTTGCTTCATTCGACCCGAGCAGGCTCTGGGCGGTCCGTGACGAAATCAGGTGTGCTCGAATCGCGGACGTTCGCTGGTCGAGAGTCAGTGCAGGGCGAGGGCGTTTCACGCGGCCATCGGGGGCGCGCAAAACCGGCTCATCGCCCGCCATTACGGCACGGCGCGCCGGCCTCGTCGGCTGTCACGCATGCGGGCTCGTTCAGACGCGTATCGATCGGGAAGCCCACCAGCGCTGCTCCCGATGCCAGCATGTGCTGCACGAACGCAGGCCGGACAGCCTGACGCGAACGGCCAGTCTGCTTCTTGCCGCCGCGTTTGCCTATATTCCGGCGAACCTGCTGCCGATCATGCACGCCTCATCCGTGGGTGGTTCGGAGGACGACACGATCCTTGGCGGCGTCGCGTATTTCTGGACTTCGGGAGACTGGCCCCTTGCTGTCGTCGTTTTTGTCGCCAGCGTTCTCGTGCCGGTTCTCAAGCTCGTTGTTCTCACGCTTCTCACGGTAGCCGCTTCTCACGGTTCGGGATGGCGCGCTCGTGAAAGAGCCATCCTGTACCGGCTCGTCGAGCGCATTGGCCGATGGTCGATGCTCGACGTCTTCGTCGTTGCACTGACGGTCACACTGGTTCATTTCGGCTCGCTTGCCGTCATCACTGCGGGACCGGCCGCTCTCGCTTTCGGAGCGGTTGTGATCCTGACCATGCTCGCATCGCATCAATTCGATCCGCGGCTCAACTGGGACAACGTGGACGCGGGGCAGCGTGACGCTCCAACTGCGAACGATGAAGTTCCTCGTGCTTGTCTCCCCACCAACCGCATATCCTGAAACAGACGATGCATCTTTCCAATCTATCCGGACCTGAATTCAAGCCGCGCAAACGTTGGCTGCCATCCCTCATCTGGTTAGTACCACTCATCTCTGCATTGATCGGGGTTGCCCTGGTGGTCAAATCCGTTGCAGAAAAGGGGCCGGTCGTGACGGTCACCTTCAATAACGCGGAGGGCATTGAGGCAGGCAAGACGAAGGTAAAGTACAAGGACGTTGAAGTCGGTGTCGTGCAAGCCATTGCACTGTCCGCCGATTTGCGCCGCGTCATCGTGAGTATCCAGTTGAGCAAGGACGCAGAGAAATTTGCGACGCAAGGCACGCGATTCTGGGTCGTACGCCCGCGCATTGGCGCCAACGGCATCTCCGGGCTCGGTACGTTGCTCTCTGGTGCGTACATCGGCGCGGACATCGGGCGCTCGACCGAGAGGCAAACCGCGTTCCTCGGTCTCGAAAGCCCGCCGATTGTCACCACGGGACAGCCTGGGCACCAGTACACGCTGCGAGGCGAGTCGCTGGGCTCGATCGATATCGGCGCCCCCATCTTCTACCATCGCATCCAGGCGGGTCAGGTGATTGGCTACTCCCTCGATCCTCACGGCGCCGGCGTCATCGTGAACGTCTTCGTGAATGCGCCGTACGACCAGTACGTCGGCAGCAATACGCGGTGGTGGAATGCAAGCGGCGTAGATCTGCGTCTCGATTCCAACGGGCTGAAGCTCAATACGCAATCACTCGCGACTGTCGTCGTCGGAGGGCTGGCGTTCCAGTCTCCGGCCGGGCAGGACGCAGGCCGACCGGCAGCAGACAGGGCAGAGTTCCGACTCGCCGCGGACGAATCGGACGCCATGCGCGAGCCCGACGGCCAGCCGCTCAATGTCGTCATGCGTTTCAATCAGTCTTTGCGTGGACTGTCTGTTGGCGCGCCTGTCGACCTTCGCGGGATTGCGCTGGGGCAGGTGACCGAGATTGGTATCGAGTACGACGAAAAGCAGAAGAGCTTCAGCATGAAGGTGTCGATGGCGCTTTACCCTGACCGGCTCAGCCGGCGCTCCAGCGAGGCACTGCCGGCGCCGGACACGCCCGGCGGTCACGAGATGCTGCAGCATCTCGTGACGGAAGGGCTGCGCGGCCAATTGCGGACCGGCAATCTCCTGACGGGACAGTTGTATGTCGCGCTCGACATGTTCCCGAAGGCGCCGCGCGCGAGTGTCGACGTGCACAGCAACCCGATCGAACTGCCGACCGTGCCGAATACGCTCGACGAGCTCCAGGTGCAGGTGGCGGACATCGCAAGGAAACTGAACCAGGTGCCGTTCGACCGGATCGGCGCCAACCTCGACGGTGCACTGGAGAACGCCAGCAAGCTGTTCGGGCATATGGACACCGAGGTCGTGCCGCAAGCACGCGACACGCTCGCTGCCGCACAAAAGACCTTCGCGACCGCGGAATCGACGCTGCGGCAGACGGCGCCGATGCAGTCCGACGTTCAGGACGCCATGCAGCAACTCACGCGTACGCTGCAGTCGCTCAATGCGCTCTCCGAATACCTGGAGCGCCATCCGCAGGCGCTGCTGTTTGGCAAAAAAGGAGACCAGCAATGATCGCAATGCAAACCCGCTCGTCCCGGACCATGGTGAGGACACTCGTCTCTGTCGTTGGGCTGGCCCTTCTGACGGCGTGCGCAACGCCCGCGACGCGCTTTTATACGCTCGAAACCGACGCCGAGCCGGCCATCGCAAAGAATACGACAAGCCCCGCTTTGCGGATCGATGTACGCCCAGTGAAGGTGCCGGCCGCCGTCGCCAGGAGTCAGCTTGTGGTGCAGATCAACCCGGCCCAGGTGCAGGTGCTCGAAGACGATCGCTGGTCGTCGGCCCTTCCGGACGAGATTCGCGATGCACTTGCGGCTCGCGTGAGCCGGCAGGCCGGCGCGTCCGTCGCCAACGCAGTTGGCCGTGGTGAGGAGGTTCCCGTCTATCAGGTCGGCGTCGACGTTCAGCGCTTTGAATCGTGGCCGGGGTCCCACGTACTCGTTGATGTCGTATGGAGTGTAAGCAGGTCTGCGGGCCTGGAGACGCTGAGTTGCCACAGCGTAGTGAGCGAGCCCGTGTCTGGCGGGTATCAGGCGATCGTCGACGGGCATCGTCATGCGATCAACGCGATCGCTGATCAGATAGGCGAGGTCGTGCGGGAGTTCGCTGGGACCGCGGCGGATCGGCCGTTTAGACCTGCGGGCGCGTCCAGCAGAACGGGGATGACGACGCTGTCCTGCCCGCAATTTTTAGACGGCGCGCAAACCGCGGTCGAGGGGGCGGCGGCTCCGCGCTCTGGGGTGTAAATTCGCGGCGTGTCGCCAGTCGGAACGGGGCCGGTTGCCAGACCGGCTCCCCTCGCGACCGGCCGAACTCACGCTGCCTCGTCGGCTTCCTCGACGATGGGCAGTGGACGCGCGGCAATCTTTTCCGCCTCCGCCCGCTTCAGGCCGAGCATCTGCAGCAACATGGCTGCCGTGCGCTCGGGAAAGTGCTCGCCGCTGAAACCCAGTTCTTCCAGCGCGCTCGCCGCGCTCGCGCCGGGCGCGGCGAAGTTCAACTCGGCCGCAATCACGGAGAGCACCGTGCCGCCGACTGCGAGAAATCCGATAAGCGGGTCGCCAACGACAAATCGCTTTGCCGCAATGCCGGCTCGAATGTCGCGCAGGAGCCGCTGCCCCAGCCCGCGACTTGTCACGCGCGCGGAAAACCCTTCCCGTATCAGAAAGCGTCCCCACACGGGATCGTGCCGCGCACGCAGGACAGTGTGGCGCACAGCTACGGCAACCACTTCCGCAGGATCAGATAAGCCCTCCGAGATGCGATCGAGCACGTTCGCAAACTCTTCGAACACGTTGTCGACGAGCGTCGCGTAGATCGCCTCCTTCGACTCGAAGTGGTTGTAGAACGAGCCAAAGCCGACATCGGCGGCCTCCGTGATTTCATTGATCGCCACGCCTTCCATACCCTTTTCGGCCATCAGCCTGAGGGCGGCGTCGAGCAGACGTGCGCGCGTCTCGCGCTTGCGGCGCGCACCACGAGGCTCTTTTTCTTCGATGACGGGGGCCGGGGTGGCGGGCGCCGCCGGCGGAGAGCGCCTGGCTGCCCCGCGCTTGGTCGTGGTTGTCATGATGGATCCAGGTCTGGTCATGACCACAGTATAGATTCGAATGTCTTTATTGACAAAACGATCATCGATGAGTTTAATGTCATCATCGGCTGTCGAGAGCCGGTCTAACTAAAACAGACGGAGTGACTGTGGAGACAGCAATCGCAATCGGCATTGCGCCAAGCGGCCGGCATCACCTTCCCCATCCGCCCATCCGGGCATTACGACCCGCTATCCCCCCCGCGCCGGCAAATTGGCCGTCCGGTGAGCCTGCGAGCGCTCACGTGCTCCCGAGGTGCGGCGCGCCAGCGCTGCGGTCTGCATCACCGATCCCAACTGCCTGATTACCGTCCACCATGAAACTGACTACTGCACAGCCGGCTCGTCACCCGAATCCAACGGCGAAAGCGAACGCATTGGCCTATCTCATGTTCGATCGGCCGGACCTCGGGCAAGCTGAACGGTTTCTCAATGACTTCGGGTTTCGAACGGTAACGCGTGGCGAAGAGATGCTGCTTCTGCGCGGTACGGCCGCGTCGCACTTCTGTTATGTCGTACGCAAGGCGTCCAAAGCGCGATTTGTCGGATTCGGCCTGCAGGTCGGCAGCGAAGCCGAACTGGACGCGCTGGCCAGGGTGCCGGGAGCATCGGAGCTGGAACACTCTGCGCTGCCGGGCGGCGGCTACGTGGTGCAGTTGCAGGATCCGTCCGGTTTCCGTGTCGATGCGATCTGGGGCCAGGCGCCCGCCTCCGCATTGCCGCACCGGCTGCCGTTGCCGTTCAATTCCGTCGATGCCGCTGTTCGCGTCAACGGCACGCAGCGACCGCCCGAGGGCGCGCCTGAAGTCATCAGGCTTGGGCACGTGGTGCTGGAACTCGCTGATTATCAGGAAACCTGTGCGTGGTACACGCGCCATTTTGGTTTTATCCCCAGCGACGTGCAGGTGCTGCCCGATGGGTCACCGGCTGTCGCGTTCATGCGGCTCGATCTCGGCAACAGACCCGCCGACCATCATACGCTTGCGCTGGCACAGGCGTTCGCCCCGACATACAGCCATAGCGCCTACGAGCTCGTCGATGCGGACGCGGTCGGTATGGGTCAGCGCGTCCTGCGCACGAGCGGATGGACGCATGCGTGGGGCATCGGCCGACATATCCTCGGGAGCCAGATTTTCGACTACTGGCAGGACCCTTGGGGAGACAAGCATGAGCACTACTGCGACGGTGATCTTTTCACCAGCGATACCCCGACGGGAATCCATGGCGTCAGTCGCGAGGCGATGGCCCAGTGGGGGCCGACAATGCCGCGCAGCTTCACCAAGCCCCGATTGACGCCCGCGAACATAGCGGCGCTGATCGCAAACCTGCGCCGAAGCCCCGACGTCACGCTTGCGAGGCTACGGGCACTGTTCAAGATTTTTGCCTGACGCACCCCTTTTTCGAACCCGGAGACCGCCAACATGGCAATTCACGTTCTGCATTATCTGCACGATGGTCGCGCCCAGTGGGGCGTAGTGGCTCAAAACGCTATCACGCCGATTCCCGGTGAGTTCAAGACGACCGCTGAGTTTGTCCATGCTAATCCGGTCGAGCGGTTAATGACGCTGAATGGCCCCACGATTCCCGAAGCGGATGTGCAGTGGCTCTCGCCTGTGACCGCCAATCAGCAGTTCATCTGCCAGGGCGCGAATTATCGCCAGCATATGATCGAATCCGGCATGGACCCGGACGCGAAGAAATTCAACATGATCTTCACGAAGGCCACGAGTTGCATCGTTGCTGCGGACTCGAAGCTGGTGAAGCCGCACGAAGTGAAGTTCCTCGACTACGAGATCGAAGTCGGTCTTGTATTCAAACGCGACATCACGTCCCGGGCAACGATTACCGACGAGAACCTGCACGACTACATTGCCGGCGCCGTGATCGTGAACGACTATTCCGCGCGCGATATCCAGATTCCGCAGATGCAGTTCTACAAGGGCAAGAGCTATCGCACGTTCGGCCCCGTCGGCCCGTACCTTTGCCTGCTCGAGAAGCACGACATGCCGAAGCTCAAGGAGCTCGTGCTGACGCTGACGGTCAACGGAACGGTCCGACAGAACGATTCCACTTCGGGTCTTGTCTATGGTCCGGCAGAAACATTGACCGAGCTGTCCGGCGTTCAAGACCTGCATGCCGGTGACTTGCTCGCCACGGGTACGCCGTCCGGCTGCGCGCTGATCATTCCGTCGCCGGAAAAGCAACGCGCCGCGGCACAGCTGCCCGAAGCGGAGAAATGGCGTCTTTTCCTCGCGTTGCAAGCCGAGCGACCGCAGTACCTTCAGGATGGCGATGTGGTCGAAGCACGTATCGTCAGCCAGGATGGCTCGATCGATCTTGGCACCCAGCGTAATGTCGTCATCGCAGAGGCCGCATGAAAGGCGTCGCAAACGAGCAGGACGTCCTCGCTATCGAATCGCAGGGGCAGCAGCCGGCGGATCTACCGTCGAGCACCTACGAATTGATCTGCCGGGGCGCCGCCATTAATCCATCTGCACCCGCGCTTTCGTTCTTCGCAACCACGAACGACTACGCGACCCCCGAGCGATGGACTTACAGCGAACTGGTGCGCGACATCACGCGCACGGCAAACATGTTGTCGCGGCTGGGTGTGCAGCGAAACACGGTCGTCGCTTATGTACTGCCGAATCTGCCCGAAACGCACTTTGTGATCTGGGGCGGCGAGGCGGTCGGCGTTGTCTGCGCGATCAATCCGCTGCTCGAAAGCGACGCGATCGGCGAGCTGCTCAATGCCTCAGGCGCCAGCGTGATTGTCACTTTGGCGCCGTATCCCGGCACGGACCTCTGGCCGAAAGTGCAGGCGGTCTTGCACAAGATTGCCTCGCTCGAGCATGTCGTGCTGGTCAACCTCGCCGACCATGCACCCGGCGAACAGCGATTTGCGGCTCGAATGCTTCAGCGCGGCGAGTGCTCAAGGTTGCATGGCGAGGAGGGCGTGCGAGGCGCGGTTCCTTCGCAGATCAGCATCCACGACTTCGGCGAAGCCATCGCGCGGGAGCCGGGCATCGCGCTCTCCACCCCGCACCGCATGAACCGGGATGACGTATCGTCCTACTTCTGCACGGGCGGCACTACAGGCCTGCCAAAAATTGCGATGCGCCGGCACGGCAACGAGGTGGCCAATGCATGGAGCGCCGGAGAATTTCTCGGTGAAAGCGTTGCGCCAGGCAAGACGATCTTCTGCGGATTGCCGCTTTTCCACGTGAACGCCGTGATGGTGACGGGTTTGCTGCCGTTTTCACGCGGTGCACATGTCGTGCTGGGCACGCCGCAAGGTTATCGCGGAGATGGCGTCGTCAAACGCTTCTGGGATATCGTCGAGCATTACCGGATCAACTTTTTTAGCGGCGTGCCAACCCTCTTTGGGTCGTTGCTGGACGTACCCATTGGCGGCCGCGATATCAGTTCGCTCGAATACGGGTTGTGCGGCGCCGCGCCGATGCCGGTGGAATTGCTGCGTGCTTTCCAGGCTCGAACCGGGATCAGGATCCTCGAGGGCTATGGCCTCACGGAGGGCACCTGCGTTAGCAGCGTCAATCCTCCGCTTGGCGAACGGCGGGTCGGCTCCATTGGCCTTCGTCTGCCGGGCCAGGCCATGAAAGCCGTGATGGCCGATGAATCGGGCCGTTATGTGCGGGACTGCGTTGCGGACGAGGTTGGTCAACTGCTGATCTCCGGCCCGAACGTGTTCATCGGCTATATGCGGCCGGAGCAGAACAACGGCATCTGGATGGACCTGGCTGATGGCAGCAGATGGCTGAATACCGGCGATCTCGGACGCTGCGACGCGGAAGGTTACTTCTGGCTCACAGGCCGGAAGAAGGAACTCATTATTCGAGGCGGACACAACATCGATCCTGCAGCGATCGAAGAAGCGCTGCACCGACATCCCGCAGTGCAGATTGCTGCAGCTGTAGGGCGCCCTGATATGCACGCAGGCGAACTGCCCGTCGCCTATGTCCAGCTCAAGCCTGGCATAACGGCAAATGAAGCAGAAATGACAGCGTTCCTGCGTGATGAGATCAGCGAGCGAGCCGCGTTCCCCAAAGGCATACGGATCGTCGAAACGATGCCCCTGACGGCTGTTGGCAAGATCTTCAAACCCGCGCTTAAGCGGATCGAAACCGTAGATGCCCTGCAGTCGGCGCTCGTGGAAGCTGGTGTTGAGGGGGCAACCGTCAGCATCGTTGAAGAAGCCTTGCGTGGGATTTCCGTTCATGTCGAACTCTCCGACGCCGAACTCGAACCATTGGCGACTGCCGCGCTTGGCCGCTTTCCGTTCGCGTTCTCAATTGCGGTCGCGGAGGGCTCCAGAGGCAGCGTTGACGGCAACGCAATGTAAGAGACGCACAGAGTTTCAAAGTGACATGGTTTCTCGCATCGACACAGGCGTCCAGTCACTCGCATGCGCGGTGATGGCACGCCTGAATCGCGAATGTCACCGGTTTTGGTTTGGGGAAGAAGATGGACATTGCATCAGAGAGATCCTTGCGTTCGGTTGTTGAAAAATGGCTTGCGCTGGATTCCGGAGCCCCGGTGCGAGTTACCCGATTAGGTCGTGCGCAGTCGCATCCGTGGAACTGCGTGCATATCGAGCTACTTTTGCCGACAAGGCCGGTTGGGATGTTTTTTTTCCGGCACCGCGACGGTTCGTGGAACGTGTTCCCGCCGCATGCCGAGCGCCTTGTGATGCGAGTTCACTAGCATGCCGGGCAACTTGTCAAACCTGGCAACCGCGCAGAACGGCAAAGAGAAGTAACAGGCGTACGCAGCCCAGGACTCGATACGTTGCACAGGCAGAAAGCAACGCGGGGATCCGGGTAAATCAATTCATTGTATTTAGTATACCTATATAAAAGGAGATGATTTTTGGAGTTGGTCTATACCTACGAGGACCGATCCAACGAGCCGGATCAATGGGCGGCTCGTTAAAGCCCTGAGCACGATAAAAAGATATTTAGCCGATGAGGCAGGAGAAGACGCGTGAGGAACTACGGGAAAAATGTTCGACCTGCCGTTATGGCGGGTTTTATCTGTTCGGCTGCGCTTGCTGGAAATGCGAATGCGCAATCGGCCGGAAGCTTTACGCTGGCGACGGGGTGGCTTTACGTAGCGCCACAGGGCCATGCCACGCCGCTTACCGTGGAAAGCGTGGGCGGTATGCCGGTCAATCAGCAATTAACGGGTAGTGGTGCGCACGCGTCGTCGACGAATACGCTCGGCATCACCACCGAATACTACGTGACCGACCACATCGGCATCGCCACCCTCTTTGGCCTGCCACTAACAGTGAATCTTGTTGGCGACGGGACACTCTCGAAGTACGGCACCCTCGGCACGACGAGGCCGATGCCGCCCGCCATCGAGCTTCGATACCACCTGTTCGAGGCTCAGTCGAAATTTCGTCCTTTCGTCGGACTGGGCGTGAACTACACGTGGTTCACCCAGGTTCGCGCAACCAACAACCAGTTCATTACCGATAGTGTCGGTCCTGGCGGATCGATACGTGCGACCCTCAGTGCGTCGTGGAACCCCGTGTTCGAGATCGGGGCAAGCTACGCGTTCTCCAAACACTGGTCCGTCGGAGCATCAGTTGGCTACATGCCGCTCAAGACGAACATGACCATATACGGACAGACCGCAAACGGAACGCAGATCGTATCGAAGTCGACGCTCCGAATCGAACCCATTAACGTATTTTTGAATGTCGGCTACACATTCTAGCGAGTACGACCCGCGTTCCCAGACATCGATCGAGGCGGCGGGTCGTGCCGCCAACGCTCCCAAAACCACCAGCAGACATGATTGCGCCCGCCTGAGCGGCTTGCCCGTTCAGGGAGCCGGTCCGCAATTCCATGATGCTTGCACCTGCGAAGCCTTACCATTGGATCAAAAAGTGAAACGACAGATCCTCAAGACCATTCTCTTTGCCATGCCCAAGGTCCTCGACCTGACGGCACGCCGCTTCCCTGCCTATCGCGACCGGCTAAAGCAGCGCGATCTCGTCGCGTGGATCGGGCTCATGGATCAAAGCATCGGCCGCGTCATCAAGCTCAAGAACGGCCGCATCCGGTCGTGTGCCGGCAGGCATCCGCAGCCCGACGTGCGCATGCTCTTCAAGGATGTGGCAACCGCCCTGAAATTTCTTTCCGCCACTCCGGACTACCTGGAGATCATTCACGCAGCGAAAAATTTCAAGGTGGTTACGGAAGGCGACGATGAGTTGCTGGTGTGGTTCATGCAAACGCTGAGCATGATGCAAACCATCAGCCTGCCGATGGGCACGCCCATGCATGACGGCACGCAGCGCTACACCACGTGCACCAACGGCGGCCCGTTATTTGTGTACGTGAAGAATGGACGCATCATTCGCGTGACGCCTGTCGATCTCGACAGCAAGGATGCTCCGAGTTGGGAGATCGAAGCGCGCGGACGCCGGTTCAGCCCGCCCCGGCGCGGCCTCGTTGCGCCGCACGCATTGGCGATCAAGTCGCTCGTCTATTCGGACAAGCGCATCCTTCACCCGATGAAGCGGGTCGATTTCGAACCTGATGGCGAACGCAACCCGCAGAACCGCGGCAAGTCCGGCTATGTGCGGATCAGTTGGGACGAGGCCTTGGACATCGTCGCGAAAGAGATCAACCGGCAAAAACGTGTTCACGGACCGGGCTCCATCACGTTCCCCATGTCGTCGCACCATCAGTGGGGCAACATCGGCTACTACCTCAGCGCGCTCACGCGTTTCGCCAACCTGATCGGCTTCACACGGGTGGCCGCGAATCCGGACAGCTGGGAAGGCTGGTATTGGGGCGCCATGCATCACTTCGGCAACTCGATGCGCGTTGGCGTGCCCTCCGGCTATGGGGGAATCGAGGATTGCCTTAAGGATGCCGAAATGATCGTTTTCTGGTCTAGCGACCCGGAAAGCACGAATGGCGCCTACGCCGGATTCGAAGGGACGCCGCGACGTCTATGGGCCAAGGAACTGGGAATCGAGTTCGTCCATATCGATCCGCACTGCAATCCGACCGCCCAGTTGCTGGGCGGGCGATGGGTTCCGGTCCGACCTCAAACGGACGCGGCCCTCGCCACCGCCATCATGTATGTGTGGCTGACGGAAGGCCTGTACGACAAGGATTACGTCGCTAACCGGACGACCGGATTCGAGGAATGGCAGGCCTACCTGACGGGCGAGACGGATGGCGTGCCCAAAACGCCCGAATGGCAGGAGCTGGAAACTGGCGTGCCGGCCAAAGACGTTCGCGCCCTCGCGCGGCGGTGGGGAACGAGGAAGGTATATCTCGCCGTCGGAATGACGGGCGCGGGATTCGGTGGCGCTGGACGCGGTGCGACGGGGGCGCAATGGGCGCGTTGCATGATCATGATGATGGCGATGCAAGGCTGGGGCAAGCCGGGCGTGAATTTTGGCTGCCTCGAAATCGGTGTTCCGCACGATCTGAATTTCTACTTTCCGGGCTACGCGGACGGTGGGATGTCGGGCGACCTCGCGTGGACTGCGAACGCCGTGAACAACTATCAGCGTATGCCGCACATCCTGACCATGAA
This sequence comes from Paraburkholderia sp. EG287B, assembly GCF_040965595.1. Lineage (NCBI taxonomy): Bacteria > Pseudomonadati > Pseudomonadota > Betaproteobacteria > Burkholderiales > Burkholderiaceae > Paraburkholderia > Paraburkholderia sp. EG287B. The sequence continues at coordinate 308,645 of NZ_JBFRCG010000012.1, forward strand.
TCCGGTCAAGCAGATGGTCCCGCGGCAGCAGTTGCCCGATGCCATCATCAACGGCCACGCGACTGGCTACCTCTGGGACGGCATGTCCCAGGAAGCGCAGTTCGCGCCGTTCAGTTACCCGATGCCCGGTTATTCGCCGATCCGCATGATCTATCGCTATGGCGGCTCTGCCTTCAGCACGGTCACGAAATCGGGGCGCTGGGCCGAAGCGTACCGTCACCCGAGCATCGAGTTCGTGGTCAACCAGTCTATCTGGATGGAGGGCGAGGCGCAGTTCGCCGACATCATTCTGCCTGCATGCACATCGCTGGAGCGGTGGGACATCGGCGAATGGTCGAATTCCGGTGGCTATGCGCATCACGGCTTCAACACGGTCAACCACCGTATGATTACGCTGCAGCACAAATGCATCGAACCTTTGGGCGAGTCGCGCTCCGACTATGACATCTTCACCGCTATTCTGACCCGCCTGGGCCTTGGCAGTGTGTTCACCGAGGGCTGCGGTGAGCTGGACTGGGTCAAGCGCGTATTCAGCTCGTCGGATTTGCGGGATCACATTTCGTGGCGTGAGTTCTGCCGTAAGGGCTACTTCGTTGTGCCGACCGAAAAAGCGGAACTGCGACATCCAGTGGATATGCGCTGGTTCGCGGAAGGCCGGCGCAAGGATCTACAGGAACCGCATCCGATGCCGTCGCAATATGCCGAAAAATTCGGCATGGGCCTGCAAACGCCTAGTGGCAAGCTCGAGTTCGTACCCGAGTTGCTGAAGCGGCACACGGCGGACAACCCGGAGCGGCCGCCGCTGAACCGATACATCCCGTCCTGGGAGGGCTTGCGCTCTCCACTGCTACAGCGGTATCCACTGCAACTGATCGCCACTCATAGCCGTTACAGTTTCCACACCCATTGCGACGGCAAGAACTCGTCGGTCAACAGCATCGAAGATCATCGTGCGTTGATCGGCGGACATCGCTTCTGGCTGCTGAGACTCGGTCCCGTCGACGCGGCGGCCCGAGGCATTGCCCATCGCGATCTCGTCAAGGTGTACAACGACCGGGGCGCAGTGATCTGCGCGGCTGATGTGTCGCCTCTGGTCACCGCCGGAGTAGTCAAGTCGTACGAGGCGAGTGCTGAGTTCCAGTTGATAGAAATAGACGGCGAGTGCGTCGAAATTGGCGGTTGCATGAACCTGCTGACCCCAGATCGGCCCCAGACGGCGGGGACAAGCAGCATGAGTCCGAATTCGTGTCTTGTGCAGGTGGAAAAGTGGAAAGGCGCGGACGCTTTCATGATCCGTCGCGCAGCGTGAGGAGCACACGATGAGCAAGTGGAATCTGGTTATCAAGGTCGGGCAATGCGAGAACTGCCAGAACTGCGTCATCGCTGCACGGGATGAGCACGTTGGCAATGACTTTCCTGGGTATGCCGCGCCTGCCGCGGCGAGTGCCGAAAGCCCCATTCGCATCCTGCGCCGCGTGCAGGGCGAGTCCCACATGGTCGAAACGACGTACTTGCCGGTGATGTGCAATCACTGCGACGACGCACCCTGCATGCGCGTCGGCGGCGATGCGATCCGCAAGCGATCCGACGGCATCGTCATCATTGACCCGGACAAGGCGCGAGGGCGCAAAGACATCGTCAAGTCCTGCCCATACAAGGCGATAGTCTGGAACGAAGAACTGCAACTGCCGCAAACGTGGATTTTTGACGCTCATCTGCTCGACCAGGGTTGGCAGCATCCGCGCTGCGAGCAGGCTTGCCCCACCGGCGTCTTCGAGGTCGTCAAGCTCGATGATGCCGCCATGGCCGAAAAAGCCCGGCGTGAAGGGCTCGAGGTTTTGCGGCCCAATCTCGAAACAAAACCGCGCGTGTGGTATAGCGGCTTGAAACGCTGGAAAAGCTGCTTCATAGGCGGAAGCGTCAGTGCCAAGGTCGGGAGCGTCGTTGAATGCGTCTCTGGTGCAGCGATTGTCCTGTACTCGGGCGACCAGTGCGTTGCAGAAACGGTCACGGACGCATTCGGCGATTTTCGGTTCGGTGGTCTCGCGAAAGATAGCGGCATGTACCGGATCGAGATTCGTCATGCTCTGGGGAATGCATCACGCGAGTGCAAGGTCGGCGAAAGCGTGTACCTGGGTGAAATCAGCCTCGCGCTGTCGCACAGCGCGGTCGAGGCCAACTGATGCCGCCAATCTCGCGCCAACTGGCGGACCGCAGGTGCGGCCGCTGGCTTGAGCCGGCGGGGACAACTGGTCGCAATCGCAGTAGGCATGGCTGTGTGTATCAATCGAGCCGGCCTCGCTCGCGCCCTCAATTTATATATTGACTAAATGATCAGTTATGAGTTTAATGTCGCATATCCGTTGGATTGCATGAGCAGGTTTCAGCGGGGTCATCGAGAAACAGCGATTTCACAGGTTCGCCTTTGCGCAGGCGAGCGCGGACCGTGAGATAGCCTCAAACCACGCCATGAAGCCCGAACGCTTGAGCCACGCGCGCAGAAAAGAGCTGACCCGGGAGCGCCTGTACGTCGCCGCAAGGACCATGTTCCTTGAGAAGGGTTTTGCTGCGACGAGCGTGGAGGACATCTGCGAGACCGCCGGGTACACAAGGGGCGCGTTCTACTCCAATTTCACGAGCAAACAGGACCTGCTGACGGAGCTGTTGCGGCGCGATGCCGATGAGGCGCAGGCGAATCTGCGGGCAATCCTCGAGGGCACCACGCCTGAGCAAGCCACGGCACGCGCGATTGCTCATTTCGCCCGCTCTTACCGTGACCTCGAATGCTTTCCGCTTTGGGTTGAGGCGTACCTTCTTGCGCGCCGCGACAGCGCCTTTCAGGAGCGGCTTCATGCGTTGCGACGCGCGAGGCTATTACAGGTCAGCGCCTATATTCGAACGCACCTGAAGGAAAGCGACAACGCATTGCCACTGCGTGCGGACGCGCTCGCGCTAGGCCTCGTGAGCCTGTGCGATGGCATGCAGCTCTTCAGTCTGTGTTATCCGCAGAGTGCAGCCGACCAGCTGATCCAGACAGTGCTGGAGGAATTCGCATCGTCCGCACTGTATCGGCAGCCAATGGAAAAAAGCACCGCCGACGCCTAGGGCAGAAATGCCGTAAATATTCAATTCGCTGACGAGTCCAGACGGGCTGCGATTAGACCTTGCAGAGGCATACGCGTGATGAATCTTGCTGCCGAAGTATGGAGTATGCCCGTCGCAAGCCTTGGCGGACACTCCACCGCGAGCGATACTGCCGTGGACGATTTATCTCTTCAACGATGGCGGGATCGCCCCGACTGGGACCGTGAAGGCGGTTGCCAGAAAAAGTAGATCATGGAATATATAGAAAGCTTGCGCCTCTTCCGCACGATCGTCGAAGTGAGAAACTTCCGACGCGCGGGCGAAATGATGGCCCTGTCACCATCCGTTGTTTCACGCTCAATAGCATCACTGGAAGAGCGTCTGGGAACGCGACTGTTTCACCGTTCGACACGGCAGTTTTCGCTCACGGAAGCCGCAGAGCACTTTTACGAGGGTTGCTGTCGCGTTCTCGACGATCTCGACTGCCTGGAAGCGTGCGCTGCAGGTCACGGACGACTACCCGCGGGCGTATTACGCGTGGTCGCGCACACTACCGCTGCGTTGACATGGCTTGCGCCATTGATTGCATCTTTCAAACGCAAACATCCAAATGTCAGTCTCGATATCACATTGACCGAGCGATCTGTCGACCTGACGGCCGACGGGTACGATCTGGGCATCGTGCTACCGTTCATGTTGACGACGGATCTTGCCGTGACGCGTCTTCTTCAGCGGTTGCCGCTGGTCATCGTCACAACGCAGGCGTACCTGGGCAGACGTCCGCCGCCGCGGCATCCTGCCGACCTGGCTGATCATGTGTTCGTCACGGTGCCGCCCTCGATGCACAAGCCAACCCTGAGTTTTCGAATAGATCAGGAAAACGTCGCGGTGCCAATCACATACGAGATTGCCTCGAATAACCCAATATTCAATCGCGACATCATTCTCGAGGGATTCGGTGTGGGCCTGCTTCCTTTTGCGCTTGTGGAGCAGGACATCAAGGCGGGTCGACTCGTACGTCTGCTGGAAGACTTCGAGATCATTGACTCAGCGGCGGAAGTCCGACTGGCCTATATCGGGCGAGCGCTGTTACCCGCAAAGGTCAGAGCATTCATCGACCATACCGCAGAGTTCTTTGAACAGGGCATGGAGGCTCCCCGCCGCTCAACGACGACTGACGGCCCGTGGTTCCAGGCGACCGCATCCAGTTAACGCAAGTCATCACCAACCTGGTCGTGAATGGCATCCAGGCGATGGACTGTATCGAGGATCGGCCCCGCGAACTGTCGACAGAGGCGGAAAAATGACACCGCTTTTTCACGTTGGTGAAGCGTCTTCCCTCCGGTTCGCTTCGCGCCTTCGCGCGCCTGGCAGCGTGAACTGGAACACAGCGCCGCGTGGCGCATTGGAGCTTGCCCATAGGCGTCCGCCGTGTGCTTCTATGATCGACTGGCAGATCGATAATCCCATGCCCATTCCGCCGGCTTTGGACGTGTAGAAAGGCTGGAAGATGCGGTCGATGCTATCGGCCGCCAGGCCTCGGCCGCGATCGCGCACGCAGACGATAACGTCGCCGGACTCGTCGCTTTTAGTGTCGACGATCAATTCGCGCCGCTGATCCTCGAGCCCGCTCATGGCTTCGACCGCGTTGACCACGAGGTTCAGCATCACCTGTTGCAGTCCGATGCGATCACCTTCGATGATCGGCAAATCGTCTGCAAGCTGCATGCGCACCGATACGCCGCTTCCGGCAACCTGAGCGCGCATCAGCGCGATTACCTCGCCGATGACCTCATTGATCCGCAAACGTTCTGTGGAAGGCGGGTTTTGCCCGACGAGGCCATGGATCCGGTCCAGGATTCCCGCAGTTCGCTCGGCATCCTTCAGGATTCGAGCGAACGCTTGCTCGATCTTCGGCAAATTGGGCGTCGCCGCATGCAGCCAGATCAGCCCCGCGTGAACGTTGGTCATGATAGCGGCTACCGGTTGCTTGATTTCGTGACTCATCGACGTTGCCAACTGTCCGATCGTCGTGACCCGGTTTGCATGCGCGAGCGCCATCTGCGCTTCACGGTATCGCCGCTCGCTCTCATGTGATGCGGCTTCCGCGCGCTTTTGCTCTGTGATGTCGCGCGAGATGCCGATCAGGAATTGAGGCTTGCCGGTCGCGTCGACGATTGGGATCTTGATGGTGTGCACGAGGCGCGGTCCATCGCGGGTCTGAACCGTTTCCTCCGGTATGTCCACCGACTGCCGTGCCTCCAGCACGGCGCGGTCCATTTGCGCGAAGAATTCCGCCTGTTGCGCGGGGAACAGGTCGTGAACCGATTTCCCAATGAGTTCCTCGCGCCCGTAGCCAAGCAGTTCCTCGGTGGCCCTGTTCACATGCAGGAAACGCAGCGACACGGCTTCCTTGACGAAGAGTATGACCGGAATATTCTCGATGATGCTGTCCAGGAAGTGCTCGCTAGCTCGCGCCGCTTCTTCGGCGCGTTGACGTTCGGCCATCTCCGCGGTTTGGCCCGCAAGAGCCGCTGCCAGTTCGGCGGTGCGCTGCGCGACGCGCGTCTCCAGTTCGGCATTCAGCCGTTTGAGCGCGTCCTCGGCCCGCGCGCGCTCGCGCCGATCTTCGAGAAACTGCTCGACTGCACGCGCCATGTCGGCGATCTCGTCGGCGCCCTCCACAGGCACTCGGGTTTGCGCGCCGTCGCTTTCGCCTGCGGCCTCCCGATCGCCGTGTCGCAGGTAGTGGCTGACAAGGCGCAGCCGCGCCACGATGTGACGGCCGAGAAACACCCGCACGATCAACCAGGTGAGCAACAGGCTCACAGCGACTTCGCCGACGACCCACGCGCGCAGGCTCTCGGAGTTCTGTGCCAGGTTTTCGATCGTCTTGCGGTAGTCGAGCGTGAAATCGTCCGCCACCTGGCGCGCCGCGGCGGACAGCGCGTCGGCCTGGCGTCGTACCTCGTCATCGAGGCCGGCCATGGGGCCGGCGGCCTGCGTGCCGGCTCCCGGCAGGCCTGTCGACGCAAGCATCGTCGCGCGCATCTGCGCCTCGATGTTCACTGTATTGCGAAAACGCTGGCTCGATCGATGCAGCGCCAGCACATCGACACCGACGTCGTTGCCCGCGGCGGCCGACGCGAGGCGGTCCACCAGACGGTCGAAAACTTCCAGCTGTTCGAGGATATGCAGATGGGTTTGTCGCAGCGCATCGACGGTGTGGTCGCTCGACAACTGCAGCGCCATCCTCTCGATCGTCAGTGTGCGCTGCACCAGCGCTTGAGCATCCTCTCCGCGCTCGAGCTTGGCCTGCGCGAGTCCGCGAACCGCATTGGCCGAATAGGTCAACGAGTAGAGGGCCGTGGCGCCCACCGCGAGCACCAGCGCAGCGAGGCACGCGACCACCAGAGCAAATTGCGCGGTGAGCGATTGAGGCAGCAGGCGTTTCATGGCCGTTGCCAGATGCGACGATAGATGTCGCGATAGCCGTTCGCGGGGTCGTAAACGAGCCGCTCGCCGCCGTCCGCGGTGACGTTGGCAGCCGTCACGAGGTGCACCGGAAACACGTAATCCGTGACGTGTTCTCCAGCGAGCAGTCGGTTCATTTCGTCGACTAGCTGCCAGCCCTGCAGAGACAGCGGCTCGGCGACCGTTCCCGTCTGGAAAGTGCCGGTGCGCACGCGCAGGAACGCTGACTCGCTACCGTCGCCTGCCGACAGCATAACCATCGCGCTGGTGGGCAAGCCCGCCTGCGTGAGCACCGGGACGGCGTAGTCGAAGTAGATGTCGTTGATGGCCAGTGCGCAACTCCAACGCTTGCCATAACGCGCGAGCAACTCGCGCGTCGTAGCCGGCATCAATTGCTCGCTGCGCGAAATCGGGACATCGCGCACTTCCAGCAGCCTGCATTGTTTGCACGCCCGCACGACGGCGGCCATCGCATCGGCTTTGTCTTGCGCCACCCTGAAGTTCGAGTCCGTGAAAATGACGACGCCCGGGTGCCCGCCCGACTGCGCGATGGCCGCGAGCGCGGTCACGCGCGCAACTTCGCGCGGATCCGTCGACACGTTCATCGCCACCGGCGTGCCTCGCACTGGACCTGCCTGAGGCGCGACATGCCAGCCGACGATCGGCAGCTTTCGGCCGGCAAACGGCTGTAATCCCGGCAGCAGCGCCTGGGCGTCGCCGCCCACCACGATGAGACCGTCGGGGCGACTTGCGAACGCGTTGGCAAGCGTCTTCAGCCGCAGGTCGGGCTGTCCCTCCGAGTTGAATATCTTGACGTTCCAGCCGATTACCTTGGCCGCGTCGACAACACCGTCGACGACGCCGAGAATGCCGCCATTGCGCAGATCCTCTGCGTCGATCGCGATGTATTTGCCCGGTTGTGCACGCGGTCCGTTGTGCGGCCCGCTCCAGGGCGGGGTGGGTTGCGCGGCGGTGTCGGCGACTTGCCGCGCTGCCGCGACAGAGATGTTGGCGGCGTCATACGGGGCTTCAGCAACCGGCTCCGGCAGAGCCTGCCCGATGCTGGCCGACGCGGCGAATGCACAGGCAATTGCGCATGCGCACGATAAAAGCAAGTTCCTCATGCTGATTCCCCTGCTGCCTGCAGGTTGATCGACTGACAGTCCGCGCGAGGTCGTGAGCGCATCTGTCGGTAGAATCACTTGACAGTGGGCCCGGGATGGGACCACTTGCTCTCGACAGTTCACTCCCGTTCGTCTCGAACTGGAATGCCGTAACGATTCCGGAGACACCCCCCATGCCGACAGCAACGCCGAATATCTTGAGCCAGAATCCGAATACCTCACGGTAGACACGGTTTGCGGTCGCGAGTGCCATCGGTTCGAGTACGGCCAGCCGCGCAGCCAGTCCGATGGTGAACGATGGGAAGATGATGTGGAAGGAAACGGTCGCCGCGAATTGTATCCTCGACAACAGCAGGGCTGAGGCTTCCATAAGAGCGCTCCTTTCAGAGCGAGGTGAGGGGAAACTGTTCGAACGGGGGAGCAGTGATTTACGCCATAAAGCCACAACGGAAGGCGGCCTGATAGCTGTGACTATGAGCGCATTCCACGTCAGATCAGCAACGTCAGGCGACCGGGAAAAAACAGAAAGAGTTACTGGATGCAGACCTGGTTGAGGTCAACTGTTCTGCGGTACATGTTCCTGTTGAGCCAAGGGACGAACGTGTATTCGTCGTATGCGTTGGCGCCGATGTAGATCCAGTTGTGCAGTCTGTTGGACATGTCAGTTAGCTCGAATAGAAGGTTGGTGAGTAGTGCTGTCCGCATCCGGGACGCGCGGCGACACTACGGCTGGTGCGAACGCGGGACTAATATTTCGCTTATCTGGACGGCGGCCGCCTATAGACGAGAGAAGGCTGCTGGCCAGAAACAGGATTTTCGTTACGCAGTCGATGAAAGCGACGGCTGGCTGGAGCAGCGGTCCAGTAAGGTGAACCGCTGCAAGCGCAGGGGCGATCGCGAGCGCGCTCATCGCGCAAAGAAAACAGAAGACCGAGCGTGCAATCCGGGAGTTGAGTACGACTGCGAGCCCGCACACCACCACGATTAATCGTGTTCCTATCGTCGTGGCTAGCGCGGCGTCGTCTGTCGATGTGAAGTCGAGCGCTATCTCGATCAACTCCCACCAGCAAACGACAAGTGCTGAAACGGTGGTCGCCAGCCCGGATGGCTCGATGCCGCTGCGGGCATCGAGCGCGGGCTGTGGCAGATCGCCATGACGTGTGCGCTTGCTGAACATGGCTCAACCCTTTCGCCGACATACTTGACGGGAACACCTGCGCGCCGTGACTCACGAATTGCTTGCTGCCAGTTAGCGAACAGCTTGCGACGCATCGGCTCCTGGTAGACGGAGAGGGACCTGTCACGACGTCATAAATCAGGCGCCGAAGCAACACCGTCTATGATTGCCAAGATAGAAGGAAGATCGGTATCGATTCCATTCTGCTAGCGTATCGACCTTCGCCTACCGTTGCTTGCGGCATCTATACGTTCGTATGACCCGCATTGCCAACGGGGTGAAGCAAGTGTGCGGATGGTACGGGCGCGAATGGACAAAAGCCGGTTTCGAACCGGGGGCACACAGCGGGTCGCAACGCTGCGCCAGGCGCCTGGCTATACATTCCGGAGGGATAGCGCGATATACGCCGGTATTATGGACAAGCAGCTATTGGCCGGATAGATTGGATTCGCGGGTACTTCGGCGGAAAACTCATGCCCTCAAGCCGTCCAACTAGCGCTCCGCCCCCGAGCCGGGCTCAGGGGACCGTCTGGATTGTTGACGACGATGAATCCTCGCGCCTTGCAATCGAGAGCCTTGTGGAATCGCTCGGCTATCCGACGCAGGTCTTTGCTGCGCCGGACGAGTATCTGGCTGCGCGCACCGCCCGCTTGCGCACCGAGGGTGGCGTCCTGATTTCCGACATCCGTATGCCCGGCATGACCGGCCTGGAGTTGCTCGATCGTCTTGTAGCGCTGGGCGCAGCGCCACCGACAATCTTCGTGAGCGCGTTCCCAAGTGACGAGCTGCGGTTGCGGGTGCGGGCAAGTGCGGCCGTCGCGCTCCTCGATAAACCAGTGGACGCCATGGCTCTTAAGCGCGAACTTGCAAACATCCGGTTCTGACCCGGGAACCGGAAAGTCGACAGTTGCGCCCCCTCCTTTGAATCATCTACCACCCGTCAGCAAGCAGACGTTGATACTGCGCCCTGTTTCCATTGCCACGGGCTTGAACACGATGTCCGCGAGCGAATGTGCGACCTTGGGGAAAATCGCAGCCTGCCTGGCGTGAAAGGCGCATTTTCCGCCGCTGCGTTGTGCGCACGTATTGCACGAGAACTCCCTGCGCCTTATACCGGCGTATAGCATTCGATGCGCACGTAGAGGCGGCGCTACCCGTTAGTAGAATGGAATCATCGATCTGGCAAGACTATCTTGTCTTATGGCAGGTGCGATAGGGCGGTGGGTTCGCGTTGAGCGTTTTCATATGGCGGCTCATTCGTATGCATCAAAGGGGTTGAATCCGGTCCGTCGACACGCTCCGGCAAGAAGACCACGAATTGCATTATCTTTTGTACTAAGGAAAGCAAAATGTTGGAGAACTGCGCTGAATCTCAAACTGCCGAGCAACTGAAGGACGTAGCGGAATTGCACAGCTGGATTGAAGCCTGGTATCACCATTCTGTTTTGGTTGGCTACATTCAGCCTATGTACGTTCTTGACAACTTTACTGCACACCGTCTTGAAAACTATTTCCGTTGGGGCCTTACGCCCTGCGAGTGCGCTGACGTGATGTTCGGAACCTTGCATTGAGGGTGGCTACAGACCGCGCGATAGCGCCACTTTGTTCGTAAATCGATGTAAGACCTCGAAGAAAAGCCAGTTGTCCTTAGCGTGTATTATCCGGCACGCAGTCTGACAGATTCATAGACGCCAAAAAATATGCTCAAGCCATGGCGGAAAACGAGATTTTGCAGATCTTGGTGTTTTCGGTGTTCTTCAGCCCGGGCATCTCGCGATCGGTGAGCAGGCGAAGGGCGTCATCGCGCTGCTCGAGTAGATCTCGGCCGTGACGCTATTCGGCTGTAACGCCTGGGCAAATGAACAGCGTTGCGAACGAATCAGGTACATGAAAAAAGCCAGGAGAAAGGCGCATATCGGCTGGCACTGAATGATATGACGAAATGAGGATCAGCCGGCGGCGCGCCAGAAGACTGCGCGCTGCCGCCATTTCTGGACACCCCTACGTTTCCCTCGACCCCCTTCCGGTCCGTCCTGTTCCAGGGCACGCCGGCGCAACGGTCAGGCCGCCGTTGGGTCGGCGTGACGTTGCTCTGGGGATGGGGACGCCGACAATCGTCGTGAGTGCGTTCACGAGCGACCAGGTGCGCTCCCAAGTGCAGGCGAGCCAGGCCGTGACGCTTCTGAATCAGTGGATGCGCTAGCACCGAAGCCCGAGCTTGCAAACCAATCTGAACCGGGCACACGGGACCGGCGTGTTTGAGTGTGTTCCGCCCATCCATGGCGGAGACTTCTCAGGTATGCGGCTGCCCAGGCTTCGGGCCGATATCGAGCGCAGCGGCTTTGAACACGAGATCCGCAAGCGAATGCGCGTCCATTTTTTTCATCAACTGTCCCCGATGTATCTTCACGGTGATTTCGCTGACGTTGAGCTGCACGGCGATCTGCTTGTTCAGCATGCCGCGCACGACCAGGGCCAGGATTTCTCGTTCACGCGGCGTTAGGGAGTCGTAGGCCGCGCGTAGCGCCGTGAGGCTTTGCTCCTTTTCGAGGCGTTGCGCGTCCTTTGAAAGTGCCTCGGAGATCGCGTCGAGCATGTCCTGGTCGCGAAACGGCTTCGGGAAGAAATGGAATGCGCCAGCTCTCATCGCTCGCACCGACATTTCCATGTCGCCGTGACCGGTCATGAAAAGCACCGGCATATGCAATCCTTCGCGAGCCATCGCCTGCTGGAATGCCAAACCGCTTTCCCCTTTCAGCCTGACGTCGAGTACAAGACAACTGGGGCCACCGGATTTGCGGAAATCGAGGAATTCCCGGACAGAGCCGAATGTTTCGACGCCATACCCGACCGACTCCAGCAAGTCGCGCAACGCGAGACGGATGGACTCATCATCGTCGACGACGAAGACTGTCGAGCCACGGATACCACTCGTAGCCGACGGAACATGTCTATCGGTAGCCATGGAAAGTCCCTGGTAGGCGCGGACGAGGCCTGCAGTATCTGGCGTGCCTGTCGCACGCACGTCGTGACCTGTTCGAGGAAGAACCACCATTTTAGTATGGTACGGCGATAACCAGGGAAGGGGGTAAATGTGCGAACGCAGTTCTGCGCCGGCTCTGGCCGGATCGTATGCTCGAATTGAATTCCGGTTGCGTCGTGGCATGCTCGGCACCGCGAACGCTACGGCCGGCCGCTGTTACCGCTGAGCCATCACAGCTCTTACGCCGCCCCGGTGCATTCGTGTCGTTCGGCAGGCAGGGTCAGCCGGAACACTGCGCCGCGGGACTGCCCCGGACTGGCCTCGATGCGTCCGCCGTGCGCCTCCGCGATGGACTTGCAGATCGCTAGACCCAGCCCCATGCCTTCCGGTTTCGTCGTATAAAATGATTCGAAGAGGCGTGCGGATTCTGCGCCCTGTATCCCGGCGCCCGTATCCCGCACCTCGATGAACGCATAGCCTTTCGGATCGACGCCTGTCGCGATGGTCATTTCGCGGTGTTGGTCGTCCACGTCACGCATTGCATCTATCGCGTTCACTATCAGATTGATGAGTACCTGTTGGACCTGGACGCGATCGCCGTCGATAAAGAGAGGGGCATCTTCGATTTCCTGCATGAGCCGGATACGGTTGCGCGCGATGTCGGCCCGAGTTAGCACGGTTGCTTCTTTTACCGCTTCGTTCATATCCCAGCGCTCCGAGCGCGGCGGCGCCTTCTTGACGAGCGAACGTACACGCGCGAGCACCTCGACCGCGCGGTCGCCATCGTTGACGATTCGCGCAACGGCCTGCGCCGCCTTCTGCGTGTCCGGGGGAACGTGACCGAGCCAGTTCAGCGCCGCCGTCGCGCTCGTCATCATCGCGGCAATCGGCTGTTTGATCTCGTGTGCGATGGACGCAGTCATCTCGCCAAGGACGAGTACGCGGTTCATCCGGAAGAGGTCGGAGCGCGCCTGCTCGAGCGCATCTTCTAGGCGCACGCGGTCGGTAATATCGTTGTTGGTTTCGAGAACCATCGAAGGTCGACCGGCCGCATCGCGCTGCAACGTCAGGCGGCCGCTTACGATGCAAGTTGCGCCGTCGGCCCGACGCCGGACGAATTGGCCTTCCCAGCTATCGTGCTGGAGCAGCCAGTCGATGATCTGTTCTAGCGGTACAGTGAATTCCGTGTTGAGCACGGTGTGGACGATTTTGCCGAGGACTGCCTCTCGGTCGAACCCGTACAGCGCTTCCGCGCCAGGGTTCCAGTAGAGCACTTTCCCGCTCATGTCCCACGTCAAGAAGGCATCGCGAGTCAGTTCGAGCAGGCTTGCCTGATATCGATGCCTCTGCTCGGTCCGCACATTGCGCATCATGAGAAGCGTCACCACTGCAATCGTGACCACGCTTATGATTTCATTGATGACTCCCTCAATGACAGGGCCGCCCGGCTGCGTGAGAATCCAGCTGATCGCAGTGAGCGCGATGCATGCCGCGCCCGCCCACATTACCGTACGAGTCGACCCGGACCTCGCTGACAGCAACACGACAAGCACGTACAGGGTGGCTACAGCGATGTCGAGGACTGTGACGGTATCGGCGATGAAAATGAGCGACGCCAATGCGGACATCGCAATCGCCATCTGCCAGTTGCGGAAACGAAGCCGGTCCATTCGCAAATGTTCGGATAAGTGCACCAACCGCGACATGAAAGACCCGCCGCGTCCTCGAAACAGTATAGGGCGCGATGTACTGTTTCACGAACGCGCGTCTGCTTGCAGAACCAAATCAGGTACCGAACGAGTTCCTTCGTGTTGCAGCGCGGCAAGAGCCGTCTTCGCCTCATCGCTTGGTGTGGGTCGCGGCTGGTTCGAGTTGGTGCACGTGTCCCGGTTATCGGGCACGAGCTCTGGAGGAGACGCGGAGATGGTTTGCCCGAAAATCTTCTCGCCATTGGGCGCTCAGTGAATCCCGACGCCCAGTGGAGAAAAACTTGACGACGGTCTGCAGGACCGACCGGCCGTGCTGCTTGACGCTATCTACCATGAACTCCTGCTCGAAGCGCCGGAACTAGTAAGAGTCGCTCAAGCCCTCATTTTATATTGACAAAATAATCAGAAATGAGTGTAATTAACAAAAATGCGGCAATCCGGGCAGATGTTGATTTATTGAGAAACCGCCCCCACAGGCGCGCGCCTTCGTTGCGGTGAATGCGGAACGCGGCACCACGTAAGCGCTACGTATTGATCGCGACTGTTTGACACTAACGTTAGGCCTCGAAATCATCATCCTGCTCAGGATCTGACAGCACGTATTGACGTGGCGCTCAGGCGGGCCAGTGTCAGCTCAACCTGCAGCGAAGTGGATTGGCATGAGTGACTGCGACTTTCAACTCTGGCGCCACGGATGACGATTCCTCCGCCGAAAGCTCGCGCACATCAACTGCCGTCAAAAATACGATGTTCGCTGCCACTGCACGGGCGGCCGCGACTCTCCTGGATGCTCGATTAGTGCGGCGCGGACTCATCCGTCGTCACCGTCACTTGCGCGGATGCGCCTCTTGGGTTGTCGAAGCGAACCAACAGTTGACCAGGCATAGGCCAGGAGCATTGATATGACAAGAGGTCGTCGCAAGAGGGCAGTTGTTGATGCGCTGTGGCTGACTGAGCATGAAATGGAGCTGGCGCGGGGCGTTTCCCACATCGCGAGCATGCTGCACGAAGAAAGCATGCAGGCGGCCATCAGGGAAACGCTTCACCAGTTTGAGGCCGCACACGGGCGCGAGGACCTGAAAATATTTGCGCGCGCACTCGCCATGAAGCTACAGGAGCGTGGGGACCTGGGAGCAGTCGAGGCGCTTCAAGGGTTTATAAAGCGTGGCCGCTCACCTGACGCAACGTCCTGAACCGACACTCCGAACCGGTGGCGGAGAAGATCGTGCTCATGCGCCGAAGGTACATGACAACGGCGCTGAAACACGAGTCCACTGCTCGCAGCAACGAAGAAGGGAAACGTCACGTTGCTGACCTCGTCACCGACCTCGGCCAGCTCGTTGATGAGCGCAGATATGATCGATTGGGCCGGCGCGAGCGAACCCGCTACCGTGAGCCCGATTGCCGACTCGCCCAGGTTGCCGCAGGCGTATCGGAGCGCCTGAGCGAGGTGATAGACGAAGCGCACGGGCTCGTCGTCCTCGGCGTCGATCGAAAGCCAGGCGACCAACACGCCCCGTGCCGTAGCGGCTGGAGCCACGTCAGCACGAGGGACGTCTTGCCGAAGCCGGCCGGCGCCTTGATCACCATGAGCCGTTTGTTCTCCGCGTCCGCGACGAACCGGATAAGGCCCGGACGATCAATAAGACCAGCGAGAAGCCGGGGCGGAACGATCTTCGTAGCGAGCAGTAGAAGAGGCCTCGCTGGGGGCGTTGCTACTTCCCGTGAATCAGTCTCGCGCATCGGCTGCTCCCGGTATGAGGCAGGGTCCGCACATATTGATCGGACTTGCGCGACAGATCGAGCATGTCATCCTTACTGCCCAACGCCGACAATTCTCTCGTTCGTTTGCGCCTGTTGGAGCTTGAACCCAGGCCGGACGGCATTTTCACGTTGTTCGCGGCGCCCCTTGCGCTGGTCAGACACCTGCTCGATTCCGTTGCGCGCCACATCCTCTATGAAGGCCAGGCGAGCCCGGTAGTAATCCACACGAATCTGTGCATGCATTACTTGTTGCTCCGCCTGAAACAGGTCCATGCGTAGGTCCTTCACCTCGCGTTCAGCCTGCTTCTCGGGAGTCGGCGCCTGATGTGCAATCAGGCTTGCAAGCAGTCGCCACATGTTCGGTTCCCCCTGCGTCTGGTTGTACTTTCAATGGTGTCTACCCGCATTGCGTGTTTGCCATCCAGCGATCTTTTAGCCGCCGGACCGGAAAGAGCGACCCCGAAGAGGCGGCGGCCAACTGCACTGATCGATTCGAACGCATTTTGATCAGGATTCCATATTTCACAGTTTCACAACGACCCGACGGCGGCGTCAAAGAAGAGTGAGCTTTTTGGCTGTCTTCATTAGAAGCATTTCATTCCCCGCATTCCGTCATGGGTTCGATATGACATCTCGCTGTGCAAAGCGCCATATAGAAGGAGGGCGCGCTCGCCGTTTTTCCAGATTGTGTGGCAGGTTGCGCGCAGTGCCTTGAATGAAACCGCTGCGGCGCTCCCGGAAGAACCCTTTATAAGAGGCGAACGCGGACACCGTGCAACACTACGCATGGACTGGCGAATGGACTTCGCAACGCCACCTAACGGCGGTTTCGCTACACGTCTGCATGTCGACCCAGATTCGCCCCCACGCCACGGCGTATTTCAAAGCATGCTCAGCATCGTGGAAGTAATCCAGGGCGGCAAATTTCTGCGGAGAATTTCCTGGTTGCTCGATGACCAGGTCTGCCCGATTGAGACCGTCGAGCATCGGCGCAGCGCTCGCCCTCAGCCGATAGCCTCGGTGCGTGGTTAGAACAGGTATCGTCATGGTGACTTTTCAAATTGCATGGCGCAAAGTGACGAAGCGGCAGGGGCCGCCCGCACGACGTTGCGGGTGCGTCCCGCGCCGTAGAGCACCGACATGCACGGACTGCATCAGGTATCCCATGCCGGTGCCCGAAATCCTGCGATGCCGTTTAGCTCCAGGAGGTCATGTGCAAAACAGTAACCAGGAATGCGTTCCCGTTCTGGCGCGAGCTGTCGGCGCCAAAAGGCCTACTCCTTTGCAATGGATTCGACAGATTCAAGCTTCTGGCGGGTCCGTTTGGCAGTAGACGCAGCGTTGAGATCGCTTTCAGCAGTTTCCACTGCTTGTCTTGTGGCTTTCGCCACAGTTTCGTACACCGAATTGGCCGTATCGCTTGCGGTCGTGATGAATGTCTTCCATGCCGTCACTGCGGCTTCACTTCCCGCTGGCGTATTTGCCGTTAGCCCGTCGATGAAAGAGCGCGCATCGCTCTGGAACTGCTTGCACTGTGCTTCGGCGAGCGCAGAAAATTCGGCTTGCGTGCTGGAGAGAATTTCGTAGACGTGGTGCCAGTATGACTGCACCCTCTCAAGGACAGGTTGCGCCAGGATCGACTGTTGCGAAAACGTTTCCTGGGGATCTTTGGCCGAAAGTGCCTTGATGACAAATTCCTGATTTTCAGCGAGGATCGATTTGACCGCTTGCACATTCAGTTCGGCCAATCTATCAATGCCTTCGAAGGCTTTGTTCAGGAAAACAAACGATGTTTCGACGCCGGCTTTCCGCGCGGCGACGAGCTGTTCCGTTGTAAGACTGCTCATCAATGGCTCCATGAAAGGTGGATGTGCCGAATTCCACGAGATCCGCTCGCGGACAACAAGACACAGAAGAGAGTCAGTGGTGCGATGCAGCAATATCCATTCTAGGTTCGAGCTGGCATATGTCAATGGTTTGTTCGTGCAAGCCGCTTCAGGTCGCGAAAACAAATCTACAAACGCCCGGCGGGCTTTGGTTTGGGGGCGCTCACCAGGTGGAAACCCGAATAAGGAATGCGCTCACGCCGCAAGCGCAAAAATTCATTCAGCAGACATTTGCGACGCAGCAAAGCGCGTAGCAATCCGTTTTTGTGCGCGCTTCGGAACCCGCCGCCTCAGAACTCGACTGCACGAACCGGTCATTGCTGGGTGGGAAAAGCGGAACAAAGGTGAGAGCGGTAAGTAGGGGGGCGAGCTCGTCGCAGAGTGAACGCGTCAAGGCACTGGAGGGTGAGGTCAAGGAACGACGGTGTCGTGCGCTAACCCGGCGTTCTTCTGCTCGAGCAGCTTGAGCCCCTTTTGGTGCGAAAGCTTTGTCGCGTCGCCAGCAGGCACGACCACAGGCGCTAAAACGGCGTCGATTGGCGTCTTCGTATTCCCTCTGGCGGTCTGACGCACCATCGAGTTCGTCCTTTCGCATTTTGCGCTTGTCAAGCGTCTACGCGTGCTAAGTCGCGACCGGGACGATCCGAGTACAGGGCACGGTATCTACCAAGCGACAAAAGCAGCGCGCTCGCGCCAACGAGCAATACCGGCGCGAGTCGCAGCGGCAACTCGTAATTGCCGTTCATATCGAAATATCGGCCGGCCGCGAGCGGACCTATTACCGCGCCGAGGGCATACCCCGCAAATGCGATCCCATAGTGCAGGCCGAAACGACGCAGACCCAGATAGGCGCGTACCAGGTACGAGAGCAGATCGCCTTCGGCGCCTATCGCGAGGCCGATGCATGCGCATGCGAGCAGGGCGGACTGCAGTGACGATGCGTTCATCAGAAGCAGATAGCCAGCCGTGCCGGCGAGAAAAAATCCTGTACCGATAAGAGGTGCATGGAAGCGGTCGATCAGGACACCCGAAAGCAGGCGTCCGACGAGAATTCCAATTCCGATAAGCGACGCGCAATGTGCAGCAGACGAGGCGGATAAACCGCGGTCCATCAGCAGCGCAGGCAGATGCGGATTGAGCGAGAGCGTGGCGCTCGAAGCGAAAAACGCGACGAGAAAGATAACGGCGAGCTTAACCGGCGAGAAGGGGCGGGTGTCGTCGGTGCGGCTGGCGAAGCGGTCGTCGTGTGCCTGCGCGTGTGGTGCTGGGCGACGCTCGCTGAGGAGCGCATATGCGATCAGCGAGCCCACGAGCGAGACGCCCGCGATGATCTGGTAGGCGTGCCGCCACTGATACGCGGCGATCAGGTGCTGCGTCGCAGTGGGGGCGATCGCGGCACCGATGCCCAGCCCGATCATCGCGCAGCCTGTGGCGAGACCGAGTCGTCTGTCGAACCATTGCGGCAGGATCGCGAGATACCCGAGCACCGAAGTCGCCGCGCCGGCCACGCCGATCAGCAGTGAAAGCGCGATCCAGGCCATCGTGCTGCCATTCTGCAGGCTCATGGCCGCCACGGCGAGGCTGAACACGATCGCCGAAACGAGGATCACGCGGCGCACCCCGAAGCGGTCCATCAGCATGCCGACGAACGGGCTCGCCACCGCCAGGCCGCCCATCGATGCCGCGTACGAAACGACGGCCTGCTCGCGGGTCCAGTGAAACTCTTGCAAGACGTCGGGCGCGAATACGCCCGCGGTGGCGTTGAAGGCGGGCGCATAGCCGATGGCCATGCCGATAGCCGCCCCGCCAACGATGGTGGCGAGCTGTAGCTTGCCGGGTTCTGCGATACGGGTTGCTGCAACGGGCGCTGCGGGAGTGACGCTCATGATTGTCTCCTCATGGCTCTTTTCCGGCGCGGCTCTGTGGCCGGTCTCGCCGGATGGATGGTGAACGCGGTGGCGCCTGTGCGCTGCGGGTCAGTCGAGACCGCGGCGGTCGCCGAGATACGCGCCGGCGCCTTGCAGCTGCGGCTGAAGTCCGAGCAGCCTGAGCATCTGGCGGACCGTGCACGCCGCCGTAGACGTGACCGGCACGCCAAGCTCGCGTTGCGCAAGCTGCAACGCGGGCAGCGACGGCATCTGCACACAGGCGGACAGCACGACCGTGTCGACGCCGCGTGTATTGAGGCGCTTCACGTCGTCGAGCAGCTTGAGCGGGTCGCGCGCGCCCACTTCGAGGTTGTCTTCGATTGAGAAGTTGATCGCGTCCTGAACCTCGATGCCTTCCGCCTCGATGTATTCGACGACGCGCCGCGTGAGCGCGTCGCTGTACGGTGCCATCAACGCAATGCGCTTCGCACCGAAGCTCTTGAGTTCGTCGACGAGCGCGCCCGCTGATGTCATCACTACCGGCCGCGCGACGTTCGCGTCGATGGCCTCGCGCAGCGCCTGCGCCGCGGCGCGATGGTAGCCGTGGCCCATACACATGATCGCGACGAGGCACGCGGTGCTGAGCACATCGACGCGTGCATCGGCAAGCTCGACGGCGCAGCGGCCCATGTCGCGGTTCATGCGTTCAAGTTCGTCGGCGACCACCTTATGCATACGTACGCGGCTCGAATGGAACGTGAATGTGTGTTCGGGATGGTCGCTCATGTATGACGCGAACATCGCCGGAATCTCCTTTTCCATCGTGATGTTCGAGCTGGGCACGATCTGCCCGATGCGGTAGTTCATGTCCTGTTCACCTTGTTGTGACGGCGCGCCCGTGGCGTGCCAACGTCGCGCGCAGCGGCGCGGGAATGTCCGTGCTCTCGCGCACGTGGGCGTGAACGCAGATCGGGGAGAAGCGCGCACTGAAGACCGGTTCGCCGCCAGGGCGGCGGCCTTCACAGTGCAAGTCGAAGCTGCGTGTGCGGATCTCGCCGACGTAGCATTCGAGATCGACGACGTCGTTGGGCCAAAGCGTGCCCCCGAAGTCGAACGTCATGCCGCGACAGGGCAGACCCACGCCGTAAGGCTGGCCGAGTGCTTCCCCCGAGCCGCCCGCGATGTGATCCTTGAAGAGCGCCAGGGCGCCGAGCAGATAGTCCGGAAAGCGCCCCGTGTAGACGACGCCGGCCGGATCACAATCGCCCCAACGTACCGTTCGCCGCACGACGAACGGTGTGACGCCTAGCACGTACTCGTAGCTGTGCGTCATTGCATGGCCTCGCCGGCCGGCACCGCGCCTGCGCTCGCCAGCTCACGCATGAGTGCGGGATACTGCTCGCGCAGACGTGCTGCGTCGACGCGCCCCGTGCGCGTCATGAACTGGTAGACGAACTCGTGCGGGGTGTATGCGTTCATCCATTCGCGGATCTGTTCGTACCATTCATACGAGGCTTCCGACGCGCCGATCAGCCGATCCTTTGCTTCGCGGCGCGCCTGGACGTACGCGTGCAGCGCGGCCCCTGCGTCGTCAGCGTGTGCCGCGATAGACTGTGCGAGTGCGATCGAGTCTTCCATCGCGATACGCGTGCCTGAACCGATCGAGAAGTGTGCGCTGGCCAAGGCATCGCCGATCAGCACACGATTGCCGCTGAACCAGTTCGCGTTGCGGATCACCGGGAACTGCCGCCAGATCGAGTTGTTCGAGACAAGACCATGGCCCGCGAGTTCGGGCGCAAAGACGCGTTCGAACAACGCGCGGCGTTCTTCGGCGCTGGTGTGTTCGAGGCCGAAATCGTGCCACGTGTTGTCGTCGCATTCGGCCACGAAGGTGCTCATGTCTTCGGAATAAGGGTAGTAATGAGCGACGAAATAGCCGCCTTCATGGCGTCGGAACACGAGCGCGGGACACGCGAATGCCTTCTGCACGCCGAACCACGCGAAATGATTGCTCAGGTCTCGCCGGGTCGTGCCAAATCCCACTTCATCGCTCGCGCGCACAAGCGAATTGATGCCATCTGCACCAACAACGATGTCGCCGTCGAGCGTCGCGACGTCGAGCACGCGTGAGGACCAAGTCGCGCGAATGCCAAGGCGGGCAGCGTGCTCCTGCAGGATCGAAAGCAGTCGCAGCCGTGCGATCGCCCCGCCCCCCTGGCCCGGACGCTGCACTGTGATGGCCCTCTCGTCGCTGACGATGGTCTGCTGTGTGCTGAATTTCATCGCCCTTACCAGCTCGGCGCAGACTTCGGGAGCAGCGTCGCTGAGGCGAGCGAGACCTGTGTCGGCGAGCACGACTCCGAAGCCGAACGTTGCATCGGGCGCGTTCTGCTCGAACACTTCGATGTCGACGCCAGGCGCGCTCTGCGCAAGCAGGATGGCGAGAAAGAGGCCGGACGGGCCACCGCCTACGATATCGACTTTCATTGTTGCACCATCGGGCTGATCACGAGTCGGTCGGTATCGAACTGCTCGATGCGGCCTGCGAGGCCGCCCGTGAGCGCGCCGTACCACACCGCGGGCTTGAAGCCGAGCGCCTTGCGGGTGAACGTGATGCCGGGATTGCCGTCAATGCGGATATAGCCGTCGCCGGTCGTCGTCGTGCGGTAAATGCCAGACCCGCGCGCTGCGTCGACGAGTGGCCGGAATTCGGGTACGTCGAGTACGAAGACCGACGCAACCCCAGCCTCGCCAGAAACTTCCAGACGCCGCCCCTTGCACTGCCACACAGGTTCGATCGAGGCAAATGGTTCGCCGGCCGCGCCTCGCCGTTCCATGTCGATTGCGGCTTCGATCGTGCGGGCGGCGTCCGCGGCATCCATGGTGTCGAACGGGCGCGTCTGGTAGGTGATTTCGATCGGGTAACCGTTCGGATCGTTGAAGTAGATCGACTCGATCACTTCGTGACGTACCTGATAGCGCAGTTCGATTCCTGCCTGCTCGACACGCGCGCGCCATGCGGCCAGCTCGGCCGCGTCAGTAACCTGCCACGCGGTATGCGTCGCTCTCACCTGGTAGTGATCGCTTGGTGCAAGCCGTTCAGGCCGCTCGGTGCCGATGTAGTAGAAGAACGCAATCGTGCTGCCGTTGCCGCTGTCGAAGAAGAAGTGCAGAAAGTCGGCATGATCGACTGGACCCCAACCGCGCGCGGAGATCGCGTGCACGAGCGGCAGGCCGAGCAGGTCGCGATAGAAATGCACGGTTTCTTCGAGCTTCCAGGTGGGGCGCGCGGTGTGATGCACGCCGCGCAGCACGGGGCCCGTGAGCTGGTACGAGTGGATGGGCTGGTTCATGACTTATCCTCGATTGGAGGTAAATGCAGCGCCCTCATGCTGGAGGCGCTCGATCAATTGCTGGCGCAACAACACCTTGCTGCGCTTGCCGGACGCGGTGACAGGAAATTCGTCAATCAATTCGAGTCGTTCGGGCCATTTGAACTTTGCGAGTCCTTCCGCTTCGAGAAAGGCCGTAAGTTCGGCGAGCGTGAGCGTCGTGGCTGCCGGGTCGAGCACGACGAACGCGCAGACCTTCTCGCCGTAAACCGGATCGGGCATGCCCACGACTGCCGACGCATGCACGTTCGGACAGCAGTTAATGACGTTCTCGAGTTCTTCCGCGTTGATCTTTTCGCCGCCGCGATCGACGACGTCTTTCGTGCGACCCCGGAAAAAGTAGTAACGCTTTCCGTCGATCACCTCGGCCATCATGAGATCGCCTGAGCGATAAAAACCGTCGGCGGTGAAGCGATGCACGTCTTCCTTTTCCGACTTGTAATACCCGCGAATCGTGTACGGTCCGCGAAAAATCGCTTCGCCCGTTTCGCCGTCGGGAACTTCCTTTTCGCCGCCTATTTCGACGATTTTCACCTCGTCCCACGTGGACACCGGGCGGCCGACGGATTCGTCGAGCGCGTAATCCGGATCGCCTGCCTGCGTGAACATGATCACGCCCTCGGTCATGCCGAAGATGTGATAGCAGGGCGAGCCGAGCATCTCGCGCAGGCGCGGCGCGTTCTTCGGGCCGATCAGCTTGCGGCGCGCCTTGGTTTCGGGAGCGGCACGCCTCATCTGGTCTGCCACGCGTGAAAGTATCGGGCCCGCGAGGCCGTACCAGGTCGGGTCGTAGTGCTCGATCGTGGTTGAGAGCGTTTGTGCGGAGATATCGGGGCACACCGTCACTCGCCCGCCCGCAAGGAGGATCGGCCCGAAGAAGCAGACCATGTTCATGTTGTGCATGAACGGCGTGGGCATGAAGAGCACGTCGTCGCTCGTATAGCCGTTCCACGCCGCGACAGCCTGCATGTTGTATAGATACTCGTTGTGAAAGCGAGGGATGATCTTCGGCACGCCGGTCGTGCCGCCTGAGAGCTGAAATACTGCGGCCTGGAACGGATCATCCTCGATCTGTGCAAGCCGTCCGCGCGCTTCATCCGCGGGCATGCCTTCGATGAGCGACCACAACGCGAGCGCTTCGCCGCGTTGCACGCCGCGCGCCTGGATCGCGATCTTCAGGGACGGCACATGCTCGCGCATTTCCTCGGCGAAGGCGACGTCGTCGAACTTCGGGTCATCACCCTGGATCACGTGTACCGTCGCCTCGCAGAGATTGCCGAGATACGTGATCTCATGCTTGCGGAAGGCCTGGAGCGCGCACAGCGGAATCAGCGAGGCCTTCAGGCAGCCAATGAATGCGATCAGCAACTCGTTGCAGTTACC
This sequence comes from Paraburkholderia sp. EG287B, assembly GCF_040965595.1. Lineage (NCBI taxonomy): Bacteria > Pseudomonadati > Pseudomonadota > Betaproteobacteria > Burkholderiales > Burkholderiaceae > Paraburkholderia > Paraburkholderia sp. EG287B. Next base: position 332,489 of record NZ_JBFRCG010000012.1, read on the forward strand.
GCACTGCAGGATTACGCGATCGAGCGGCCGCGCGCCGAGCTCGAGCAGCGCAGTGCCGAAGCGGTTAGTGAGGTCGTCGAGTTGCGCATAGCTGTACTCGGCCTCCGGGCCGACGATCGCGGGCTTCGCGGCATGTTTCTCGAACGCTTCGCGCAGCGCCGATGTCAGCGACTGCGTGCCGAGCACGCCGGCGTCGAGATACGCGCGCAGCCTCGCTTCGTCGGGGTATCGCACGCCCGGCAACGCGACGCGGGGTCGGATTGTCTGTTGTTCCAACGTTGTCTCCATCGTGATGCGAATTCCAGTATTCAGTGTGCGCCGAAGCGCGTGTTCAGCCATTCGACGATATGGCGCCCCGCGATCTCGCGTCCCGACGGCTCGTCGCGTTGCAGTGCCATGCCGTGGTGGTTGCCGCGCACGCGAATGCGGGTTTTGTCGGCGGCGCCGAGGCCATTGAAGATGACCTCGAAATCCTGCGGGAACGCACACTGGTCCCCCGTGTATTCGAGCAGCAGCGTGGGGGCGACGATCGACGCGGCGCATTTCTCGAACGATGCCTGCGACGAAAGTCCCGACCACGTCGAAAGCCACGATTCCGGCGTGACCACGCGCCCGAAGGCAACGCTGCCCCAGTTCGACGCGAACGGATCGTTGCCCCACAGCGAGCCGGGCTTGCGATCGGACGGATCGAGCGAGGTATCCCACGCGCGCAGATCGGCGTCCGTGCGCCAGACCGGGAAGATCGGCGCATGCGCAGCGACGCGACGATCGGCAAACGAGGGCGCTTCGCCCTTCAGGCGGCGGCGCGCATCCAGCTTTCGTTCGATCAGGCTGCGCGCTTTTTCGTCGAGTTGCTTTGCACGCAACAGTTGGGCTGCGCGGTAGCGTTCGACGAACGCTTTTGTGTAGCGCGCCGTGCGCGTAACAGGGTCATAGCCGTTGTCGGGTGAAAACGGGTCGAGCAGGGGATCGACGGACATCGGGTCGTTCTCGTCGACAACGCTTGGATCGAGACTGTTCAGCAGGATCGCACCTTGTCCCGGATGCGGAGAGACCAGAATGAAGCCGTCCGCGCCCGGCAGTTCAACCTCGGCAAGCCCTGTGGGCCGTCCCGCTGGTGTGCGTGCCAACCGCTGTGCGGAAACGAGTTGCGACTGCTGGTTATAGAACGCGTACAGCGCGCCGCCGCCCGAGTTGCCGAGCAGCACGATATCGCGATAGCCGAGTGTACGCAGATGCTGCATGCCGGCCGCCACGTCGAGCAGGGCGATTTCGTGTTCGAGCCGCAGATCGTTGCCGATAGAACGCGGACCCTGTACCCAGCACGCGCAGCCGGCGTCGAGCACGGCGGGTACGAGGTAGTGCGTCACGGACATCTCGCGCGGATGCATGATCGACACGACCGTCTTTTCCTCGCCCGTCGCCGAAAACAGAAAGCCGAGCGTCTTCTGGCCGTCTGCGGTTTGCAGCGCGTAAGGGACGACCGTATGAGGGCGGCGCATGAGTGCCGGGTCCCAGTTCGCACCGCGCAAACCAGCGGTCACGACCGCTTTTTCCACCTGATCCACGTCTCCTCCGATGAGAATTTGAGCTTGATGCAGATCAGGTTATGAATTAATTGAGACTATGTCAAATAAAATTTGAAGGTACACTGTTGGGACTTGCCCGAGCCACGACTGTCATCGATGACCGCACGTACCACCAGGAAGCCAGAAACCCCCGCAGAACTGCCACCGCGCAGGCGCGGACGCCCGCCGAAATCCGCAGCGCCCATCGGCGCGGAATCCTTGCTGTCGCGCAACGTCATCATCGAACGCGCGAGCGAAATGGCGAAGACCCTGCCGCTCGATCAGGTATCGATGGTGCAGTTGGCGAAGGAATTCGGAGTCGCCCCTGGGCTGATTCATTACTACCTCGGCAGTCGCGACGACCTCATTTCCGGCGTCCTGAATGGTTACTACCGGCGGCGTCTCGAAGCGCTGCCAGCCTTGACGGGAAACTGGCGCTCCGATGTGGAGATCATCGCGCGCACGTCTTACTCGCTTGCCAGGGAAATGCCAGGGGTGAGCCTTTATGTGGCTTCACACAACCGCTTTCGCCTGTTTCAGGCGGTGGCGCCGGGCGAGATCGACTACGGGATGGCGCTGTTCAATCACATCACATCCGCCTTCCTGCAAGGTGGCTTCGCCGCCGATCGCGCAGCGCTCGCGTATCACCTGCTTGCGCAATACCTGTTGTCGTCGAGCATTTCAGCGGCGGGTCGCCAGTCGCCTGCGGAACATTCGACCTATCTGCGCGGGAAGTTCGACGAGGTGCCCGACGATCGTTATCCGGCTGCGAAGATCGTAGGTGCGGCCTTCTCACGGCTTAGCTCGGAACAGGCCTTCGATGAGGGTCTGAAACTGCTGCTTGACGGTTTTGCGATTTGGCAGGCGCAGAGCGCGCCAGCCGCCGCAAAGCTGCAAACTGCGCGCGCACCCCGTAAGCTGCGCGGAGCGAGCGCCGGCTAAAGCCTCAAAACTTATGGCGAATGCCGATGCGTACGCCAATTTGCTTATTGGTTGTGGATGGGCTGAAACCGGCGATTGACGCTACGGCGGATTGCCCCAGGGAATCCGTTCCCATCGCGCGTTGCATCGCGGTCAGAAGGTAAAGGTCCGTTCGCTTGGACAGGAAGTAATCGACCGCGAGATCGAGTTGCAGGTACTTCGCGCCGTCGTCGCCCTTTACCGAGTTTCGGTGCGTGTAGTCGATGCCGCTCCCCAGTTGCAGGTATGGAGTGAGGCTGTATCGCACGTTGAAATCAAAGCTGGTAAACACGGCATCGCCACTGTAGCCGAGCGGATTCGGGCCGGACGTCGAGCCGAGGTGGTTGAATCGTGTGTTGGTCGCGGCAAATGAAAAAGCTGCGCCGCCAAGCGTGTACGAAGCGCCGGCGCCCAGAATTTCGAGCGTTTTTGCCGAAGCATATCCAGCGTAGACCGGATACGACTGCGCGCTTGTGGGACTTCCGGCCGAACCGATGTTGTTCGCCGTCGCTGTCCCCTTGTTCGGGGTATTCCCGTAAAAGGATACATTCGGGTCGCGCGCATTCAGGTAGCCTGCGCCGAACGAAAAAGCACCGCCCGTGTAGCCCGCGCCAAGAGACCAGATCTGATTTTGCGTGGCGTTGCCTGCGACACCTCCCAGGCTGTACAGTGCGCCCGCGCTGAAGCCGCCGAATTTGGCCGTGGAAAACTTGATCGAATTGTTGATCCGGTTTGTATTGGTCAGATTGTCGAGGTCATCGGGGTGGGCGCCCATATAGCCGGCCCACGATCCCGAAGCCGCAAATGGCTGCACAAAATCGATGAGAGGGTCGTATTGCCTGCCCAGCGTCACCTTGCCGAGCGGATTGGACAACCCAATGTAAGCCTGGCGACCGAATTCAGCACCGCCTTGTGCCAGCGCGCCGCTATTGGCAAGGAAGCCGTTTTCCAGAACGAATATCGTACTCAGCCCGCCACCGAGGTCCTCTGAGCCGCGCAGGCCCCAACGGCTGCCGCTAAGTCCGGTCGCGTGAGCGTCTGTCAAGGCGAACTGTGAGCCACCGACGGGCTTTCTGCCCACGACGCCTGTCTGTGCATTATTCGTATACGTCAAGCCGATGTCGACAATTCCATAGAGCGTCACCGAACTCTGAGCGTAGGCCGGCGCGGCAAGAATGGCAGTAAAGGAACAAAGCGCTGCGTGTCTCCGAAGCATGCTGCATCTCCATATAAGTAGTTATACGAATTGTTGTTGTCTTGAGTGCCATCTGACCGCGCTGTCACATCGGCTTATTTGATACAGAATCAATTATGCGATAGAAATTTAGCATAATTGAGAGCCGTGTCAATAATTGAGGGGTCGCTCGGGTTACATCGTTTACCCGGGTAGTCCGCTGTCCTTAAGCCTCGGGGGCCAAGAGGGCAAAACAGCGTCGAATTGGCCGTATTCGTTCGTTGGAGGCGAGAGGAAGAGGGGCAAGTGCGGCCATGCGTAACCGCAACGGCAGCGGCCTTTTAGGCGACTTGCGGCAAGGGGGAGTCGAGCTGCACTCGAAGGCAGGCTGAAAGGTCGGCTGCGGAGGCTGCCCCGGCGACCGGTACGCCCGCGGCAATGGTAAGAAAACGCTGTGGACGCCGCTAGCGGAAATTGCGAGCGACAACAGCTACCGACGAACGTCGGGAGGGAGAATCTCAAGCAGCTGCCTGACCGAAGCCGATACCCGATTGTCGGCAAAGGCCGACCTGCCCGCACTTGAACTTAGCCGGGTAGTGGCCACTTGCCTCATTTAGTTACTCGTATGCGGCCGCTTGGCGCCGATGGCCTCTTTTCCGGCGGCTCCTACCTTACTGACTATTGAGAAACACACGAGGCTCGGTCTGTAAGTCGGCGATCTTGACTGCGTACGCTCATGGCTAGCTTCCGGGATCAAGCAGATTTGAGGAGAAATCGCACGATTGCGCAGCCAGGCGCGCCACCGCGGCACTCAACGAATGTGACTGTTCTGCCCGATGCATGGCGATGTATCTCACAGGTGGCAGCGCGGGCCGCGTGGGCACCACGACGAGCGCGCGTCGCTCGAGCATGCGCGCGAGGCATGCTTTGGGTAAGTAGCTGACGCCGAGCCCGGAAATCGTCAGCCCGATCTGCGCGATGAGGCTGTTGCTCGCCAGCACTTTCTGCAAGGCCACGCGTTGTTCTTCCAGAAACCGGCTGTAGACGTAGCCTGTTCCGGATAAGCCGCCCTGCAAAATCAGCGGAAACTTCGCGATCTCCGCCAGCGGAATGGCACGTTTGCCCGGCGCGAGGCTCGCCGCGCTCATCCATGCATTCTCGACCTGACCGACGAGCGTGGCAGCGAACGCCTCGACCTCGTGCGTCTGCGGCACGATGATGACGTCCACCGTCGCCGCCGCCAGCCGTTCGCGCAACGTCGCGTTGAGATCGACTTCCGCTTCGACCTTGACCTTCGGATACTCGGCTTGAATCGCCGCGATGAGACGTGGCAGCCACGTCAGCGCCGTGAGCTCGGTGACACCGATGCGAATCTGTCGCACCAGCGATTCCTTCGAACTCATGCGCTCGACGATCCGGTCGCGGCGTTCGAGCAATTCCTTCGCGTGCTCGAAGAAGTCCGTCCCTTTCTCCGTGAGACGCGCACTGCGATTCGCGCGGTCGAACACCGCGACGTCGAACGCACGCTCCAGTTCCTGCACGCGCTTGGATACCGCCGACTGGGTCGTGTTCAGGCGCGTCGCCGCGGCCTCGAAGGAACCGAGCTGAACGATCCAGTACAACGCTTCCATCTGCTTGAAGGTCAGCATGAGCTCGGCATTGTCATCACTTAAAGCGATAGTTTCTCATAGAAAAAAATCGTTTTTTTAGTTCTTTTCGGCTGGTTACCTTTTGCTGTAACGAGTCCCGGGCGAGGCTCGCCAGGGTGCGCTAGTAAGAAGCGGCCTATCCATATCAACTGGCAAGTGTCTGGAGGATGCATGGAATCCGTCTTGGAAACACCTCAAACCCAGCGCGCGGAGCGCAAGCGGCGCGTCGGGCTCGCCTGGCAAATCCTGATCGGTCTCGTCGTCGGTATTGCGGTGGGCGCGGTGCTCAACCGTTTTCCCGAGTTTCGCGAATCGGCAATCAACGGCTTTCTTCAGCCGGCCGGCGACATCTTCATCCGCCTGATCAAGATGGTCGTGGTGCCGATCGTCTTCACAAGCATGGTGATGGGCATCGCGGGCGTGGGCGACGGCCGTTCGCTCGGGCGCATCGGCCTGAAGACGCTGATCTACTTTGAAGTGGTCACGACGATCGCCATCGTGCTGGGCCTCGTGCTCGGCAACGTCCTGCACCCGGGACTCGGCACCGATCTGTCGCAACTCGGCCACACCGACATCTCGCGCTATCAGCAAACGTCGCAGCAGACGCAGGGACATCACGGCTTCATGGCGCTGTTGCTGAGCATCATTCCCGACAACGTCATCATGGCGATGGGCCGCGGCGATCTGTTACCGGTGATTTTCTTCTCCGTGCTTTTCGGGCTCGGCTTGCAATCGGTGCCCGCCGAATATCGCAAGCCCGTGCTTGCGACTTTCAAAGGTATCAGCGATGCCATGTTCAAGGTCACCGGCATGGTCATGCGGTATGCGCCCTTCGGCGTGTGCGCGTTGATCGCTGTGACCGTCGCGAGCTTCGGCTTCGGTTCGCTGCTTCCGCTGATCAAGCTCGTCGCGGTTACGTATCTCGCGATCATTCTGTTTGCGGTGTTCGTGCTGGGTGTGACCGCGCGACTCTTCGGTTTCAACATCTTCACGTTGCTCCGGGTCATCAAGGATGAACTCATCATCGCGTTCTCCACTTGCAGTTCGGCTACGGTGCTGCCGCAACTCATGAAAAAGATGGAGGACCTCGGCGTGCCCAAAAGCATCACGACCTTCGTGGTGCCAACGGGTTACACCTTCAACCTCGACGGCGCTTCAATCTACCTCGGCATCGGCACGCTGTTCGTCGCGCAGCTCTATGGCGTGCATCTCGGCCTGCAAGAGCAGATCGTGCTCGTGCTGACGATGGTCGTCACGTCCAAAGGGGCGGCGGGCGTCCCTGGCTTCATGTTTGTCATCTTGCTGACGACGCTCGCGAGCGCGGGTCTGCCGCTCGAAGGGCTCGCGTTCATCGCGGGCGTCGATCGCATCATGGACATGGGACGCACTGCGCTGAACGTGGTCGGCAATGCGCTCGCTCCTCTCGTCATCGCCAAATGGGAAGGCCAGTACGACGCGGAGAAGGGTAAGGCTTACGTCGCCTCGCTGGACGCGTGAGCATCGGTGAAGACAGACAGGGAAATCATGGAACGAGGAGCAAGTAAGATGAGCAGTCGCCAGGGGCAGTTGTTTGCCGAATCGCTCATGGAGCAGATCAAGAGCCGCTTTCATTACGTCGATTGCGATGTCGATGGGCGTGCGCGCCTCTTCTTCGACAACGCCGGCGGATCGTTCAGACTGAAGGCGGCGTCGGAAGCGTTCGCTCGCATCGATGCGCTGCCGGATTGTCCCGAGCGCATTCACGAGCGCGCACGGTATTTGCAGGACATCCAGACCCGCGGAGAAGAAGACATTCGCCGCATCTTTAACGCGCGAGACGGCAGTGTGTATCTCTCGCTGACGGCATCGGCCGCGATGTTCGAGATGGTGCGCGCCGTTATGGAGAACGTGCCGGGAACGAACGCCGTGACGACCATTCTCGAGCATCCATCATCCTTCGATGCGATGAAGCTCTACTGCGAACGCACGGGCAAGGCATTGCGCATCGCGCCGAGCAACGCCGAGACGGGCGGTATCGATGCAGATGCGATCGTCTCCCTGATCGACGACGACACCGCGCTGCTGAGCGTGATGTACGCTTCCAACATTTCAGGCGCGAAACTGGATATCGCGGCCATCGTCGAACGGGCGCGGGCGCGCAAGCCGGATCTGTACATCATCGTCGATGCGGTCCAGCATGCGCCGCACGCGGTCATCGACCTGCAGAAGACGCCTGTCGACGGCATCAGTTTTGCGCCTTACAAGTTCTTTGGCTGCAGAGGAGCGGGCGTCGCGTGGCTGTCGGAACGACTCGCCGAGCTGCCGCATCATCGGCTCGATGCCAGGGAGAAGGGCGTCTGGGAACTGGGAAGTCCCGCGCCGGCGCACTTCGCTGTCGTGAGCGCAATCGTCGACTACGTCGCGTGGATCGGTGCGCAATTCAGCGACGCCGAAGACCGGCGCGAACTGCTCGTGAAGGGCATGCTGCGTATCGAGGAGCACGAGCGTGCGCTGCTTTCGTTGTTGCTCGACGGGGTTGCAGGACAGCGTGGACTGCGAGCCATTGACGGCGTGCGAGTGTTCTGGGACCACGACGACTTGACGCGCCGCGACCTGATCGCAGGCATAGGCTTCGATGGGTTGGACCCGACCACCGCCGTGCGCGCCTATGAGGAGCGTGGAGTGACCGTATATGAGCGAATCGCGACGAGCCATTACTCGGGGCGCATGTTGAAATCGTTCCGTCTTGACGGCGCCGTGCGCATCTCTCCATTGCATTGCCACGGACCGGGTGACGTAGCGAGGTTTCTTGCAGTGACAGAGGAGCTTGCGACGGCGAGTCGGGCCTGAGCAAGAGAGCGACTCATCGAGACGTTGTCCCCGGTGCTCGGCGCGTCGAATGGCCAGCTGCGGGCGGCTAAGTTCGCACCTCGGCCGCAGTGATTGCCAGTTCTCGTCGCGTCGACGAACCGCAACTCCAGGCCGGAGTGCACGGGCGACCGTATCCGGGCGAATGGACGTTCTTCCGCCGATACCCGCCTACGAACCTCCGATTTGAGCGGCTGCATTGGGGCGGTTGGGCGCATTCGCCGACGGAACGGCGGCGGCCATGAGCCAGCGTTCACCAGCGGCAGGACCTGGCAATGAGGGAGCATTCAGCTTGCACGAACGAGTGGCCGAAGTACATCGTAGATGCGACGCCAGGTATCCGCAGCGTCTGTCGACCTTCCTGCGAAATAAATCCGCACGACACTGGCACTCGTACCGCGACGATGCCGACAAGTCCCTTCACATGAAGCCCGTCGAGGACGCCCTTGCAGCTGCTGCATGACGAATTTTGGCGTCACTAGCGCGACCCACGTGCAAGGGGTTATACTGATAAAGTTATCACCCATTCGCGATCCCTGTTCCTTTCGAAACGGGATGTCGTGCCAGCATGGTAACGCGCAGCCCCCCAACCGGGCAGGTTGTCGACGCAATGCGATAACGACTTTCCAACCCTTGCGGCGGTGTGTCAGAGGCACAGGCAGGCATTTCGATCGAGGGCGGCGAGGTGGAGACAAGCTCGCAATTTGCAAACGTGGGCGCAGGAAACGGCGCAAAACGCAGCTTCATGATTGCGCTTCCTGTGTGATCCCTCGCGCGTCATTTCGGTGGCCGCCGCGAGCCTTGAGTCACGTGCTGGTATGCGCCGGGCACCGATTCCGGTGGCAAGCACCGTTGCAGCGGCCGGATCAACGGACGCATGGCGGCACGCCGATCGTTACAGGAATTCGTCGGGAATGCTGAGTCGTTGATTGACTGGAATATGTTGTTGCGCGCAGCCGCGTTGCTCGTGCCGATCTTCATCGTCGAACGGGTGACGGGCGACACCAAATGGTTGGGCGTACCTGTCGTTACCGTGTCTGCGTTCGTGGCGGTCGAGCGGGGGCGGCCTCGCGCACCTTGGCGCCGTGCTCTACGCGCTCGTCGCAACCTTGCCCGTTTATTGCCGCCTCGATCGTCAGCTATGCCATCCAGCGTGAACCACGCTCCGAGCACGGCTGGCTGGCGCTACGGCAGGTGAGCGAGCCGCCTTCACCGGGGCGGCGTGAGGCGATCGTTGCCGGGGTACTGGCGGTGGGATTGGCGTCGGCCTTGGTGGCACGGCATTCGATGCCCTATCAGGAGTAACGACTCGAACCAAAGCATTGCACCTCTGACCGCCATACGGCTCGCGTTGCCGCAATGCTGACGTGAGTACGGGTATCGGGTTGGGCGGCGACATCGGGTGCCTACGGTCGGCCGCGTCGGACCGCAGTCGAGTGAAAGGACAGCGTCACTTCGGCACGTCGGTAACGAAGTGACGCATTCGAGTTTCACCTGTGACTATTAAGGAACGTTGGTACCCCTTAATTTCGAACCGCCGATGCCGATATATGATCCATTGCAATTCACGGAGTCGGTATGAAGATCGGCAGTCGATTGATGGCGACGTTCGGTGTTGTGCTTTTGTTGCTGGTTGCAACTTGCTCGGTTGTACAAGTGAAGATGTCGCGCATGAGCGATGACCTGCATGCAATTGTGGACTTCCATCTGCGTCAGCAGCAGCGCCTGACGCTCATCGAAAAAAATTCCCTTACCGTGACGCGGATGGCCTACGCTACGCTGCTCGATTCACCCGAACAGCAGGCGTCAGATTTGGCCGAAATGCGCAGGCTGATCAACGAGAATACTGAAACGTACAAAGAGCTGGGCCAACATGTGGTGACGGACAGAGGCAAAGCCGCCTATGCGCCGGTCTTGCATGCACGTGAGGCTTACCACGTGGCACTCGTGTCTGTTCTCGATAAGCTGGGAGCGCACGATCCCCGTGCACAGGACGATCTGGCAGCCCTTGGGCCGATCCTGAAATCGTACTTCGCAGCTCTCGATGGCTTTGCCAGGCACTCGGGATCGGCGATGGACGAGGCTAAACAAGAATCCGTGGACGCTTATGCAGCGGCGCGCCTCATGCTATGGACCGCGGCCGTGCTGTCCTGCGTCGTCGCGCTGGCGCTGGCCATTTTGGCCACCCGCTCAATCGTCCAACCCATGCAGGAGGTTGTATATGGCGCGCAAGCGCTGGCACAGGGCGATCTGAGCGTGGCAATTGATGTGCGCCGGCGAGACGAGGTCGGTTTGCTGGCGGAAGCCGTGAATGCGGCGATTGCGCAGTTGGCGAGAATCGTCGGCAATGTGAAGCAGGCCAGCCATTCCATCGGCGAAGCGACCCAACAGTTGGCCGCGGGTAATGCCGATCTCTCGCAGCGCACGGAGGAGCAGGCGGCGGCTCTCGAGCAAACGGCTGCGAGCATGGAAGAGTTAACGTCGACGGTTCAACAAAACGCCGATAACGCGAATCAGGCCGCCGTGCTGGCCGCTACCGCATCGAGCGTTGCTGTGCGAGGCGAAGATGTCGTCGCGCAGGTATCGGGGACGATGGACGCAATTTCGGAAAGTTCGAGCAAGGTCTCCGAGATCATCGGGCTCATCGAGGGAATTGCATTCCAGACGAACATCCTCGCACTGAATGCAGCTGTGGAAGCGGCCCGGGCGGGCGAACAAGGGCGCGGGTTCGCCGTGGTTGCGGGCGAAGTCCGCACGTTGGCGCAGCGCAGCGCCGTGGCCGCGAAAGACATCAAGGACTTGATCGGCGAATCGGCGGACCGCGTTCGTGCGGGGGCCAAGCTTGTCGAAGAGGCTAGAGGCACGATCGTCGAAATCGTGCAATCGGTGCAGCGGGTGACGGGCATCATGAGCGAGATTGCTTCAGCCTCGCAGCAGCAACGCGACGGCATCGAGCAGGTAAATGTGGCGATCACGCAGATGGACCGGGTCACGCAGCAGAATGCGGCGTTGGTCGAGCAGGCTTCCGCCGCCGCGCATTCGATGGCAGAACAGGCTCGGGCACTTCAGGATGAGGTCGCCGTGTTCAAGGTGGCTCAAGTATAGGCCTTGAAGGCCGGCTCGCGGCGTTGGCGCCGCGAGCCTCAAATTTCAATTGCAATAGTCCAGTTTCATTTGGAAATCGACTCACATTGCAGCTCGTGTACTGCCGCATGCCGCCATCCCACAAAAGCGGACGAAGTCATAACGCACAGTTCGCAGGTGCGCCGAGTTCCCATTGCCAAACCCATGATGCAGATTTCCGCTGCCAGGTGTTCGTACAAATATGACTGACCGATACCGTGATGACTACCCCACTGCGTTCATTCTTTCTCGCCGCAAGGTCCTGGTGGGCGGCCTCTTGTTGGCCGGAAGCGTGGCGGCAATGGCCGCCCTTCCTGCGCTCTGCACGCAGGTGCCATTGTCCGACGAGTTCGCGGCGCAGTTCATGGGCATTTCGTCGCGGCTGATTCCCCACCGCCTCGATGGCCATATCGGCAAACGCATCGCGGCTGCCATGCTTGCGCGTGACCCCGCACTGCGCGATCACGTAACGGAGCTGCTTGCGATCGCGAATAAGAAGAACACGCGCGTTGTCGAGGACTTCTTCCCGGACGTGCCGGACGGCCCGGTCAAGGAAGCGGCGCTTGCCATCATCTCAGCGTGGTACCTGGGCGTCGTGGTGGACGAGCCCGGCGCTGAGGTGATCGCCTACGAGCACGCGCTGATGTATCAGCCCACGCGGGACGTGATGACGATTCCGAGCTACGCCAGGTCGCGCCCCAACGGCTGGAACGCCGACGCGGCCGCCTTGAGCGATATGCCCAGCTTTTAATCTGATTGGCTCCAAAAGGAAATAGCAAATGTCGAGTGATGACAGCGCCGACGTCGTCGTCGTGGGAACCGGCGTGGTGGGTTGCCAGATAGCGGAGCAGGCCCTCGATGCAGGGTTGTCAGTTTTGATGTTAGAGGCGGGCCCCCGGGTCGAACGCTGGCGCGTTGTGGAGAACTTCCGCAATTTGCCGCCCAGCCTTCGCATCGGTCATTGGAATGCGCCTTATCCACCCAAACCGTGGGCCCCGCACCTCGAAACGAGGACGCCCCACGAACAGGAAGAGTATCTGCAACTGGAAGGCCCCAATGCACGTGCGTACATGCAAGGCTACGTGCGTTACGCAGGCGGCGCGACATGGCACTGGGCAGGGATTTGCTGGCGTATGACGCCCGATGACATGCGGCTCAAAAGCCTTTATGGCGTGGGGCGCGATTGGGCGTTCGGCTATGACGTCCTCGAGCCGTACTACACGCGGGCGGAATACGCATTGGGCGTGTGCGGGCCATCCGATCCCGCGCATCAATGGCCGCTGGGGAATAAACGCTCGAAGCCCTATCCGATGGGGCCGATTCCCTTTGGACCGGGCGAGCAACGATTTACCGATGTCGCCGCGAAGATTGGCCTGCTGAACATCCCGGCGCCTCAAGCGCGCAACAGCGGCGTTTCCTATCACGGACGCCCGGCGTGCTGTGGCAACAACAATTGCTTCCCTGTCTGCCCCATCGGCGCCAAATACGACGCCGCGACGTCGTTGCCCCGGATCGAGGCGAAGGGTGGGCGGATCCTAACGAACGCAGTCGTGTACCGGATCGAGACCGGGAACAAGAACGCCGTTCAAGCCGTGCATTATTTCGATCCGGAAAAACGATCGCACCGGGTCACGGGTAAGCTCTTCGTGATCGCCTGCAACGGCATCGAGACGCCGAAGCTGCTTTTGCTCTCAAAAGACGCGAACAATCCGAATGGCGTGGCCAACAGCTCCGATCAGGTCGGCCGCAACATGATGGACCAGCCCAAGCTGATCGCCGAGGTCGAACTCGACGAACCGCTATGGACTGGCGTTGGCCCCGTTCAGAGCAGCAGCATCCTCAACACGACCCAGGGAGAGTTCCGGAGTCTATATGCGGGTGCGATGTTCCGCATGGAAAACCTGGCACGCAGTCCGATCGGCGCGGCCGCGGCGTTGAAGAAGGGGCTGGTGGGCAAGGCGCTGGACGCCGAGATTCGCCGTCTTTCGGCCTGCACGGCAAAGCTGACCGTGGAGCATGAGCCGCTGCCGCTGCCCTACAATCGGCTCACGTTGTCCGACAAGAAGGACTGGCTCGGAATCAACAAGCCGAACATCTACTATGACGTCAGCGACTACGTACGCCGCAGCGCGCAGGAATATACCGTACCGACGTTAAAGCGCCTCGCAGCCGGACTCGGTGCGACCAAAGTGGTCATCTCGCCCGAGTTTCTCAACAGCGATCACATCATGGGCGGCTGCATCATGGGCACGGATCCCTCGACCTCCGTTGTCGACGTGGATTGCCGTGCACACAATCATCCGAACCTGTTCCTTCCGGGCGGCGCCGCGATGTCGACCGGAACCGGGTCGAACAGCACGCTCACCATGACGGCCTTAGCATTGAAGGCCGCAGACGCCATCGTTGATCAACTGAAGCACAGTTAAACATGCGCAAACTTGTAAATCGCCTTGGTCGACTCTCGGCGCTCGTCGCGGGCATCGTCACGGCGGTCTGTGCTCATGCCGCAGACGACCTGAATCAAACCTCCCGATTGATCAAGCGTGGCGCATACCTGGCAACCGCCTCGGACTGCGTGGCTTGCCATACGGCGCCCGAAGGCAAGCCCTTTGCGGGCGGACTGGCGATCAGTACGCCGCTTGGGACCATTTATTCCACTAACATCACGTCATCGAAGGACGCCGGGATCGGGAACTACACCGAGCAGGAATTCTCGGACGCGGTTCGACACGGCATACGTCGCGACGGCGGGAATCTGTACCCGGCAATGCCTTATACGTCGTATGCGAAATTGACAGACGACGACGTGCATGCGCTTTACACCTACTTTACGCAAGCGGTGACGCCGGTGGACAAGCCGGGGCCGAAGACCAGTCTGCCGTTCCCGATGAACGTGCGCATGTCGATGAGGCTCTGGAATCTGTTGTTCCTGGACCCGAAGCCATACGAGGCGGATCCTCGCGAGTCGGTCGAGTGGAATCGCGGCGCTTATCTCGTGCAAGGCGCGGCGCATTGCGGCACGTGTCATACGCCGCGCGGCTTCTTGATGCAGGAGTTGGCGAGCCAAGGCCTGGCCGGCGCGGATGTCGGTCCGTGGCATGCCCCGAACATCACGTCGGATCCGACGAGCGGCATCGGCAACTGGACTCACGCGGAGCTCGTCGAATATCTGCGTACAGGACGCGTTGCGGGCAAGGCGCAGGCCGGCGGCAGCATGGGGGAAGCGGTCGAACACAGCTTCCAGTATCTGACGACGGATGACCTGAACGCGATCGCTACTTACGTGAAGGCGGTGCCCCCCGTCCACGACCCGGCCGACGACGCCTCTCGCTTCACGCAGGGCAAGGCCTCTATGGAGGTCGTAACGTTGCGTGGCACCGACGGCGTCACCAACGGCGACTCGAACCCCACCGGTGCCGAGCTATTTCAGGGCAATTGCGCCTCCTGTCACTCCGCGCACGGCGAAGGCAGCAAGGACGGGTATTACCCGAGCCTGTTCGATAACTCGGTCACCGGCTCGCGCGCTCCGAAGAATGTGATTGCAGCCATTCTCTATGGAGTGGATCGGACGACGGCGCACGGCCAGGCGTTCATGCCGGGTTTCGGGGGCAAGCCGACCGACGCCGAGCAACTGAGCAATCGCGAGGTTGCGCTGTTGGGCAGCTACGTGTTGCAGCAATATGGTGGGCATAGCAATGCGCCCATCACGGAGCAGGACGTGGCGCAGGCGCGGCGTGGCGGGCCCTCATCCAATCTGATCGCGCTTGCGCGCGGCGGCATCGTTGCTGGTTTGATTGTCGTGCTGCTCGCCCTTTGTTTGCTGCTTGGCCGACGCAAGAAAGTGTCGTTCAGCTAACGTCGGCCATCTCACTGTGAAAGATCTTTTTAAATTCGCACCTGCGAACTTTTGGGCGCGTTGTTCGCCAGCAGCGGTTGGTCGGTGGCGAGCGGTAGCTTGATGCGAGAACACGTGCGCCGTCTAGCGCATAACTCCGCTGTTAGCGGCATTGCGCTTAATGGCATAAGAGGCCAGTTCAAAAAAAACCTTGATGGTCTGTTAACTTTCGCGGCGCGATGTTAACCTCAGTCGTCCAGAGAACGGAGACCGAGGGGATGCAAGCGCCGATCATTGACGACGAATTGTGGGCACT